>JBDUBO010000023.1:0-43628 GCA_040004115.1 Gammaproteobacteria bacterium | reverse complement strand
CCACTCTCTCCCACAATTTCCCACCGGGCACCACTATAGGGAGCGCAGCGCCGCAGTGTCAACGTGTTAAGTTAAAAAAACCCCCGCCCGACAGTGACTTAGGTCACATTTTGTACAATGCCGCGACGGCCCGGAGACGAGTTGGTTTTGAATCAATCTGTTAGGAGTTTTTACTAAAAAGCGTCGCAGGAGCCAAAAGCCGCGATCTTCTTCTAATTTCGGCGATCGCGCGGCGATGCTGGCGCATCAGCGCCTCCGACTCCGAACCGGCCTCGCTCTCGATCGGGGCCTTCCCAAGGCCCCGTGAACAGGGCGCGTCAGGGCTAAAAAAGAGTCGGCCGTTAAGCCGGGTTCTGTCTTGGACAGTCATTCCTCTGGGATGCGCGTCGCCGCGCAGCTCTAGCGACCTACCCGGAAGCCTCATGTGGGCCACATGGTGCGGCTTGCGCCGCGTGCTTCCCTATTTGGCCTTGCTCCAGGTGGGGTTTGCCGTGCCGCTGATGTTGCCACCCGCGCGGTGCGCTCTTACCGCACCATTTCACCCTTACCGTTACCGCTTGCGCGGCACTTAGGCGGTATCTTTCTGTTGCACTTTCCGTGGGCTCGCGCCCCCCAGGCGTTACCTGGCACCTTGCCCTATGGAGCCCGGACTTTCCTCCATGTGCTTGCGCACACAGCGACTGTCTGGCCGACTCTTGGGCAGCACCTTATCAGGTTTGCTTGAGCTGCAGCGCCCGCTTGTAGGCTTCGTTGTCGCGCGCCTCGGTGATTTTCGCAGCCAGACCCGCCGCCTGCTTCAGCGGCAATTCCGCCAGCAGGATTTTCAACACCCGGTCGAGCGCGCCGCCGTGGCCGTCGGCGCCCCGTTCATCATCGTCGCCCGATTGCGGCGCGCCGCCGATCAGCAGCACGATTTCGCCGCGGCCGAAATCTGCATCCTCGCCCGCGCGCACCAGCAGTTCCTGCAGCGACCCGCGATACGTCGTTTCATGCATCTTGGTGATTTCGCGCGCCACGGTGGCGCTGCGCTCGCCGCCGAAAGCCGCCGCACAATCCTCCAGCGTCTCGCGCACTCGATGCGGCGCTTCATACAGCACCAATGTGCGCGCCTCGCTCGCCAAGCGCTCGAGCCGCTTGCGCCGCGCCGCGCCGCGCGCCGGCAGAAATCCCTCGAAGCAGAAGCGATCCGTCGGCAGCGCGCCAATGGACAACGCCGCGATGGCTGCGCAAGGTCCGGGAATCGCAATGATCTCGAGGCCGGCCGCCGCCACCGCACGCACCAATTCAAATCCCGGATCGCTGATGGCAGGCGTGCCCGCATCGCTGACCAGCGCCACCGACTCGCCCGCTTGCAGTCGCCGGATGATCTCGCCCGCGCGCTGCTGCTCATTGTGATCGTGCAGGGACAGTTGCGGCGTCTGAATGGCGAAATGCTTGAGCAGAACCCCCGTATGGCGCGTGTCTTCGGCCGCAATCAAGGACACGGTCTGCAAAATCTCGCGCGCACGCGCGCCCAAATCGCCCAAATTGCCGATCGGCGTCGCGACCACGTACAACCGCCCCGCCGTGTTAACCACTATAATCTTCGCCCATTAAGGATTCTGGAGTGCAGGGTATGGCAGCGATCACTCGACGTCCACGGCGGCCGCTTTCTGCGGCGCTCGCGGTATCGCTGCTGTTGGCGGCCTGCAGCCTGGTGAAGCAGGAAACTCCCCCTCAGGACCAGCAGGCGCAGGCGCTGCGCCTGAGCGCAGAGGGCAAGCACGCCGAAGCGGCACAGGCCTTTGCCGGCCTCGCCGCCGCACAACCCGGTAATCATGATAGCTACGCATTGTTGAGCGCCGAGCAATGGCTGGCCGCCGGCAATCTCGTGGCCGCCAAAGCCGCGTTCGCCGGCGTATCGGCCGAGGCGCGCACCCGGCTTCCCACCGAACACGCGCTGGTTGCGGCGGAGATTGCCTATGCCGAGAACGACGGCAGCCGCGCCATTCACGAATTGGATCTGATTCCCGTGCCCACCGCGGCCGATCAGGCGCAGAACTACTGGTGGATCCGCGGCCGCAGTGCCTTTCTCACCGGTCACCCGGTCGAAGGCACGCGCGCCCTGGTGGAACGCGAGCGCTTCTTGACCAACCCGGCTGCCCTGCGCGCCAATCGCGACGAGTTGTACACCCGCATTCGCAGCGCCGCCGAACACGGCCAATCCCTAAAGCCACCGCCGAAGACCGCCGACCCCATCGTGGTCGGCTGGCTGGAATTGGGCCCGGTGGCCGTCGCGCTCGCCCGCGATCCCATGCGCGCTGCCGCCGCACTCACCAACTGGAAACGTGCCTACCCGCAACATCCGGCGAACGACAGCGTCCTTAACCAGGCATCGACGCAGATCGCCACGGCCACGGAATATCCCGATGCCATCGCACTGTTGCTGCCGTTGTCCGGTCGATCCGAGGCCATCGGGGTCGCAGTGCGTGACGGCTTCATTGCCGCCTACCTGGAACAAGATGCGGCGAAGCGGCCGCGCTTGAAAATTTACGACGTGGCCGCGGAATCCGTGGCCAGCGCCTACGCCCATGCCGTCTCGGAGGGCGCCGGCTTCGTGGTCGGCCCGCTCACCAAGGAAGACGTGGCGGCGATCGCCCCGTTAAGCGACGGTCACACTCCGGTGCTGGCCTTGAATTTTCTGGGCGAAGGAGTGATTGCGCCCAAGGACTTCTATGAGTTTGCACTGTTCCCGGAAGACGAGGCACGCATGGTCGCCCGGCACGCCGTCACCGACGGCCGGCTCAACGGCGTGGTCATCGTGCCCAGCGGCGAGTTGGGCAGTCGCGTGGCCGCCGCCTTTGCCGACGAGCTGGCGCATCACGGCGGGGCGGTGCTCGACAGCCAGCGCTACGACCCGTCTCAGGTCGATTTCTCTGGCATTATCAAGCAGGTCCTGCAGGTGCGCATCGTCAAGGGCGAGCCGCCGACGCATCGCACGGATGCTGCCTTCATATTCGTGGCCGGCACCGCGGGCGTCGCCCGTCAAATTCTGCCGCAGCTCAAATTTGAATACGCCGGCGACGTGCCGGTGTACTCCATGTCCGACAGTTTCGAACCCGACTCCTCGGCTAACAGCGACCTCGATGGCATGATGTTTCCCGACATGCCCTGGATGATTTCCGACGATCCTGTCACCACGCAGATTCGTGATTCGGTGCGCGCGGCGTGGCCGGCACGGACCGCACGGCGCGATCGGCTGTATGCGTTTGGATTCGACGCCTATCGTCTGGTGCCGGTGCTGCGTTCGAAGTCTCCCGCGGCGGCGGGCGAGATTTCGGGGGTGTCCGGCAAATTGCACCTCGACGAACACAATCGGATCCGTCGTGAACTCGAGTGGGCACAGATAAGGAATGGCGTGCCGAACGCTCTGTCGTCGCCCTAAGCCTTAAGGGATGGTGCGGGTCCGCAGGATTTCGGCCAGATTGACCGGCTTTTGCATTTGGCGCAGCGGCGCCTGGATCTGACGCAACGCCGTCTGCCACCGATCCGTTTCCGTGCACAACTTTCCGATGAAGGTCGCTGAGGCCTGCCAGCGGCGCGACAATTGATCCACTCCGGCCGCGACCAGATCTTCACCGGCCTGCAGCTGACTAAGTACTTTGTCGAATGCGCGCTTCATTTGACATAAATGCTACTGCAAGGCAACTCGATCCGAAAATGTCTGCGAATAAAGACATCGAACGCCGCGCTCATTCTAGTTTTCGATCGCCCTGTCTTCGCGCCGCTGCAACCGCCGCGCCCCCCCACCGGCAATAAAAAGAACGCCTCCGGCGCCACGCCCTTGGCGCGGCACACGCCGTTAAGTGGGCGTGTGGTGGTGTTTCATAGGAATCGATTCATTTTGCCACGAAGCGGCCTCTTATCCCTGCTGACCGCCCGCCCCACTCCGTGCACTCTCAGCGCCGTGTCCACGAATCCTAAGATCGCGCGCGGCGCCGCCGCTGAACAGCTCGCGGCAGAGTACCTGCAAGCGCGGGGTGCCAAGGTTCTGGCGCGAAACTTGCGGTGCCGGGCCGGGGAACTCGATCTCGTCTGCCTCGACGGCAGCGTGCTGGCCATCGTCGAAGTGCGGCAGCGGGTCCGCATGGAATTCGGCGGCGCGCTCGCGTCGGTGAACGCCTTCAAGCAGCGCAAGCTGATCCGCGCCACACGCTACTTCTGGCAGCGCAATCTTCAGTGGCACGCGTTGCCCGTGCGCTTCGATGTCGTCGGCGTGGAAGGACTGCCGGACGCGGCGCCGCGCATCCACTGGATCAAGGACGCGTTTCGCGCTACTTGACCACTTGCAGCTTCGGGCGCTTCGATTTGGGCTTGGCCTCGCTATCCTTGCCGGCGGGCGCTGCCGGCGGCCCGTCCGTGGGATCGGGATCCGCATCGCCCTCGGGGAATATCATGCCCTGGCCGGTTTCTCGGGCATATATGCCGAGGATTGCCCGTACCGGCACCTGCACCGCGACGCCGACCCCGCCGAAACGCGCCTCGAAACTGACGAAATCATTGCCCAGCTTCAGCATCTGCGTGGCCGAAAAGCTCACATTGAGAACGATTTTGCCGTCCTTCACATACTGGCGAGGCACGGTCACCCCCTCGGCCGCCGCGTCCACCACGATGTGCGGCGTTTCACCGCTGTCGGAAATCCACTCGTGCAGGGCACGAAGTAGATACGGGCGCCTCGGCTTCAATGGCGCATGTCCCGTTCGGCTTCGGTGAGGCTGGCGCGAAACGTCGAGCGCGCAAAGATCGAATTCATGTACTTTTGGATGGGGGCCGCCTGCGGCGGCAGCTCGATGCCGTAGCTCGGCAGGCGCCACAAAATCGGCGCGATGCTGGCATCGACCAAGGAAAATTCGTCGCTCAAGAAAAACGGCTTCGCCTTGAACACCTCGGCACTGGCGGAGATCGCTTCGCCCAACACTTTGCGGCTATGTGCCGCCGTCTTGCTCTGCGGATCCAGTTCGATGTCGTGCGCCAAGGCGTACCAGTCGCGCTCCACTCGATACAACGCCACCCGAAACTGCGCGCGCGTGACCGGGTCGATGGGCATCAGCGGCGGATGCGGGAAGCGCTCATCCAAGTATTCGATGATGACGCGCGAGTCGTACAGCACCAGGTCGCGATCCACCAAGGTGGGTACGCTGTGATAGGGGTTGAGGTCGAGCAGGTCTTCCGGCAAATTGTTCGGGTCGACATTGATCAACTCGATCGCGATGCCCTTCTCGGCAAGCACCAAGCGCGTCCGGTGACTCCAGGGGTCAGCCGGTGCGGAAAACAGTGTCATCACCGAGCGACGTGCCACTAACGCGATCTCCTGGGAACATACGGGACTCCCCGCTGCTGCGTCAGTGGACGTCCTTCCAATATTCTTTCTTCAGCAAGTAGGCGAACACAAGGAACACCAGCAAAAACAGCGTCACAAAAACGCCCATCGATTGGCGTTTCTCCTTGACGGGCTCACCGGCATAGTCGAGGAAATTCACGATGTCCCGAACGAACTGATCATACTCCTCTGGCTTCATGACGCCTGGGGTCATTATGTCGAGGCTCGTCAGCACCATTCTGGCATTGCCCTGCGCGTCCGGCTCATTCTTGTACACCGGTTTCTGCAAACCCTGCAGGTACTGCAGCACGTGCGGCATTGCAGTGCTGGGGAGGTACAAATTATTGACCCCCCAGGGGCGGGTCTTATCGACGTAGAAGCCCTTCAGATACGAGAAAAGGTAGTCCGTCCCGCGGGCTCGGGCCATCAGCGACAGGTCCGGCGGTTGCTTGCCGAACCAGCTCTCGGAATCCGCGGGCATGGCCGAATTGATCGTCTCAAAGGCCTTGTCCGTCGTGAACATCAAATTGCCGGGGAGCTCCGACTCCGGGATCTTCAGGTCCTCTGCCATGCGGTTGTAGCGCAGATATTTCAGCGAGTGGCAGCCGGAACAGTAGTTCATGAAATTACGCGCGCCGCGCTGCAGGGATTCGCTGTTGGCGATGTCCGTGCCGGCATGTTGGAGGCCGATGCCGCCCTCCTCCTCGGCGGTGACGGAACCGGCGGAGAACAGCGCTACGGTAATCAATAGCCAACTTTTATACATGTCCGGTGACCCTTTCCGGCACCTGCTTCACGCTGTCGAACTTCGTGTACCAGGGCATCAGCAAAAAGAAAGCAAAGTACAAAACGGTGCAGACTTTGGCCAAGGTCGGGTAGATGCCCGAAGGAGGTTTCAGGCCGCAGACGCCCAAGGCGAGGAAAGACAGAACGAAGATGGCCAGCATGATCTTGTAAATCGGACCGCGGTAGCGGATGGATTTCACCGGCGAGCGGTCTAGCCACGGCAGGAAGAACAACACCACGATGGAGGCCCCCATCACCAGCACGCCCCAGACCTGGGTGCCCGCAAACGACGGCACGGCGCGCAACATGGCGTAGAACGGCGTGAAGTACCACACCGGCGCAATGTGCGGCGGGGTCTGCAGCGCATTGGCGGGTTCGAAATTAGGTGATTCCAAGAACAATCCGCCGAAGGTCGGCGCAAAGAAAATCACCGCGCAAAACACCAGCAGGAAACCCGCGACTCCGACCAAGTCCTTCACCGTGTAGTACGGGTGGAAGGGAATCCCGTCGAGGGGATGTCCTTGCGCGTCCTTGTGCTTCTTGATGTCGATGCCGTCGGGATTGTTGGAGCCCACTTCGTGCAGCGCCATGAGATGCGCGATGACGAGAAACACCAGCGCCAGCGGCAGCGCGGCCACGTGCAGCGCGAAGAAGCGGTTCAAGGTGGCATCTGCAATGTAATAGTCGCCGCGGATCCACTCGACCAGGCTCGAACCCACCACCGGCAGGCTGCCGAACAGGGACACGATCACCTGCGCGCCCCAGTAGCTCATGTTGCCCCAGGGCAGCACATAGCCCATGAAGCCTTCGGCCATCAGCAGCAAGAAAATCAAGCAGCCGAAGATCCACAGCAGCTCGCGCGGCTTGCGGTGTGAGCCGTACAGCAACGCGCGAAACATGTGCAGGTACACCACGATAAAAAACGCCGACGCACCGGTTGAGTGCAGGTAGCGGATCAGCCAGCCCCAATTCACGTCCCGCATGATGTATTCGACGGACGAGAACGCCTCGGCCGAGGAGGGCTTGTAGTTCATCGTGAGGAAGATCCCGGTCACCAGCTGATTCACCAGAATCAACATGGCCAGCGAGCCGAAGTAGTACCAGAAGTTGAAATTCTTCGGCGCGTAATACTCGGAGACTTGTTCCTTCCACAACTTAGTCAGCGGAAATCGCTGATCGATCCATCCCAACAATCTTTCTCCGGCCATCGCGAACCTCTTCTGGTCTAAACTTTGGGGGCGTCGTCGACGCCGATCACAATGCGGGTATCTTTCGCGAACGCATACGGCGGGACCGTCAGGTTCTTCGGCGCCGGCATGCTCTTGAACACTCGGCCCGACAAATCATATTTGGAGCCATGACAGGGGCAGTAGAAGCCGCCCGGCCAATTGGCGCCCAAGTCGGCGCCGGCCACCTGGAATGAATTGTTCGCTTCGAAGGCGCCGAGCGGCGAGCAGCCCAAGTGGGTGCACACCGCCAACCCAACCCAGTACTCGGGGTTGCGCGCGCGTGCCGCACCTGTGGATTTGATGTAGTCGGGTTGCAAGGAATCGTCGGACTGAGGGTCCGCCAGCATGGCGTCGTGATTGCCCAATTGCGCCACGATGTTCTTGACCCGCCGCACCACGAACACTGCCTGGCCGCGCCACACCACTTTCAGCATCTGGCCGGCCTCGAGCTTGGATGCATCCACTTCGACCGGCGCGCCGAGCGCCTTGGCGCGTGCACTTGGCTGCCACGACGACAGAAAAGGAACCGCCGCGAACGCGACGCCGATCGCCCCGGTGCCGACTGTAGCCGCCGTCAACAAGCGGCGCCGGCTATGGTCAACCTGATCACTCATTCAATTGCCCCCAAGCATTGTTGACAAAACTTCACGTAAACCCCTGTTGCCGTAGTGTTTCCCAAAGAATATTGGGAGCGCATTATACACAGATAAGCGAATATCCCTTAAGGCCCGAAGAGCGATAATAATTGCAGAACACTCGCGTCCTCATGAGTTTTTTCGTCAGAGCCGTCGTAGTCGGCTTGGCGGCGGCGTTTCTGGTGGTCTGGTGGAAACCGGCACTGCTGGGCGAAACCGTCGCGCCGGCGGCGTCAACGCCCACGCCGTACTCGCGTCCTGCCGTGGTCATACAGAGCTTCGCCGATGCAGTGGCGCGCGCGGCTCCGGCGGTCGTGAACATATATACCGCACGCGTTGTTACGGAGCGCACCCAGGCACCCGCGCTCAATCAATTGTTCGGTGATTTTTGGCCCAGCTACCGGCAGCGCGTCGAGCGCAGCTTGGGCTCGGGCGTGATCGTCAGTGGCGAAGGCACCATCGTGACCAATCAACATGTCATTGCGGGCGCGGATTCCATCAGGGTTCAGTTGGGCGACGGCCGCATCGCCGAGGCGACCATCGTCGGCCAGGATCCGGATACCGATCTCGCAATTCTGCACCTGGGTTTGAGCAAGCTGCCCATCATGCCCCTGGGGCGCTCGGACACGCTGCGGGTGGGGGACATCGCGCTCGCCATCGGCAACCCCTACGGCCTGAGCCAAACGGTCACGCAGGGCATCGTGAGCGCCACCGGCCGCGGCCAGCTCGGGCTTGCGACTTTCGAGAATTTCATTCAGACCGACGCCGCCATCAACCTCGGCAATTCCGGCGGCGCCCTCGTCGATGCGCACGGTGACCTGGTGGGCATCAACACCGCAGTGCTCAACCGCAGTTACGGCGGGCCTGAGGGCATCGGCTTTGCCATCCCCGTCAATCTGGTGCGCGGCGTCATGGAACAAATCCTGAAGCGTGGCCACGTGGTGCGCGGCTGGCTGGGTTTCGTGCCGCAGGACTTGTCCGACGAGCAGGCCGCGCAGCTCGGCATCGCGACGGGGGGCGGAGTCACCGTGGTGAACATCCTCGTCAAGAGCCCGGCATTCGAGGCCGGGGTTCGTCCCGGCGACTTGATCAAGGCCTTCCGCGGCGAACCGGTGAAGAGCGCCCAGGATCTCGTCAGCCGGGTGGCGGCGCTGCCGCCGGGCGCACAGGTGGAACTCGAAGGCCGGCATGGCAACCAGAATTACAAGGTCAGTCTCAAGGTCGTGGAGCGGCCGACCCGTCAACTTCAGAACCAATGATCACGCCGGCGTGCGCCTGATCTTCGCGCCCAACTGCTGCAGCTTTTCTTCGATCGCCTCATAGCCGCGATCGATATGATAAATGCGTTCGATCTCGGTGCGGCCGTCCGCCACCAGCGCCGCCAGCACCAGGCTCGCCGAGGCGCGCAGGTCCGTGGCCATCACCGGAGCCGCGGTTAGCTTTTCCACCCCCTTGATGATGGCAGTGTTGCCCTCGAGGCGGATCTCCGCGCCCATGCGCCGCATTTCCAGCATGTGCATGAAGCGATTTTCGAAAATCGTTTCGATGATGGTGCCGACGCCGTTCGCCACCGTATTGAGCGCGGCAAACTGCGCCTGCATATCCGTCGGGAACGCCGGATACGGCGCCGTGCGAATGTCCACCGAATCCGGCCGCCGTCCGCGCATGTCCACTTCGATCCAGTTGTCGCCGACATCCATTTTGGCGCCGGCCTCCTTCAGCTTGTCGACCACCGCATCCAGATGCTCCGGGCGCGTATTCTTGACCCGAACATGGCCGCCGGTGATGGCGCCGGCCACCAAGTACGTGCCCGCCTCGATGCGATCGGGCAGTACTTCGTAAGTAGTGCCGTTCAGGCGCTTCACCCCCTCGATGACGATGCGATCCGTCCCCGCGCCCTTGATCTTGGCGCCCATGGCGATGAGAAAATTCGCCAGATCCACCACTTCCGGCTCACGCGCCGCGTTCTCGAGCACCGTCTCCCCGTCCGCCAAGGTGGCCGCCATCATGAGATTCTCGGTGCCCGTGACCGTCACGGTCTCCAGCACCAGCCGCGTGCCCCGCAACCGGTCGGCACGCGCCTTGATGTAGCCGTTCTCGATGTGAATGTCGGCGCCCATGGCCTGCAAGCCGGCCACGTGGATGTTGACCGGGCGGGCGCCGATCGCGCAGCCTCCCGGTAATGACACATCGGCTTGACCGAATCGCGCCAGCAGCGGCCCCAATACCAGTATCGAGGCGCGCATGGTCTTTACCAATTGATAGGGCGCGAAATAGTTCTCGATCGTCGAGGCATCCACTTCGATGCGCATCTTTTCATCGATGGTCACGGAGACGCCCATGCGGCCCAGCAATTCGATCATGGTGGTGACATCTTGCAGGTGCGGCACATTCGACACCGTCACCGGGCCGTCCGCCAGCAAGCACCCCGCCAAGATGGGCAAAGTCGCGTTCTTGGCGCCGGAAATGCGGATCTCGCCCTCGAGCGCAATACCGCCCTGAATCTGTAATTTATCCACCTCCCGGCCCCTGGCTGGCGAATTCTTCCGGCGTGAACACCTGCAACGCCAGCGCGTGAATTTCATTGCCCACGGCCACACCCAAGGTCCCGTACACCAATTGATGGCGCTGTACGGAACGCTTGCCGGAGAAGGCCGCCGCAATCACCACCGCCTCGAAATGCACGTTGTCGTCGCTCTTCACCAGCGCCTTGGCACCCGGCAGGCCGGACTCGATGATTTGCGCTACCTGCTGCGGATTCATGAATTCTCCAGGCGCTTCGCGCCGCACTTAACGGGGTCAAGAAGCCCGCAAGCTTACGCTAGCGGCGCTGGGGTTCTGCAACCGCTGTATCATTCGCGCATGAATCTTGAGTTCACAGACGACGTCCTCGTCGATCTCGGCCGCCAGGCGCTCAGCATCGAAATTGACGGTTTGCGCGCGCAGCTGCCGCGGCTGGGGGTGGAGTTTGCCCGCGCCTGCCGCATCTGCCTTGATTGCCGCGGGCGCGTGGTGGTCACTGGGATGGGCAAATCCGGTCATATCGGCGGCAAGATCGCCGCCACCCTGGCCAGTACCGGTACGCCCGCGTTTTTCATGCACCCCGGCGAAGCCAGCCACGGCGACGTGGGCATGATCACGCGCGACGATGCGGTGCTGGCCCTGTCAAATTCGGGGGAAACCGCTGAGATCCTGACCATCGTGCCAGCGATCGCCCGCTTAGGGCTACCGCTGATAGCATTTACCGGGAATTCGACCTCTGCGCTGGCGCGCATCGCCACCGTGCACCTCGACATCGGCGTTCCGGCCGAGGCCTGCCCGCTGAACCTCGCTCCCACGGCCAGCACCACCGCGGCATTGGCCGTGGGCGATGCACTGGCGGTGGCGTTGCTGAAGGCACGCGGCTTCACCGAAGAGGACTTTGCCCGCTCCCACCCCGCAGGCAACTTGGGCAGGCGGCTGCTGCTGCATGTGAGCGATGTCATGCGCAGCGGTGCCGATATTCCGACCGTACGCCCCGACAACTCGCTGGCGGAGGGCCTGATGGAAGTGACCCGCAAGGGCCTCGGTATGACGGCCATCGTCGACGAGAATTGGCATGTCCTCGGCGTATTCACCGACGGCGATCTGCGCCGGGCGCTCGACGCGTCGCGGGATTTGCGCACCACCCGCATGGATCAAGTGATGAGCCGCCATGCGAAAACCGTGCGCCCCACGACGCTCGCCGCCGAAGCGGTGCATTTGATGGAGACCCACCGCATCACCTCGCTGGTGGTGGTGGACGCCGACGATGTCATCGTGGGCGCGCTCAATGTGCACGACCTGCTGCGAGCGGGTGTGGTTTGAAAGCGCGCAAAGCCACACCGCTGGCGCGGATCGAGCTCCTCATCCTGGACGTCGACGGCGTGCTCACCGATGGGCGCCTGTATTTTGCGGCGCGCGGCGAGGCGCTCAAGGTGTTCCACGTGCGCGACGGCCACGGCATCAAACTTTTGATGACCGCCGGCATCGCGGTAGCTGCCTTCAGCGGGCGGCGCTCGGCCGCCGTCGCCACCCGCATGCGTGAATTGGGGGTGCGCCGGGTGGTGCAAGGATGCTCCGACAAAGTGGCCGCGCTGCGGCGGCTGACGGCACAGCTGGCGATCGACCCGCTGCACTGTGCCTGCATCTGCGACGACACCCCGGATCTCGCGCTGATGTCAGCGGTCGGCGTTGCAGGCGCCGTTGCCGACGCGCATCCGCTGGTCAGGTCGGCTGCGCATTGGATCGCCAAGGCCGACGGCGGCCAGGGTGCCGTGCGCGAATTCTGCGATGCCCTGCTGCGCGCCCGTGCGGCATCGCCACGTTCGCGCCCAGCACTTCGGCCCACTCATGCGGGACGGCGCTGATGCTGTTTCGAGTATTCACCGTGCTGGCCGTCCTGGCACTGTGTGTGAGCACCTGGATACTGAGTTCCCCCGCACGCCACCGCCAGGCGCAGGTCGACATCAAACAGGCCGATTTGCCGGGGTATTACTTGAAGAACGCGGTGCTCACTGATTATGACATCGCCGGCAACCCCAGCATCCGCATCGAGGCACAGCGTATCGAGCAAATTGCGCATGGCAGCGAAGCGGCGCTGTACAACATCCGTGTCGCTTACCAGACCCCGACCGGGCAGAACTGGGTCATGGTGGGCGACACCGCGCGTGTTGAGCCGGGCGGCAAGGTGGTGGATGTGTCCGGCAATGTGCGCCTGCAGGGCGATGCCGCGGGCCGCGAGGGTGCGGCCATTATTCATACAGACACCCTGAGCTACGATGTCCCCGACGCGGTGGCGAGCACCAAGAGCGAAGTGCGCATCGATTTCGCGCAGCACAGCATCACCGCGCGCGGCCTTATCGCCAATTTGAAAGAGCGCACGATGCGCCTAGAATCGAAAGTGAATGGCCGCTTCCACCCCTAAAGCTATAGCTCTGCCGGCGCCGCTGCCGCTCACACTGGCGCTCACACTGGCGCTCACGCTGGCGCTGCTGCCGCTCACACCGGCGCTGCCCCGCTCCGAGTCCCGCGCCCAGCACCTGCAGCAGCAAACCATTTCGCTGGACGCGCAGTCCTCAGAATTGGACTACAAGAACAACAATCTGGTATTTCACAACGTGCGCATCGCCCAGGGCGACATGTCGGTGGCCGCCGATCTGGCACAGGCCACCGGCCTGGACTTCGACAACAGCCGCTGGGTGTTTCGCGGTAATGTCAAAGTCACCATGGATCAAGGGCAGATCACCTCCGACGAGGCCGAAATCACTTTCGCTAAAAAACTTCTCGCCAAAGCCCTGGTCAACGGCAAACCAGCCGCGTTCGAGCAGCATATGGCGAAGACCGGCCGGCTGGCGCAGGGGCACGCCGACAGCATCGATTACGACGTGACCAAGGGTGTGGTGCACCTATCCAAGAACGCTTGGTTGAGCGACGGCCAGAACGAAATTCGCGGCGAGTCGCTGAAGTACAACGTCCTGGCGCAAAGCATCGTTGCAGAAGGTTCAGAACAGGGTTCCCAGCGCGTGCATATCGTCATCACGCCGCCGGCCAATCCCAAACCATGAGCGTATTGCGGGCCCTGAACCTCGCCAAAAGCTACAAATCGCGGCAGGTACTGCGGGATTTGTCCCTGGAAGTGGAGAGCGGCGAGGTGGTGGGCCTGCTGGGGCCCAACGGCGCCGGCAAGACCACGGCCTTTTACATGATCGTCGGCCTCACGCGCTGCGAACAGGGTGAGATCTACCTCGATAGCCGCGACATCAGCCGCATGCCCATGCATCGGCGCGCGCAACTGGGGTTGGGCTACCTTCCGCAGGAGCCCTCGGTGTTCCGCCGTCTGACCGTGGCGGACAACATCATGGCGATTCTCGAAACGCGTCCCGGTCTCGACAGCGGGGCACGCGCCTCCCGTCTGAAGGAATTGATGGGGGAGCTGCACATCGGGCATGTGCGCGACAGCTTGGGGATGAGCCTGTCGGGCGGTGAGCGGCGCCGCGTGGAGATCGCCCGCGCCCTGGCCGCGGACCCGCGCTTCATCTTGCTGGACGAGCCCTTTGCCGGTGTCGACCCCCTCTCCGTTGCCGATATACAGAGAATAATCAAACACTTGTCCGACAAGGGCATCGGTGTACTGATTACCGATCATAATGTCCGGGAAACCTTGGGGATTTGCGGCCGAGCCTACATCGTCAGCCAGGGGACGGTGCTCGCTTCCGGATCTGCGGATCAGATTCTTGCCAACCCGCTGGTTCGTGAGGTGTACTTGGGCCAGGATTTCAAACTGTAGGTTTGGATTTGAACGCACTATGTTGAAGCCAAGTCTGCAGCTTCGCATCGGCCAGCAGCTCACCATGACGCCGCAGCTACAGCAGGCCATTAGGCTCTTGCAGCTGCCATCCCTCGATTTGCAGGCGCATGTCCGCGAAACGCTCGAAACCAACGTGATGCTCGAGGCGGAAGACGAGACCCTGGATGCGGCGCCTGACACCGTGCGCGAGCGCGAAGACGTGCCCGCGCCTGCGGAGGAAAAGTACGCCGAGCTCGACGGCAATACGACTCCCGCCGATCAGCGCGAGGAGCCCGAGGTGGAAATCGCCGACGAGGCCTGGGGCGAGCAAGCCACAGGCCAGTCGGATACACCCTGGTCGGGCGATGATGACCGCAGCAGCGACTTCAGCGACCAGCACGGTCAAACCCTGCAAGAGCAGCTCATCGAGCAGCTCGAGCTGGCCAAGCTCTCCGCCATCGACATGGCCATCGCGCGCGTCATCACCGACGCCATTACCGACGACGGCTATCTCAAGGAGCAGCTGGAAGATATCCGCTTGAGCCTGCTGCCGGAGATCGAGGCCACCATCGCGGATGTGGAGCGGGTGCTCGGCGCCGTGCAGTCCCTGGAACCCGCGGGGGTGGGCGCCCGCAATCTGGGCGAATGCATCGCCCTGCAGCTGCGCCAGCTGCATCCCGACACACCGGCACGGGATACCGCGATTCGCGTCGCTCTGGAACACTTGGATCTGGTCGCCGGCCTGCAGTTGGTGCTGCTGCGCCGGCAACTGCGCTGCAGCGAAGGCGATTTGGAAATGGCGCTCGCCCTGGTGCGATCCTGTCATCCGCGCCCCGGCGCCGCAGTCAATCCTGCGCAAGCCGAATATGTGATTCCCGATGTGTTCGTGCGCCGCACCGACCACGGCTGGATCGTCGAGATCAATCAAGCGACGGTGCCGCGGGTGCGCGTCAACAGTGCCTATGCAAATTTGATCTCCCGTGCGCCGGACCACGCCATGCTGCGTACGCAGTTGCAGGAGGCGCGCTGGCTCATGCGCAGTCTCGAAATCCGCAACGACACCCTGGTCAAGGTGGCTCGCTGCATCGTGCAGCGGCAGACCAGCTTCTTCGAGCTGGGCGAGGAAGCGATGGAGCCGCTCATTCTCAAGGACGTGGCCGAAGCGGTGGAAATGCACGAATCGACGATTTCACGGGTCACCACCGCCAAATACATGCACACGCCGCGCGGGGTATTCGAGTTCCGCTACTTCTTCTCGAGCCACGTCGAGGCCGCGGATGGCACGGAAATGTCCTCCACCGCCATTCGCGCCAAGATCAAGAAGCTGATTTCCCAGGAGAATCCCGAAATTCCGTGCAGCGACAGCAAGCTCGCGGAAATCTTGTCGCGGGAGGGCATACCGGTGGCCCGGCGCACCGTTGCCAAGTATCGCGAAGGCATGCAGATCGCACCGTCCAACGAACGGAAGCGAGCGGCAGCCCGCGCGTCGTAAATGTCACGTATCGATTGTCACGTTTAGGAGGAAGCTTATGCAGCTCGATCTCAGCGGTCATCATGTGGAAGTTACCGACTCATTGCGCGCTTACGTCATCAAGAAGTTCGAGCGCATCTCGCGGCACTTCGACCAGCTTATCGATGTTCACTGCGTACTCACCGTTGAGAAATTCGGCCACAAGGCCGAAGCCACGCTCATGCTGCGCGGAAACAAAATCTACGCCGACGCCACCGAGAACAATATGTACGCATCCATCGACGCCCTCACCGACAAGCTCGATCGATGCGTGAAGAAACACAAGGAAAAGGCCGCCGACCATCACGCCGAAGACGTGCTCAAAGCGCGCCTGTCGAACTAGCCCAAAGGCGCCCGCGTGTCGATGCGGCTCATCATCGTGAGCGGGCTGTCGGGCTCGGGCAAGAGCGTGGCTCTGCACATGCTCGAGGACATCGATTTTTATTGCGTCGACAACATCCCCGCGGCGCTGCTCAAGCCCTTCATCGCGCATACCGTGCGCGGCATGGGGGACACCTACCCCAGGACCGCCGTCGGCTTGGATGCCCGTAATCGGCCCAACGAAATCGAGACCATCCCCGCGATGGTGAGTGAGCTGCGCCGCAGCGGCATCGCCTGCGAGATCCTGTATCTGCATGCCAGCGAAGAGGTGCTGCTCAAGCGCTATGCAGAAACCCGCCGCAAGCATCCGCTGGTTGCCGGCGACATCAGCTTGCGCGAGGCAATCGCCTCGGAAAGCAAGCTGCTCGAGCCGATCAGCACCGCGGCGGATTGGGTGATCGACACCACCCACATGGGGGTGCACGGCCTGCGCGAACTGATTCTCGAGAGGGTCGACCGGCGCCAGGACGGGCGGCTGTCATTGATGTTCGAATCCTTCGGCTACAAGCATGGCATCCCGGGCGATGCGGATTACGTGTTCGATGTGCGCAGCCTGCCCAATCCCTACTGGCAACACGATCTGCGGCCCTTGAACGGCCGCGACGCGGCGGTAATTCAGTACCTGGACGGATATTCAAGCGTCCGCAGCATGATTGCGGATCTGATTGCCTTCCTGGAGAAGCGCATCGGCGAGTTCGCCCAGGCGAATCGCAGCTATCTCACCATTGCGGTGGGCTGCACCGGCGGCCAGCACCGCTCGGTATATATCGCAGAGCAACTCGCCGCGCATTTTCGCAACAGTATCCCTCAGGTCCTGACCCGCCACGACACCCTGCAGAAAAATTGAATGCCGCCGGCTCGCGCGCAGCGGCACTACTCTTGCGGCGTCGCGGCCTGTTCTCGCGGCGCTGAGCGGTATTGCCGCGCGTTTTCCAATGCCAGGAAGGCGCGTATCTCATCCGCGCGCGCGCGCGCATCTTCGTAGCCCAGCGCAATCAATTCGCGGGTGAATCCTCGCTCGAACAGCAGATAGCTCAGCAACAGGGTGCTGGCGGCATTGCTGCCGCCCATGGTGCGCAGCAGCGCACGCAGGCTGCGCGGCAGCTCGCGCGCATGGCGGCGCGCGATCTCGTTGACATCTCGCGACGGGGTCATCACCAGGAACTCTATGCGGCGGACGTCTTTGTTGTCGTTGTAACGGCTGATCCGCTCGAGGTCGGCATTTAACGTATCCATGAACAACGAGTCCAGCATGAAGCCCAACAACTGTCCGAAGCTCGGCTCGCTCGCGCGCCTCGACGGACTTGCGCCGGTCGGGATGGGATCGTTGACGCCGATGATGAACAGCCGGTTTGCGCCCAAATGGATCGCGGGACTCAAGGGAGAGGTCTGGCGCATCGCGCCGTCACCGAAGAACTGGTCGTTCAGCCTGACCGGTCGGAACAGAAATGGAATCGAAAGGCTTGCCATCAAGTGATCCAGCGTCAGCTGCACGCGCGCGCCCTTGCGAAACACCCGCGCCCACGGCTCGATGGCCGATGCCGACGCGTAAAAGGTCACCGAGTCGGCATCCTGGTAGCACGTGGCGCAGACACCGATGGACTGCAGATGCTTCTTGTACAGGCCGCGCGGGATTCCGTCGAAATCCAGATGTTTTCGCAGCAGCTCCCACAGCGGCGTATTGTCGAACAGTGCATTCGGCGACTGCACCAGCCAGCCGCCGCTGATGAACGCCAGCAGCCAATGCAATCCCGATCTCAGCATGCTGATGGCGTCCGCCTTGAACACCTGGTGCACGCGAAAATCACGCCACACGCGCTCGATGCCGTAGACGGAATGCCTGAAATGCGCCGCATCCGATGCCAGAGCGATGGCGCTGACAGCACCGGCTGAGGTGCCGGTAATGATGGGGAAGGGACACGCGGAGCCGCGCCTCACCAGTTCCGCGACGGCCTTGAGAACCCCAACCTGGTACGCGGAGCGTGCGCCGCCGCCGGTCAGCACCAGCCCCAGGTGCGGCGTCTCGACGGGCACGATGCTAGTATGCATATGCCATTGGCCGGTGGCACTGTGGGGATCTGCATTACTCGGAGTCGTCAATGGTCAAACTCCATGGAACTGCAACGCGGATGGGCTCGCTGGCTGCATTGTACTGCGCCTGCGTCGCGACGGCGTGTTTCGCCGCGGCGGGCGCGGCGTGGGCCGTCACGCCGGATGTAGGAGCGCCCGCGCCCGTCTTCCGCCTGCAGGATCAGGCCGGCGCCTGGCATGAACTCAACGAGTATCGCGGCAAATGGGTGGTGTTGTACTTCTACCCGAAGGACGACACCCCGGGGTGCACTACCCAAGCCTGCGAGTTCCGCGACAACATCTTTGCGTTCAACAAGTTGGGCGCCGTGATCCTCGGCATCAGCGTCGATGACGTCGCCTCCCATAAGCAATTCGCGGAAGAACACAGCCTGCCCTTCACGTTGTTGGCGGACAGCACCAAGGAAACCGCCAAGACCTATGGCGTGCTGCGCAGCGCGCTCGGACTCATGGAAATCGCCAGACGCGAGACCTTCATCATCGACCCGCAGGGCCGCATCGCAAAGCACTACGCATCGGTGGATCCGAAAGGCCATTCATTAATGGTGCTCGCCGATTTGAAGGTCCTGCAATCCAAGACATGACGATGCGTTTCGAACACGCGTGTCAGGCTACAAGCGTCATTCCGGCGCCCTTAACCGCGTCTCGATCAAAGGTCATTGTTTTCTCGCATCCATTCGCCGACGCCGCACGCTCGATCAGACAGTCAGCAAAATCCGCATTTCCGGTTTGATAGAGGCGCAACGCCTTCCACACGGTTTCCGCTTCTTCGACGACTAGTTCTTTGGTCCGCAGTAAACCTTCCAGCGCAGCTATGACCTGGCGCTTGTCGAGTTCGTACGCAGTGGACAACACCCATGCAATTTCGACAATCGCGACAATCGGCACAAAGCCCGGGGACCCGGTGGACAGCGACTCGATTAGCCTGGCCGCGATGGGAGATTGCTTGACGTCATCCACCATGATGTAGCGCACGACGACGTTTGTATCTAAGCCAATCATTTCGCAGCCGCACCGCGGCGCGAAATGGCGGCATTCATGTCGGCGATCGAGACAGCCTTTCGTGCCTTGCCGAACATGCCTTTCAATGCCGTGACTGATTGGGTGGCGGCAATGAACTCGTAGCGCCCCGGCGCTATCTCGACGAATTCAACCCGATCGCCGGCATCCACGCCAAGCGCATCACGCACAACGGCGGGAATGGTGATCTGACCCTTGCTGGTAAGCGTGGCGGTGACCATTAATGCACTCCTTATATTCCTTACTTTAATGTAAGGCAACGTAGAATGCAACGGGCCGGCTCGCGCTACAAGAGCGTTGCGGCGAGCAGAACCTGTAATAATATGCGCACACGAACAGGGTGCACCGACGGAGGCAGGGATGAATCGTCTTAGAATCCTAGTTTGTTTGGGGCTGATTGCCGGCCTGAGGTTTTCCCCGGTGTTGGCGGCAACCCATGCGGCCGTGGGGAGTTCCGGATTCGACACATCCGGAATGGATCTGTCGGCCAAGCCCGGCGACGATTTCAACTCCTACGCCAACGGCAGCTGGGCAAAACGCACCGTAATCCCTGACGATCATTCCTCCTGGGGAGTGTGGGACGTTCTCGAAGAACAATCTCGAACCCAGGTGCGCGGCATTCTGGAGGCGGCCGTGAAGGCGAATGCGCCCGCCGGATCCAACATTCGAAAAGTCGGCGATTACTACAGCAGTTTCATGGACGAGGCGACCATTGAGAAGCAGGGGATGACGCCGTTGCAGCCACAGCTGGCCGAGATCTCCGGTATCGACAGCTATTCAACGCTCGCGTCGGCCATGGGGCGGGCCATCCGTGTCGGCGACTCGATGCCGGTGACGCTGTTCGTCTATCCCGATTTCAAGCGGCCGGATGCATATATGGCGTACTTGGATCAGGGTGGCTTGGGCCTCCCGGATCGCGACTACTATCTGCAAGACAATCCGGAGATGGCGAAGGCGCGAGACACCTACCGTGAGTACATCGCCACCCTCCTGCAGCTTTCCAATCCCGCGATGGCCCCTGCAGAGGCGTTGAAGCGGGCGTCGGCCGTGTTCGAACTCGAGCATCGGCTCGCGGAAATCCAGTGGTCCCGAGTCCGCCAGCGCGACGTCGCAGCACGCTACGTCCCATGGAAGCGATCGGACTATCCGGTCAAGGCGCCGGGGCTGGATTGGGCAGCTTTCTTCAAGGCGGCCGGCATCGATTCCCAAGAAGTCCTGGTCGCCTCCGTCGACTCCGCGCTCACCGCCACCGCGGCCATCGTGCCCGCCGTGACCGTATCGGTGTGGAAGGATTATCTTGCGGTACGCGCGGTGGATGGCCATGCGCAGTACTTGTCGAAAGCCTTCGTCGATGCGCACTTCGCGTTCCATGGCGCGGCGCTGCAGGGTACGCAGACGCTGCAGGAACGCTGGAAGCGCGGATCGCAATTCACGCAGCAAGCCCTGGGCGAAGCGATCGGCGAGATTTACGTGCGCGAATATTTCAGCGCCGACGCAAAGGCCGCGGCTCACCAATTGGTTGAGAACTTGCTCACGGCGGCCGGCCACCGCATAGACGCCCTCGACTGGATGTCGCCGCAAACGAAAGCCAAGGCGCGCCAGAAGCTCGCAACCTTCGGCATCAAGATAGGCTATCCCGACAAATGGCGGGACTATTCGAAGTTCAGCATTTCCGCGGGCAATGCCTACGGCAATGCGCTTAACGCCGACCGCTTCGAGTACCAGCGCAATCTCGCCAAATTGGGCGGTCCCGTCGATCGCACGGAATGGGATATGACGCCCATGACCATCAATGCTTATTATGATGCGACCAAGAACGAGATCGTCTTTCCGGCGGCCGTTCTGCAACCGCCGTTTTTCGATCCGAATGTGGACGCAGCGGTCAACTACGGCGGCATCGGCGCCATCATCGGGCATGAGATCAGCCACGGATTCGACGACCAAGGACGCCTATTCGACGGGCAAGGCAAGCTCTCCGACTGGTGGACCGCAGACGACGCCGCCAAGTACAAGCAACGAACAGCGGCACTCGTCGCTCAATATTCCGCTTACGAGGTGCTTCCTGGCCTCAAATTGAACGGCGAGCTCACCCTCGGCGAGAACATCGCGGACAACGCCGGCATCGTGATCGCCCATGATGCCTATATGGCCTCGCTCAACGGCAAGACTGCGCCGGTGATTGACGGCGAGACCGGAGACCAGCGCTTCTTTCTCGGCTTCGCCCAAGTCTGGCGAAGCGCCTACCGCGAACAAATCATTCGCCAGCTGATTGCCACCGATCCACACACTCCCGATGCTTTTCGAGTTCGAAGCGTGCGAAATTTCGACCGCTGGTATGAATCATTCGGCGTAAAGCCCGGCGATGGCTTGTATTTGAAGCCGGACGCGCGCGTCAGAATTTGGTAGCCATCGCAAGGGGCTTTAGCTCAGCCGTCCTTCACGTCAACGCATCGATCGCATCGTCCAGCCCCGCCAAGCTCAGCGGATACATCCGTCCTTCGAGCAGATCGCGCGTGATCTCGATGGACGAGTTGTGCCGCCAGCGCGCCTGCGGCTGAGGATTGATCCAGGCGAACTTCGGGTAGTGCCTCATCAAGCGCTGCAGCCACACGCTGCCGGCCTCGGCATTCCAGTGTTCGATGCTGCCGCCGGCCTGGGTGATCTCGTAGGGGCTCATGGTGGCATCGCCCACCAGAATCAGTTTGTAGTCCGTGCCGTAGGTGCGCATCAACTCGACTGTGCCCATATGCTCGTTGTAGCGCCGCCGATTGTCCCGCCACAACGCTTCGTACGTGAAATTGTGGAAGTAGAAATGCTCCAGATGCTTGAACTCGCTGCGCGCCGCCGAGAACAATTCCTCGCAGGTCTTGACGTGATCGTCCATGGAGCCGCCCACATCGAGCAGCAGCAGCACCTTGATCACGTTGCGCCTTTCGGGCTGCATCTTAATGTCGAGCCACCCTCCCGAACGCGCTGTAGCGTCGATGGTGTCGGCCAGCGCCAGTTCATCGGGGGCACCGCGCCGGGCGAAGCGCCTCAGGCGGCGCAAGGCAATTTTGATATTGCGGGTGCCGAGCTCGACCTTGTCGTCGAGATTGGCGAACTCGCGCTTGTCCCAGACCTTGACCGCGCTGCGGTTGCGGCTGCCGGCCTGCCCCACCCGCACGCCCTCGGGATTGAAGCCATAGGCGCCGAACGGCGAGGTACCCGCCGTGCCTATCCATTTATTGCCGCCCTGATGCCTTTCCTTCTGCTCTTCGAGACGCTTCTTCAGCGTCTCCATCAATTTCTCCCAGCCGCCTAGAGCTTCGATCTCGGCCTTTTCGGCGTCGGTGAATTCCCGCTCCGCCATCTTTGCCAACCAGTCCTCCGGCAATTCGCGTTGCAACAGCGCGAACAGATCCTCAGCGCCTTTGAAATGCGCGGCAAACGCCTTGTCGAAACGGTCGTAGTAGCGCTCATCCTTCACCAGGCAGGTGCGCGACAAGTAGTAGAACCGCTCGGCCGACAGCTCGCCGAGGCCCGCTTTGAGCGCTTCGAGCAAGGTCAACAGTTCGGTGATGGATACCGGTACGCCGGCGCCGCGCAGCAGGAAGAAAAATCTAACGAGCATTCCGGCGGTGAAGGAACAGCAATTGCTCGAACAGATGCACATCCTGCTCGTTCTTGAGCAAGGCGCCGTACAGGGGTGGAATCAGCTTCTTCGTATCGTCGCTGCGCAGGACCTCGGGCGGAATGTCCTCGGATACCAGCAGCTTGATCCAGTCCAACAGCTCCGATGTGGTTGGCTTCTTCTTCAAACCCGGCGTTTCGCGAATCTTGAAGAATGTGGTCAGCGCCTCATGCAGCAGGTCGCGCTTCAAATCCGGAAAATGCACATCGACGATCTGCGTCATCGTGTCCGCGTCCGGAAAGCGGATGTAGTGAAAGAAGCAGCGTCTCAGGAACGCGTCGGGCAGTTCCTTTTCGTTGTTGCTGGTGATGACTATGACCGGCCTATGCTTGGCGCGCACGGTTTCGCGCGTTTCGTAGACGTAGAATTCCATGCGATCGAGTTCGCGCAATAAATCGTTTGGAAACTCGATGTCCGCCTTGTCGATCTCGTCGATGAGCAGAACCGGCTGCTCATCGCAGTCGAATGCCTCCCACAGATCGCCCTTCACGATGTAATTGTGAATGTCCTTGACCCGCGGATCGCCGAGCTGCGAGTCGCGCAGGCGCGATACGGCGTCGTATTCGTACAATCCCTGCTGCGCCTTGGTGGTGGACTTGATGTGCCACTCGAAGAACGGTTTGTGCAATGATCGGGCGATTTCATTCGCCAACAGGGTCTTGCCCGTGCCCGGTTCGCCCTTGATGAGCAGCGGGCGCGACAACACCATGGCTGCATTCACTGCCGCCATCAATTCCTCAGTGGCGATATAGCGATCGGTGCCGCGAAACTCGGGCGGCATTTACTTGCGCGCCACCTGCATGATCTGCATTGAATTCGTGCCGCCGGACACGCCGCTCAATTCGCCCTTGGTGAGGATGATGGAATCGCCCTCCTCCACCAGTTTGAGGTCGAGCAGCAGACGGAATATCGAAAAATAGAAGGCCTCGCCCTTGTCCGTGACGTCGTAGGCCACGGGATACACGCCCCGATACAGGGTCACCCGGCAGCGGGTGGCTTCATGCCGGGTAAATGCATAGATCGGAATATCCGAGCGCACCCGCGACATCCACAGCGAGGTGGATCCGGATTCGGTGAGCGCCACAATGGCTTTCACATGCAGGTGATTCGCCGTATACATGACCGCCGCCGCGATCGCCTCATCCGTGTGCCCGAAGTAGCCGGCGTCGGGCTGCCGGATCCGCACATGGGCGAGCTGATACTTCTCGGCGCCGACGATGATTTGCGCCATCGCCTCGACGACCTTGACCGGATGCTTGCCCGAAGCGGTCTCGGCCGACAGCATGACGGCATCGGTACCGTCCATGACGGCGTTCGCCACGTCCGACACTTCGGCACGCGTCGGAATGGTATTGGTGATCATCGACTCCATCATCTGAGTCGCCATGATGACCACCCGGTTCTGGTGACGAGCCTCCTGAATGATCAGCTTTTGCAGACCCGCGAGTTCCGCATAGCCCATTTCGACGCCCAGATCGCCGCGCGCGACCATCACGCCGTCGCTGGCCCGCACCACTGCCGCCAGGTTCTTGATCGCCTCCGCGCGCTCGATCTTGGCCACCAGCAGCCCATGGCCGCCGGCAGCGCGCAACAGCACTCGCGCCTCCTCCATATCGCTTGCATCGCGTGGAAACGAGACGCCGAGATAGTCGACCTTGAGCTCCGCGGCGGTGCGTATGTCCTCGCGATCCTTGTCGGTCAGCGCTCCCGCCGACAGTCCGCCGCCCTGTCGGTTGATGCCCTTGTTGTTGCCGAGTTCACCGCCCACCAGGATTTGCGTGCGAATGCGCGGGCCGTCGATGGCGAGCACTTGCAAGCTGATCTGCCCATCGTTCAGCAGCAGCACGTCCCCCGGGAATACGTCCTGCGGCAATTTCTTATAGGCGATTCCCACGCTGTGCTCGGTGCCCGCGTCAACGGCAAGCGATGCGTCGAGCGTGAACTCCGCTCCGTCCGCCAGCTGAACCTTGCCGTTCACGAAACGATCGATGCGGATTTTAGGTCCCTGCAGATCGCCGAGCACGCCCACGTAGCGCCCCGCCTGGTGCGCGGCCTCGCGCACCCTCTCGACGCGGCGCGCATGGTCGGCCACCGCGCCATGCGAGAAATTCAGGCGCACCACATCCACCCCGGCGCGCACGATCTGTGCCAGTACCGCGGGATCATCCGTGGCGGGACCTAAGGTAGCGACAATTTTTGTGCGGCGTAGCTGAAAGGTCATGCGGCGCGCTGTTCCAGAATGTCCACAGCGGGGAGCTTTTTGCCTTCGACAAACTCCAGGAACGCGCCGCCGCCGGTTGATATGTAGGAAATACTGTCCTCGATGCCGTACTTCTCGATGGCCGCCAGCGTATCACCGCCGCCGGCCAGCGAGAATGCCTTGCTGCGCGCAATCGCCTTGGCGAGCGTGCGCGTGCCCTCACCGAATTGCTCGAACTCGAACACGCCCACCGGGCCGTTCCAGAGAATAGTGCCGGCGGATTCGATCAGCTTGGCGATGACATCGGCCGAATCCGGGCCGATGTCCAAGATCATGTCCTCATCCGAGACGGCGCCCACCGGCTTCACGTCCGCCTCCGCCTTGGCTGAAAACTGCGTGGCGACCACCACATCGGTGGGCATGGGAATGACGATGCCGCGCTTCTTCGACTGCTCCAACAGGCGTTTGCAGATGTCGAGCATGGCCGGTTCGTACAGCGACTTGCCCACGTTGAACCCTAGGGTAGCGAGAAATGTGTTGGTGATGCCTCCGCCGACGATCAGTTGATCGACCTTGCCCAACAAAGATTCCAGAACGGTGAGCTTGGTGGATACCTTGGAGCCGGCGACAATGGCGAGCAGCGGCCTTGCCGGCTTCTCGAGCGCGGTCTCCAGCGCCGACAATTCGCTAACCAGCAGCGGGCCGGCGCAGGCGATGGGCGCGTATTTCGCGACTCCATGGGTGCTGGCCTCGGCGCGATGCGCCGTGCCGAACGCATCCATGACGAAGATATCGCACAGCGCCGCCATTTTCCGCGCCAGATCGTCGCTGTCCTTTTTTTCGCCCTTGTTGAAGCGCACGTTCTCGAGCAGCACGACCTCGCCGGGCTGAACCTCCACGCCGTCGAGCCAATCCTTCTTCAGGGGCACCGGCACTCCCAGCAATTGCGCCAGGCGTTTGGCCACGGGAGCCAATGAAAATTCCTCGGCGTACTTGCCCTCCTCGGGCCTCCCGAGATGCGACATCACCAGCACTCGCGCACGCGCACTGAGCGCCGCCTGAATGGTGGGCAAAGACGCGCGGATGCGCGCATCGCTGCTCACCGCGCCATCATGGATGGGCACGTTCAAATCCTCGCGGATCAGCACTCGCTTGTCGTGCAGATCGAGCGCGGTCATTTTTAGGATCTTCAAGGGTGCCTACTAGCCGGCCTTCGACCAGGCCATAGTGGTGTCGAGCATGCGGTTGGAGAATCCCCACTCATTGTCGTACCACGAACAAACCTTGACGAGCGTTCCCTCGATGACCTTGGTCAACGTGGCATCGTAAGTCGACGAGGCAGGGTCGTGGTTGAAATCCACCGACACCAGCGGCAGGTCGTTATAGGCCAGCACGCCTTTCAGCGGCCCGGCGGCGGCGGCCTTGATGGCGCCGTGGATTTCCTCCACCGAGGTCTTGCGCGCTGCAGTGAAACTCAAGTCAACCAGTGACACATTGATGGTCGGCACGCGGATCGCGAAGCCGTCGATCTTGCCCTTGAGCTCCGGCAGCACCAGGCCGACCGCCGCGGCGGCGCCGGTCTTGGTCGGAATCATCGACATGGTGGCGGAGCGCGCTCGACGCAGATCCGTATGGTACACGTCGGTCAACACCTGATCATTGGTGTAGGAGTGAATGGTGTTCATGACGCCGGCCAAAATTCCGATCTTGTCGTGCAGAACCTTGACCAGCGGCGCCAGGCAGTTGGTGGTGCAGGAGGCGTTCGAAATCACCGTGTGGCTGGCCTTGAGCACGCTGTGATTGACCCCGTAGACGACGGTGGCGTCGACGTCATCTCCGCCCGGCGCCGAGATCACGACCTTCTTTGCGCCGGCGGCGATATGCGCAGACGCCTTGGCCTTGCTGGTGAACAGGCCGGTGCACTCCAGCACAAAGTCCACACCGAGTTCGCCCCACGGCAGCTTGGTCGGATCGCGCTGCGCGATCACCCGGATGCGGTCGCCGTTCACAACCATGGAATCGCCGTCTACGTGCACATCGCCGCGAAAGCGCCCGTGAACGGTATCGAAGCGCGTCAAATAGGCATTGGTGTTGGCATCGCCCAAATCATTGATCGCGACGATCTTGATCTCGCCCTTGTGCGGACCCTCGTACAGGGCACGCAGAATATTGCGCCCGATGCGCCCATAACCATTGATCGCCACTTTGATTGCCATCGTTCTGGGTCCTTATTTCGCCAACACTATTTAGCCAACACTTTCTCGATTGCCTCAACCACATGCTCAGCCGTGAATCCATAGGCCTTGAACAAATCCTTGGCGGGCGCGGACGCGCCGAAGTGATCGATGCCGACGATCTCACCCTGCAAGCCCACATAGTGCCACCACGGCGCGGTCACGCCGGCCTCGACTGCCACGCGCCGCGTGACCGATGCCGGCAGCACGCTTTGCTTGTAAGCATCGTCCTGGGCGTCGAAAGTGTTGGTGCTCGGCATCGACACCAATCGAACCTTCCTGCCCTTGGCTGCCATGGACCGGACCGCGTCCGCGGCGATTCCCACCTCCGAGCCGGTGGCGATGACGATGACGTCCGGCGAGCCGGCCGAATCGATCAACACATACCCGCCCCGCCGAATTGCCGCCACTTGCGCCGGCTCGCGCGCCTGGTGCACCACCGACTGGCGCGTGAAAATCAGACAGCTGGGGCCGTCCCGGTTTTCTATGGCCGCACCCCAGGCCGCCGCGGTCTCCACCGCATCGCAGGGCCGCCACAGATCCATGTGCGGAATCATGCGCAGACTCGCCATATGCTCGATCGGCTGGTGCGTCGGGCCGTCCTCGCCCAAGCCGATGGAATCGTGGGTGTAAACGAAAATAACGCGCAAGCGCATCAGGCAGGCCATGCGTACGGCGTTGCGCGCATAGTCCGAAAAGGTCAGGAAGGTGCCGGCGTAAGGAATGATCCCGCCATGGCAGACGACACCGTTCAAGATCGCCGACATGCCGAATTCGCGCACGCCGAAGTGCACGTAATTCCCGCCGGGCGCATCCGCCGTCAGCGCCACCGAGTCCTTGCGCAAGGTGCCGTTGGACGGAGTCAGGTCAGCCGATCCGCCCAATAGTTCGGGCAATGAGGGGCCCAACGCGTTCAAGGCCGCTTGCGACGATTGACGCGTCGCGAGCGCTTTGCCGTCGGCTTGGGTCCGGCCGATGTAGGCATTCACAAGATCGGCAAAGCCGGCGGGCAGGTCGCCCGCCATGCGCCGGTCAAGTTCGGCGGCCAACGCGGGAAATTCGGCCTTGTAGGCGGCAAAGCGCGTCCGCCACTCCTGTTCCGCGCGCGCGCCCTTGTCGCGCATGTCCCAGGCGGCGCGAATGTCGGCCGGAATTTCGAACGGCGGCGACGTCCAGCCCAAATTGAGCCGCGTGGCGGCAATCTCTTCAACACCCGGGGCTTCGCCATGCATGGCCGCGGTGCCCTGCTTGTTCGGAGCACCCCAGCCGATCACCGTCTTCGCGCAGATCAGCGAGGGACGGCTTGTTTCCGCGCGGGCCTTGCCCAAAGCGTCCGCGACGGCCTCGCTGTTATGACCGTCCACGTGGGGTATCACATGCCAGCCATAGGCCTCGAAGCGCTCTGCCGTGTCGTCGCCGAACCAGCCCGCCACCTTGCCGTCGATGGATATGCCGTTGTCGTCGTACACCAGAATCAACTTTCCCAGCTTCTGCACCCCGGCGAAGGATGCGGCCTCGTGCGAAATCCCCTCCATCATGCAGCCGTCGCCCAAGAACACATAGGTGTGGTGATCGATGATGGTATGGCCCGGCCGGTTGAACGTAGCGGCCAGCGAACGCTCGGTCAGTGCCATGCCGACGGCGTTGGCAAAGCCCTGCCCTAAGGGCCCGGTGGTGGTCTCGATGCCGAGATGAATCTCGCGCTCCGGATGACCCGCCGTCTTGGAGCCGAATTGGCGGAAGTTCTTGATCTCGTTCATCGACAAGGGGTAGCCCGTCAAGTGCAGCACGGAATACAACAACATCGACGCGTGGCCGTTCGACAGCACGAAGCGATCGCGGTCCCACCAGCCCGGATTCCCCGGATTGAACTTAAGCACGTCCCGCCACAGGACCTCGGCGATGTCCGCCATCCCCATGGGCGCCCCCGGATGGCCTGAATTGGCCTTTTGGACCGCGTCCATCGAGAGGAAACGGATGGCGTTGGCTAGGTCGCGGCGGCTGGGCATAACGAGCTTCTTATTTAACAAGTGTGACGGGGGGCACCGCGTATTGTCCCCGATGCGCCTCTCTCCAGCAATGCCGGGAACACGGTCACACAATCGCGGTCTGTTTGTGTATAACGCGATTGACCGCCGGCATGACCTAGTTCACCGTCGCCTGGTGGGTGCTTTGCTACCATTTCCGACCATGCAAATTCTTCAAATAACCGACCCTCACCTATACGGCAGCGCCGGCGGCCGGTTGCGCGGGGTGGAGACCGATTCGAGTTTGAACGCCGTCCTCGACGATGCGTTCGTGCGCGTCCCGGATTACTCCGCGGTGTTGGTCACCGGCGATCTCGTGCAGGACGACAGCGCCGGATATCTGCGCTTTCGCAGCATTTTCGGCAACCTCAAGAAACCGGTGCTGTGCATACCCGGTAATCACGACGAGCCCGAGGCCATGCGCCGTGAACTCGACTCTGCGCCGTTCCAAATCTGCGGCACGCATGAAATGGACGGCTGGCAGTTCGTCATGCTCGACAGCTACGATCCGGGGCACGTTGGCGGCCGCCTGGCGGCGGCCGAACTCGCACGACTTGACGCGGCGCTTACCAGGTCGCCGAAACACGCCATGGTGTGCCTGCATCATCACCCGATATTCATGGGCAGCCGCTGGCTGGACACGGTCGGACTGGTCGATCCCGAGGCTTTTTGGCGGGTCATCGATGCGCATTCCCACGTCCGCGCCGTGGTGTGGGGACATGTGCACCAGGTGTATGACGGCCGGCGCGGCGATGTTCGGCTGTTCGCGACGCCCTCGACCGGCGCGCAATTCCAGCCGAAGAGCGACCGCTATGCGCTCGACTCCCGGCCGCCGGCCTATCGCAGTTTCGACCTGCACGCCGACGGCGGCATCGAGACGGCGGTGCACTGGATCGAATCACTCGGACACCGATGCAACGTACCCGCCTCGGCCTGATCCTCTGCACCCTGTTCGTCTGTCTCGCCGCGCGCGCGGACGGGGCATTGCATGCGCTGTGGGAATTGCACGGCAAGCACAATACCGTCTACCTGCTCGGCTCCATTCACGTGTTGCGCCCCAGTGATTATCCGCTCGCCCCGGCCCTGCTGGAAGCCTACGGCGAATCCAAGTCCGTGTTCATGGAGGTGAACTTGGAGGAGATCGGCGAGGCCGAGGTGCAGGCGGAAATGCTGGCCAGCGCCATGCTGCCCGAGGGCAAGACGCTCACCGAGATCTTGGGGCCGCAGCGCTATGCGCGCGCCGACGCCTTGGCGCGCGAGGTCGGGGTGGAGCTATCCGTGTTCGATCAATTCGCTCCCTGGTTCGTCGCCGAGGCCATTTCCCAGCAACAATTGACGCAGCTCGGCTTTCAGCCCGAGTCCGGCGTCGAAATGTACTTCATGGGACGAGCGCGGACCGATGGCAAGGGCGTGGCAGGCCTGGAAACCGTCCACGATCAAATCTCGGTGTTCGAGAACATGCCCATGGACACACAGTCCGAATACCTGGTGTCGAGCCTGGAAGAGGCGCACGGCCTTGCCGCCGAAGTCGACGCCATGGTGCACGCCTGGCAACGCGGCGACACTCAGTGGTTCGTGAATCAGTTGCAATCCGAATTCGGCCGCGATCCGCGGCTCTATCAATCGGTGCTGGTCGCGCGCAACCGCAAGTGGGTGCCCAAGATCGAAGCTCTGCTCAACGACGACAAGAACTACCTGGTCATCGTCGGCACCGGACACTTGGTGGGTCAGGGCAGCGTGATCGACCTGCTCAAGAAAGACGGGATCGGCGCCACCCAACGATAGCCGCCGACCCCTGGGAGCCGACCCCTGGGAGCCGACCCCTGGGAAATTACTCGGCCGAGGGCTCTCCCGGCGGAGGTCCGCCCCAGTGGCCGTGCTTGGTCGACCGCATCTGCGCCTCCAGCGCCGTGAGCTGAGTCTGCTGCGCCGGCGTCAACACCTTGAACACCTGGGCGCGCACTTCAGCGCGCTGCGTCATCCCCTGCGCCACCAGCGAGCCATGCATCTGGCTCACCTGCGAGACGATGCTGCTGTAATTCGGATCGGTCGGCGAGGTCTGCTGCAGCTTCAGCGAGTTGGCGCGCATTTGCTCATGCAGGCTCTGCATCTGCGGCCGCGACGCCGTCATGATGTCCTTGATCTGTACTTTCTGGGCGTCGCTCAAACCGAGCTTGCCGAGCAGATGCCCCGCTCCCCGGTGGTGATGCCAGCCATGGGGTCCGGGCGCATCGGGAGGCGGCGGGCTGGCCGAAACATCGGCCGCAGTCGCCATCGACATGCTGGAGGCGGCTAGCAGTGCCGCCCCAGCCGTCAGCAGCGTTGCCGCAAGCACATTGCGAATCGATTTCATGATCGTTGCTCCAATTCGGTGATATTTCCAGACGCAGTCATCCTATGCGCTGTGCGTGCAAACAAGTGTCGCGCAGAGCGCAACGATCTGTTAAGAATTGTGAATTTCAGCCACGGGGCTTCCGATGCGCCACGACTGTGCCAGAGTGGCGTCTTATGACGCTCTCTCATCTGCCAACGACAGAAGCCGGGCCCGGCGCCGGCGCGGGCCGCGACCCTCGTGTGCTGCTGGTCGACGATGATCGGGAGCTGTGTCAAATGCTCACCGAATACCTGAACGCCGAGCACTTCGACGTGAAGAGCGTGCACGACGGCGGCGACGCACTCAGCCAGCTCAAAATCGGCGAATTTGAAATTTTGATACTCGATGTGATGCTGCCGAGCATCGGTGGCTTCGACGTGTTGCGCAAGCTGGGCGCGTCCTACGCAACGCCCATCCTGATGCTCACCGCCCGCGGCGACGACGTCGACCGCATCGTGGGCTTGGAACTCGGCGCCGACGACTACCTCAGCAAGCCGTTCAATCCGCGCGAGCTGGTGGCGCGCATGCGCGCGATTCTGCGCCGCGCCAACAATCGTCCGGCGCGCGGTGCGGTCCCCGACGAGCTGCTCGTGGGTCCGATCAACCTCAACACGGGCACGCATCTAGTTCATGTGGCCGGAAAATCGGTGCCGCTCACCGGAGCTGAATTTCGCGTGCTCGAACTGCTGATGCGCTCCGCGGGCCAGGTCATCTCGCGCGAGACGATGACCGAGGCGGCGCTCGGCCGCAAGCTCGTGGCCTACGATCGCAGCATCGACACTCACATCAGCAATTTGCGCCGCAAGCTCGATCTGGAAGCAGGCAAGAATCCCGAAATCAAGAATGTGCGCGGCTCGGGCTATACCCTCACCTGGGCGCATGCATAGTCTGTTCCTGCGGATTTTCGTGCTGTTTTGGCTTGCCATGGCCATTATCGTCGGTGGCAGCATCGCCGCCACTTTCACCATTACCGCCCGCGAATACGAGGCGCCCGAACTGCAGCGGCGCCCGCCCGTGGCAAATCAGGCGTCGGCAGTCCTGGCGCAGGGCGGCATCGGCGCGTTGCGCAGCTGGCTGGACTCGAACAGGAATTCGATCCCGGGGCGCGATCTGTACATCATCGGCCCGGACGGGGCCGATATCTCCGGCCGGCGCCTGTCCGAGGGCGCAGCGCGCCGCCTGGAGTTTTTCCATCGCGACGAGTTCGTCCCTCGCCCCGGCAATTTCCGCGGCAATCGCGCGGCGCCCCAGCTCGTGGCTGCCGACGGCACAATTTACAGCATCCTGCTGGTGCCGCGGCGTCCCAGCATCTTCGGTGCGCTGAGTCTGCCGGATATCTCCCTGACCGTCCTGTGCATCGCCATGGTGGTGAGTGCGCTCACCAGTTGGTGGTTGGCGCAGCACTTGAGCGCGCCCATCAGGCGCATCCAGGAGGGTGCGCGTGCGCTCGCGTCGGAGAATCTCGACATTCGCGTCAGCGCAGGACTCGAGGGACGCAAAGACGAGCTCGCGGTGCTGGCGCGCGATTTCGATGCCATGGCGGATCGACTGCGCGCCAATCGCGGCGCCATCACCCAGCTATTGCGCGACATTTCGCACGAGCTGCGCTCGCCGCTCGCCCGCATGCGCGTCGCGTTGGGCCTGGCGCGCCAGCCGCCCGCCGACATGTCGCGTCAGTTGGATCGGCTGGAGCGGGAAATCGAGCGCCTCGATGCGCTGATCAGTCAGATACTGAAGCTCGCGCGCCTGTACGGCACGGAAATGCCGTTCGTGCGCGAGACCATCGACCTGAATGACGTCATCGAGGAAGTGGTGCGCGACGCGAACTTCGAAGGCGCACTCAAGAATTGCAAGGTGCGGCTGCAGGGAGCGGCGAATCTGGCCATCCACGGCAATCGCGACCTGGTGCGCAGCGCCATCGAGAACGTGCTGCGCAATGCCGTACGTTACAGCCCATCCGATGCGCACGTCGATGTAGTGGTGACGCCCGCCGCCGCCGGCATCGAAATTCTGGTTCGCGACCGCGGGCCGGGGGTGCCCGCGGCGGAGCTCGAGCGCATTTTCGAGCCCTTTTACAGGGTCGCGGAGTCCCGCGATCGCGACAGCGGCGGAGAAGGCATCGGGCTCGCGATCACCTCCCAGGTGATGAAAACTCAGGGAGGCTCGGCCACTGCCGCCAATATTCAAAGCGGCGGCCTGGAAGTGCGGCTATTCTTCGCTGCATGAGCCTGTACCAAGAAGCCTGCAAGTACATACCCGGCGGCGTCAATTCACCGGTGCGCGCCTTTCGCGGCGTCGGCGGTGAACCGATTTTCTTCAAGAAAGCCGCCGGCGCCTACGCCACCGCGGCCGATGGACGGCGCTTCATCGATTACGTGGGCTCGTGGGGCCCGATGATTTTGGGCCACGCGCACCCGCAAGTGATCAAGGCCGTGCAGCAAGTCGCGGCGGACGGACTGTCCTTCGGCGCCCCCACCGAACTCGAAACGCAGCTCGCGCGCCGCGTCATCGAACTCATGCCCGCGATTGAATTGGTGCGCTTCGTGAGCTCGGGCACGGAAGCGACCATGAGTGCGATTCGGTTGGCGCGCGGCTTCACCGGGCGCGACGTCATCGTCAAATTCGAGGGTTGTTATCACGGGCATTCCGATTCCCTGCTGATCAAGGCCGGCTCGGGCGCGCTGACGCTGGGCGTCCCCACCTCCCCCGGCGTGCCGCAGGCTCTTAGCGATTACACCGTCACGCTGAACTTCAACGATGCAGATCAGGTGCGCGAGGCATTCCGCCGGATCGGCGACAAGATCGCCTGCGTCATCGTCGAACCGGTGGCCGGCAATATGAATTGCGTGCCGCCGGTGGCGGGGTTCCTCGAGACCCTGCGAGCCGAATGCGATCGCAGCGGCGCGCTCTTGATTTTAGACGAAGTGATGACCGGCTTTCGTGTGGCCTTGGGAGGAGCCCAGGCGCTGTACGGCGTGCGTCCCGATCTTACGACTCTCGGCAAGATCATCGGCGGCGGCATGCCGGTGGGCGCGTTCGGCGGACGGCGCGACATCATGCAACGGCTGGCGCCCTTAGGACCCATTTATCAGGCGGGCACGCTATCCGGCAATCCCGTGGCGATGACGGCCGGATTGACCACCCTCGAACTGCTGTCGGCACCGGGGTTTCACCAAAGGCTCCAGACGTCGACGGATCTATTGATCCAGGGTCTCACAGCGGCCGCCCAGGGCGCCGGCATCGACCTCGCCACCAACCACGTTTGCGGCATGTTCGGATTTTTCTTCACGGAACAGCGCAGCGTCGACAGCTACGCCAAAGTCATGGCCTGCGACGTCGACCGCTTCAAGCATTTTTTTCACGGAATGCTGGCCGAGGGCGTGTACTTCGCGCCATCCGCTTTCGAAGCGGGGTTCATGTCGGCGGCCCATTCCACAGCCGATATCGACGCCACCATTGCAGCGGCCGCACGCGTGTTCGCAGGTTTGAAACACTAGAACTCATGCGAGCTTTCGCCTGGTTCCTAAGTGTGATCGTTCTCGCCGGGCTGATCGCGGCATCGATTGCCTATCCCGCCTTTGAATTCACGCAATCCTTTGCAAATTGGGCCTTTCATCGGGTCGCGAGCCGGATTGCCATGCTGGTGCTCATCGGGCTGCTGATCTGGCTTTGCCGGCATCTGCATCTCAATACGCGGCGTGACTTCGGCTACGGCCTGCCCTGGCGGCGCTTTCTCAAGGTGAGCCTCATCTGGGGAGCGGTCGGCATGCTTACCGCCGGCGCGGGCGCCGCCTTCCTGCTGGCGGCGCAGCTGCGCGTCGGCGCCGCGGAGTTCACCCCCTCCGCCTCGAGTTTCGCCCGTATCTTTCTCATAGGCTTAGGATCCGGAATTGCCGTCGCACTGCTCGAGGAAACCGTGTTTCGCGGCGTCATGCACACGGCCATCGAGCGCGAATCCGGCGCGTGGAGGGCCGCGCTCTTGACCGCGCCGCTGTTTGCCATTCTGCATTTCTTCGCCAAGGTGCACATCGAAGCCGCCGACGTCGGCTGGGGCAGCGGCTTCGATCTGCTGCAGCGCTCGTTCGCGCCTTTGGGTCATCCTCTACTGGTGTTCGACTCGTTTCTGTCGTGGCTGGCGGTGGGACTGATCCTGAGTCTGACTCGTGTGTTGACCGGCAATATCGCGGTGGCCATCGGCTTGCATGCCGGCTGGGTGGTGGTGCTGCGGATGCTGCAACAGGGCACGGTTGCCGGCGGTTCATCCCCGTACTCGGCCTGGGTGGGGCACTTCGACGCGCTGCTCGGTTACTGGATGCTGCCCTGGGGCGTTGCCATCGCCGCTGCGCTATGGTTAGCGCGCCCGGCCTGGGTCGGCTATGCCCGGGGACCCAACACGTCCAGCCGCTGAATAGGATCATCGAGCTCCAGGCACGATTGCTTGTCGCCCGGCGGAATCGGCAGGATTTCCGCAAGGCGGTGCCCGACCCAGGCCGCATCGTCGAGCTTCATTTCCATATCCGCATACACTTCGCCTAGCTGCGGCAAAACGTTTTTCAGCAGCGCCGACAGCCGCGCATGACGCGGGGGCACGGCCACTTCGGCTTCGGGAGGCAGCATCTCGACTTCGGCGAGGTTGAGTCCATCCGCTTGGCGACTGCGGCTGCGAATGCGAAAGCGTTGCTGGCCAACGCACGACAGCCCCAGCAGTCCATCCGACAATTGATGGAAGTCGACAATCTTGGCCATGGTCCCCACATCGAACGTTTCCAATACCACGCCGAAGCCGCTCGACTCGCGCATGCAGCGGCGCACCATGTCGACGTAACGGGTCTCGAAAATACGCAGCGGCAGCGGGCCGCCCGGGAACAGCACGATATTCAGCGGAAATAGGGCAATGGCACTCACTTCCGTGCCCGCAGCGCGGCGAGTAGCTTGTCGAGCAGTCCGCCGAATCCGCCGTTGCTCATCACCAGCACTTGATCGCCCGCGCGGGCCTCCTCGACCACACCCCTGACCAAGGCATCGACGCTGGCGGCGAAGGATGCGCGCGCACCCAAGCCCGCGACCGCCTGCGGCAAATCCCAGCCCAAGTCTGGTGAGTTCAGGAACCAGGCCCGGTCTGCCGCCGCCAGCGCCGGCGCCAATTGCTCGCGATGCACTCCAAGCTTCATGGTATTCGAACGCGGTTCCAAGACGGCGATGATGCGCGCACCGTGCACCCGCGCCCGCAATCCGCGCAACGTCGTCTCGATGGCCGTGGGGTGATGCGCGAAATCGTCATACACGGTGATCTCGCCCACCACGCCGCGAATTTCCATGCGGCGCTTGACCCCGCGAAAGTTGCTCAAAGACCGCGCCGCGTGTTCCGGCGCCACTCCGGCATGGCGTGCCGCTGCGATCGCAGCCAGTGCATTCATCACATTGTGATCGCCGAGCAGCGGCCAGTTCACTTCGGCGACCGGCTTACCCTGGTGCAGCACGGCGAATCGCGTCGCCGCCGATCCGGCCGCGATTTGCGCGCTCCAGTCACTATTGTTGCCAAACGTCTCGCACGGCGTCCAGCAGCCCATTTTCAAAGTGGTCCCGAGCTCGGCGTCGTCGCCGTTGACGATGACGCGGCCGGCGCCCGGCACGGTGCGCAGCAACTGATTGAACTGGCGGCGGATCGACGCCACGTCGGGATAAATATCCGCGTGATCGTATTCCAAATTATTGAGGATGGCGGTGCGCGGCCGGTAATGCACGAATTTCGCGCGCTTGTCGAAGAAAGCCGTGTCGTATTCGTCCGCCTCGATGACGAAAAACCTGCCCCCGCCCAAGCGCGCGGTGCAGTCGAAATTACTCGGCATTCCTCCGATCAGAAACCCGGGCGCAAGACCCGCGTCCTCGAGGATCCAGCACAGCATGGCCGTGGTGGTGGTCTTGCCATGAGTGCCGGCGACGGCGAGCACATGCTTGTCCCGCAGCACCTGTTCGGCCAGCCACTGTGGCCCCGAGGTGTAGGGCAGGCCGCGATCCAGCATGGCCTCGACCACCGGACTACCGCGGCTCAAGGCATTGCCTACCACGACGATGTCGGGCCGCAAATCCAGCTGTTCGCTACCGTAGCCTTGAACGAATTCGATGCCGAGCGCCTCGAGCTGAGTGCTCATGGGCGGATAAACATTGAGATCGGCGCCGGTGACCCGAAAGCCGGCGCTCTTGGCAATCGCGGCCAATCCCCCCATGAAGGTGCCGCCGATTCCTAAAATATGCACGTGAGTGCTCATGTAACCGGCAGCAATTGCTGTTCCAGCACGATCGACAGCAACAGATAGCCCACGCTCACGACGACACCCAACGCTATTCCCGAATCGAGCGCGGAGCGCCAAATGTTGGTGCAGGCGAGCACGTACCAGATCAACCCTACCAGCATCAACACTCCCAAGGGCACCGAGGCGAGCCGGTCAGAGCCGATGAATTGGATGAGCGAGCCTATGGGATAAAGAATGAGTTCCGCGAGTATCCCGACGCCCAGCAAGGCACTGCCGGTCTGCACGAAGCGCTGGCGGCGGCCCGCCAACGCCAGAACCGCCCAGGCAAAGCCCACCGGCAAAGCCACGCTCAACAGCAGCCGCGTGAACAACCGGCTGGTCGAGGCCGGCGGCAGAAACGCGCTCAACACCTCGAGCAGCGCCGCAATGCCGGCGACCAAACCCAACAGAAACAGCGACGCGGGCAGCTGCGCCGGAGTGCGCCGCCAGATCGAGATCTCCCAGAATGCTTTTGCGAGTCGCAGCATCGTCCGATTCAGTCATACTCCATTCCAAATTGTACACGCGGATCAACGTTATGCCCGACGCGATTTGGGTCGATCGAGATGCCGAGCTGCCGGCGCTAGCGCTTTCGCTCGAAGCGCATGCGTGGATCCGCGTCGACACGGAATTTCTGCGCGAACGCACCTTCTTTCCCAAACTCTGCCTTCTGCAACTGGCGGCCGGCGGCCAAATCTGGTGTGTGGACACTCTGCGTATCGGCAGTCTGGAGCCATTGATGGCGGCGCTGACCGCGGCCTCCTCGCGCAAGATCATTCACGCGGCGCGCCAGGATTTGGAGGCGGTTTATCTGTCGGCCAAGCGAGTCATGAGTCCGGTATTCGATACGCAGATCGCGGCCGGCTGCATTGGCCTCAAGCCCCAGGTCGGCTATGCTGAGCTGGTCAAGACCCTGCTGAATGTCACCGTCCCCAAGGGCCAGACGCGCACCGACTGGTCGAAGCGGCCGCTCACGCGGGATCAGCTCGACTATGCCGCCGACGATGTCTTGTACTTAGGCGACATCGCGGAAATTCTGCTGCTGCGGCTCAAGGAACTCGGCCGCGAGCACTGGGTGTTGGAAGATTGCCTGGCGCTCGAGGATCAGCGGCTGTATGAGCCGGACCCGGCGCAGGCCTGGATGCGGCTGCGCGGTCTCGCACAGCTGCGGCCCGACACGCGCGGACGCGCCAAGGCCATTGCGGTCTGGCGCGAGAAGCTCGCGCGCAGCCGTGATCTGCCGCGGGCCTGGATCCTCGACGACGCCGCAATTTTCTCGATCGCGCAAGGAGGCCCGAATCCGCTGAACGACAGTCTCGCCGCCAGCCTCGACCAGGCGCTCAGGGAATCGCCGGCCGAGGCGCTGGATTCTGAACCCAGTCAGGACGCGCGGCCCACTGCCGAGCAGAAAGCCGTGATCGAACGTCTTGTAAAAATCGTCGATGCGCGTGCCGCGGAGCTTAACGTGAGTGCCGAGATTCTTGCGCCGCGCGGCGAACTCAAGTCCCTCGCCATGGGCGCGCACCCTACGCATGCGCTCAGCGGCTGGCGCCGCGGAGAAATCGGTGATCGCTTGCTGGCAGCTATCTCTTGAGCACCGCGCGGTCGATGCTGTTGAACACCGAGTCGACATCCGAGTCGGCGTCCACGATCCGCAGCAATCCCGCCGCCTCGTAGTACTTGATCAGCGGCTTGGTTTGCGCCTCATACACCTCGAGGCGCTTGCCGATGACTTCTTCCTTGTCGTCCGGGCGCTGCATCAAACGGTGCTTGTTGTCGTGGGGCGGCGGCGAAGTGAACACATTGAAAACCTTGCCGCACTGCTCGCAGATTCGGCGGCCGGTGAGCCGCTTGAACAGAATACCGAGATCGAGATTCATCAGCACCACCGAGTCGAGCGGTGTGCCGAGCTCCTTCAGCATCTTTTCCAATGCTTCAGCTTGGGCAATGTTGCGGGGAAAGCCATCCAATATGAAGCCGTTGACGGCGTCCGGCCGGCTCAAGCGCTCGCGAATCATGCCGAGCACCGTGGCATCCTCGACGAGCTTGCCGGAATCCATCGCCGACTTGGCGCGCAGGCCGAGCTCCGTACGCTTGGCAACGGCGTCGCGCAGCAGATCGCCCGTGGATATTTGCGGAACGCCATGGGCCTTTACCAGCAGCTGTGACTGTGTGCCTTTGCCAGACCCGGGCGCTCCCAAAAGGACTATTCGCATGATTCTTCTAGTGGTTAAACGGCGCTACCGTACCTTTGGGCGGCGCGGTCGTCAAACCTGGGCCGATCGGCTATTCTTCGCGCCTCGTGGCCGTTGGGGGGGACTCATGAAGAACGCGTTTTATGCACAATCCGGCGGAGTGACCGCCGTCATCAACGCTTCGGCCTGCGGCGTCATCGAAACCGCCCGCAAGCACCGCGACAAAATAGGCAAGGTCTATGCCGGCCGGCACGGCATTCTCGGCGCGTTGACCGAGGACATGATCGACACCAGCAAGGAGAGCCGGGCCGCCATCGGTGCCCTGCGGCATACCCCGGGGGGCGCCTTCGGCTCGGCGCGCTACAAGCTGGCAGGCATCGACAAGAATAGAGCCCAGTATGAGCGACTGATCGACATTTTCCGCGCCCATGATATCGGCTATTTCTTCTACAACGGCGGCAACGATTCCATGGACACGGCGCAAAAGGTATCGGAAGTCGCCGCACAAATGTCCATGTCCCTGACCTGCGTCGGGATTCCCAAGACCGTCGACAACGATCTGCCCGTCACCGACTGCTGCCCGGGATTCGGCTCCGCGGCCAAGTACATCGCCGTCTCGACCCGCGAAGCGGCGCTCGACGTCGCGTCGATGGCCCGCACCTCCACCAAAGTGTTCGTGCTCGAGGTCATGGGACGGCACGCCGGCTGGATCGCAGCGGCCGGCGGTCTGGCCGGCGAAACCGCCGGCGATGCGCCGCACATCATCTTGTTTCCCGAAATCAGCTTCGACCGCGAGCGTTTCCTGGCGAAGGTCAAATCATCCGTGGAGAAATACGGCTACTGCGTCGTCGTGGTCTCGGAAGGGGTGCGCGGCCCGGACGGCAAATTTCTCGCCGAGGCCGGCACCAAAGATGCGTTCGGCCACTCGCAGCTCGGCGGCGTGGGGCCCGTGGTGGCACAAATGACCCAACAAGCTTTTGGATATAAATTCCACTGGGCGGTGGCCGATTACCTGCAACGCTCGGCGCGCCACATTGCTTCGAAAGTGGACGTTGATCAGGCCTACGCGGTAGGCAAGGCCGCGGTCGAATTCGCCATCAAAGGCAAGAATGCCGTCATGCCCGTCATCGTGCGCAAATCCGCCAAGCCCTATCGCTGGGGTATCGGCGAGGCACCCTTAAGCGAGATCGCCAACAAGGAAAAAAAGCTGCCGCGAAATTTCATTACGGCGGATGGCTTCGGTATTACCGCCGCCTGTCGTCATTATCTAGCGCCGCTGATCGGCGGCGAAGACTACCCGCCTTACCGCAATGGGCTGCCGCTGTATGTCACGCTCAAAGGTGTCAGCGTTGTCAAACGCCTGCGCACGCCGTTTGTGGTATAGTCGCGCTCGATTTTTTGACGATATAATCATAATTTTCAATAACATAAGCCCCCTTCGGAGACCGCCTCATGACCCTTGAATGCGCGCTGTGGCTGGCAATTGCAGCCGGTGTTGTGGCAATCCTTTACGGCGTCATTTCGGTGCGCTGGATCCTCGCGCAACCCGCAGGTAATGCGCGGATGCAGGAAATCGCGGCGGCCATTCAGGCAGGCGCCAAGGCCTACTTGAATCGGCAATACACCACCATCGCCATCGTCGGGGTCATTCTGTTCTTTGCCTTGGGCCTGTTCTTGGGCTGGCCCAGCGCAGGCGGTTTTGCGGTCGGCGCAATTCTCTCCGGCTTGGCCGGCTACATCGGCATGTTCATTTCCGTTCGCGCCAATGTGCGCACCGCGCAAGCCGCCCATAACGGTATTAACGCCGCGCTTAAAGTGGCATTCCGCGGCGGTGCCATTACCGGCATGCTGGTGGTCGGCTTAGGTTTGCTCGGCGTCGCCGGCTACTACCTGGCCATGCTGCGCCTTCTCGACGATCCGGAAGCCGCCCTGCGCTCCCTGGTCGGCCTCGCCTTCGGCGGTTCGCTGATCTCCATATTCGCGCGCTTGGGCGGCGGCATATTCACCAAAGGCGCCGACGTCGGCGCTGACCTCGTCGGCAAGGTGGAAGCCGGCATCCCCGAGGACGATCCGCGCAATCCGGCCGTCATCGCCGATAATGTCGGTGACAATGTCGGCGACTGCGCCGGCATGGCAGCGGATTTGTTCGAGACTTACGCCGTCACTCTGGTGGCCACCATGCTGCTGGGCGGCCTGGTGATGGTGGACATGGGCGAGCGCGCCGTGCTGTTTCCGCTGATTCTCGGCGCCATTTCCATAGTCTCCTCCATCGTCGGCACCTTCTTCGTCTCCACCCGCGAAGGCGGCAAGATCATGAACGCCCTGTACAAGGGGGTCATCGTCTCCGGCGGTATTTCGGCCATTGCCTTCTACTTCGTCTGCCGGAACCTCATGGGTGAACACGCCATGTCCATGTGGCTGTGCACCTTGGTGGGCCTCGCGCTCACCGCGGCCATGATCGTCATTACCGAGTACTACACTGCCACCGAGTACAAGCCCGTGCAGCACGTCGCCGCGGCTTCGCAAACCGGTCATGCCACCAACATCATCGCGGGCCTCGGCGTCTCGATGAAGGCCTGCGCGCTGCCAGTGCTCGCAGTGTCCTTGAGCATCTGGGCTTCGTATCGGCTCGAGGGCTTGTTCGGCATCGCCATCGCTGCGACCGCCATGCTCTCCATGACGGGCATGATCGTGGCGCTCGACGCCTACGGTCCCATCACCGACAACGCCGGCGGCATCGCCGAGATGGCACATTTGGATAAAAAAGTGCGCGATGTCACCGACCCGCTGGATGCCGTGGGCAACACCACCAAGGCCGTCACCAAGGGCTACGCCATCGGCTCCGCGGGACTCGCGGCATTGGTCCTGTTCGCCGATTACACCCACAAGCTCAGTGAAGTCACCGGTCATGCCACCAGTTTCGATTTATCGAATCCGGCCGTCATCATCGGTCTGTTCATCGGCGGCTTGGTGCCCTACCTGTTCGCCGCCATGGCCATGGAGGCGGTGGGCCGCGCCGCGGGCGCCGTGGTCAACGAGGTTCGACGTCAATTCCGCGAGATCAAGGGCATCATGGAAGGCACCGCGAAACCCGACTATTCGCGCGCCGTCGACATGCTCACCAAGGCGGCGATCAAGGAAATGATCATTCCCTCGTTGCTGCCCATTCTCGTGCCCATTGCGCTCGTGTTCGTGGTGAATTTCCTCATGGGTCCGGGCACGGGGGTGCAGGCGCTCGGCGGATTGCTGATCGGCACGATCGTCACCGGCCTGTTCGTCGCCATCTCCATGACCACCGGCGGCGGCGCCTGGGACAA
>JBDUBO010000022.1:0-44492 GCA_040004115.1 Gammaproteobacteria bacterium | reverse complement strand
CGCCTGCCGCTGCCGTCGCGCCGCCCATGGATCCGGCGCCCGGCGCAGGCGCCGCCACCGCACCTGACCCGCAGGCCACCCCATCCGCAGCAGCGGCAGCCGCCACGCCGGCAGCCGCAGCGGCGCAGCCCATCACTGCAGCGTTGCCGCGCGCGGGTTTCTGGGTTCGGATGGGGGCGCTATTGATCGATGCGTTGTTGGTGGGATTTTGCCTGAGCGTGCTGGGCCATCATCACGTTGAACTGTTGGTGCTGGCAGTCTACGGGGCGGTGATGTGGAAGCTGCGCGGTTCGACGGTCGGCGGAATCGTGCTGGATCTGCACGTAGTTCGGCTGGACGGGCGGGCCATGGACTGGGAGACGGCGATCATCCGCGCACTCAGCTGCTTTTTGTCTCTGGCGGTCGCCGGGCTTGGGTTCATCTGGATCGCCCTCGACCCCAATAATCAAGCGTGGCACGACAAAATTGCCGGCACGGTGGTGGTGCGCGTGGCCAAGGCCGCGCCCCTGGTATAATTGGCGGCATGATTTCACGCAGAACGTCCCTCGGGGTAAAAGTAGGTGCGGTGACGATCGGCGGCAAGGCGCCGATCGTCGTGCAATCCATGACCAACACCGACACGGCCGACATCGACGGCACGGTGGCGCAAGTCAAGGCGCTGGCCAAGGCTGGCTCGGAACTGGTACGGATCACCGTCAACAACGATGAATCCGCCGCCGCGGTCCCTTTCATCCGCGAACGCCTGGATGCTCAGGGTATAGGTACTCCGCTGGTCGGGGACTTTCATTTCAACGGCCACAAGCTGCTGAAGGCACACCCCGCCTGCGCCGAGTCGCTGGCGAAGCTGCGCATCAATCCGGGGAATGTCGGCCGTGGTAGCAAACGCGACCCGCAATTCGCAGAAATGATCGAAATTGCCTGCAGGTATTCAAAGCCGGTGCGCATCGGCGTGAACTGGGGCAGCCTGGATCAGGATTTGCTCACCCGCATGATGGACGAGAACTCCAAACTAGCGACGCCGCTGGCGGCCATCGACGTCATGCGCGAAGCCATCGTCGTGTCGGCATTGAACAGCGCCCAGCGTGCGGAAGGCCTCGGACTCAAATCCGACATGATCGTGATCAGCGCCAAGGTCAGCGGGGTCCAGGACCTGATCGCCGTTTACCGCACCCTGGCGGCGCGCTGCAGCTACCCGCTGCACTTGGGATTGACCGAAGCGGGCATGGGGAGCAAGGGCATCGTGGCCTCAACCGCCGCAATGGGAGTGCTCCTGCAGCAAGGTATCGGCGATACCATTCGTGTCTCCCTGACCCCCGAGCCCAACGGCGACCGCACCCAAGAAGTCATCGTCGCGCAGGAAATACTCCAGACCATGGGTCTGCGCGCCTTCACGCCAATGGTGATTGCCTGCCCGGGGTGTGGCCGCACCACCAGCACCTATTTTCAGGAGCTGGCGCAAAAGATTCAAAGTCACATCCGCCATCGCATGCCGGAGTGGCGCAAGCGTCATACGGGTGTCGAAGACATGTCCGTGGCGGTGATGGGCTGCGTCGTCAACGGACCCGGCGAGAGCAAGCACGCGAACATCGGCATCAGCCTGCCCGGCACCGGTGAGAATCCGGTTGCACCGGTTTACGAAGACGGCGCCAAGACGGTAACGCTCAAAGGAGAGCGGATCGCCGAGGAATTTCAGGAAATGGTGGAGCGCTACATCGAGCGCACGTATGCGAAGAACCCCGAGGCGCCTCAGTGAAGGAGCTGTCGGCGAAGAAATGCCAGCCCTGCGAGGGGGATGTGCTGCCGCTCCGCCCGGCCAAGGCAAAGCTCCTGGCCCAGCAGCTGCACGAGGATTGGAAAATCGCCAAGGACTCCAAGAGCCTGAAGCGTTCGCTCAAGTTCAAGGATTTCTACCGCACCATGAGCTTCGTCAATGCGCTGGCGCATATCGCCAACACGGAAGACCATCATCCCGACATGGAAATCGGCTACAACTACTGCAACGTCAGCTTCACGACGCACGCCATCGGCGGGCTGTCCGAGAATGACTTCATTTGCGCCGCTAAGCTCGACCGTCTTTGAGAAAGGCCGGCACGTCGCCGGACAAGCCCAGAGCGCGCTGCGCCAGGCCCTGCTTGATGAGGGGAAGCCTATCCACCGCGTGCAGACCCGCGCCGCGCAGCGCGGCGCTCAAGGGATTTACGCTCGAGAACAAGCGTTCCAGACCGTCCAGCGTAGTGGCGGCCAGCAGGTTCTCGCTGCGCCGGCGGCGCTCGTAGCGGCGCAGCAGCTTGTGCTCGCCGAAGTAACCGGCGCTTCCCGCTTCCCCCAGAACTTCAGCCAGCACGGCGCAATCCAACAATCCCAGGTTCAGCCCCTGTCCTGCCAGTGGGTGCACGACGTGTGCGGCATCGCCGAGCAACACGGCTCGCGGCCGCACGTACTGCAGCGCGTACTGCAACTGCAGCGGGAAACTTAAACGCTGGCTCGCCAATTCGCACTCGCCCAGGACCGCGGCGCTGGCGGCCGTCAACGCCGCGCCGAAGGCGGCGTCATCCAGGTCGCGCAGGCGCGCCGCCTCGGATAATGAGACGCTCCAGACGATGGACGAGCGGCCATCGGCGAGCGGCAGGAAGGCCAGCGGCCCGCTGCCGATGAATCGCTGCCAGGCGGTGCTCAAATGGGGTTTGGAGGTGCGCACGTGCGCCACCAACGCGTCTTGATGGTAGGCATGGCCTGCGGTGCCGATGCCGAGCAATTGCCGGGTCTTGGAATGGGTTCCGTCGGCGGCGACCAACAACTCGCTGCGCACTTCCCGGCCATCGCGCAGGCGCATCGACACGCCCGCGTCGTCGACGTCGATGGCATCGACCGTCCCCTCGATCAACACCGTGCCGGCGCTGCGCGCGGCCTGCAGGCTTTGCCGTTGCAAGTCGCGGCCGTCGACGATGAACCCCAAGTTCGGTTCGCCGATTTCCGCGCAATCGAATTGCAACGATCCCTTGCCGCCGGGTTCTGTGCGCGCGTCCCAGGCGCACATACGCTCGTAAGGAAACACGTGCTGCACCGGCAACGTATCCCAGATACCGCACGCCTTGAGCAGCCGCTCCGATGCGCGGCTCATGGCAAACACCCGCAAGTCCCAATCGGAATGGGCCGCCGGGGGACCCAGGCTGTCCGCAATGATGGCCACACGCGTAGGCGAGCACAGTTTGCGTGCCGCCAGCAAGCTGGCCATGACGCTTCCGACCACGCCGGCGCCCACGATCACCGCATCGAAGGTGCGGCTGTCGGATGCCCTCACTGCAGAGCCACGCCGCGCGCCAGCTTCGGCACGCGCGCACCCGCGCCGGCGCCGGAGCTGAGCCGCGACAGGGCCGCCTTTGCCGGAGGCAACAGATCGAATGCCAATAGACCCGCGTTGCGCAGCCGGCGCACGGCGCCCAAGGGATTGGCAAATATGCGCACCAGACCGTCGGTGAATGCGATGACCCCGCGGCGATCCGCCGCGCGCCATGCATCGTACTCGGCCAGCAACCTTGAGCCCCCGGCATCGAACTGCGATTCGTGGCGGTGTTCGGCGATGAGTTCGGCGAGGCTCGCGATGTCGCGCAGTCCCAAGTTGAATCCCATGCCGGCTACCGGGTGCAGGCCCTGCGCTGCATTGCCCACAATGACGCAGCGTCCCGCGCTGGTGCGTTCTGCCTGTGTAAGCGACAAGGGGTAGGGAATTCTGCGGCCCACCTTGAGGAATCGCCCGAGACGAAAGCCGAAGCGCCGCTGCACTTCGGCGAGAAACTCGGCGTCCGACCACTGCAAGGCAGCCTCCGCCGCAGCGCGGTTCACGGTCAACACCAGGGTGCATCGGCCGTCTTCGAGCGGCAGCAGCGCCAGCGGTCCGCTCTCGGTAAACCGCTCGTATGCCACATGATCATGAAAGCGCTGTGGCAGTACCGTGGTGATGATCGCGGTCTGCCCGTAGTCGCGGCTGTCCGCAGCGACGCCGAAGGCGCTGCGCACGGCAGATTGCACGCCATCGGCTGCCACAACCAGCTTGCTGTCGATGCTGACCGTCGTGCCGTCGTGCACGACGTCGATGCGCACCAACTGCTCATCGCCTTCAACCCGGGTCACCTGCGCCGGACAGAAGATCCGGATGCCGGCACGCGCTTGAAGCCGCGGCCACAGCGCCAGCCCAAGCGCGCGATTCGGGACCACATAGCCCATTGCAGTGAGGCCCTGTTCTGCGGCGTCGATCCGCGCAAAGCCGAAGCGGCCTCGATCCGACACGTGAATCTTGCGGATCGGCGTTGCCACGGACTCAATCTCGCGCCATACGCCCAAGGTCTCAAGTATGCGGCGGCTGCCGTTGGATATTGCAGTAGTGCGCTCATCGAAGCTGGGCTGCGATGTCGAATCGTGCGGCACCGCTTCTATGAGCGCGACTCGCAATCCCAAAGGCGCCAATGCCGCCGCCAGGCTGGCGCCGACCATGCCGCCGCCGACGATGGCGATGTCGAAGGATCGGCTTGTCTCTGCCCCGGACATCAAGCCGCCTGCAGCAAGGCTTCGATCGCATCGGGGGTCTTCTCCAGCGCTGCCGTCAGCACCTCGGGAGCCTTGGCGGTGACCAGCACGTCGTCCTCGATGCGCACGCCGATGTTCCAGAATTCCTTCGGTACGCGCGGCGACGGTCGTATGTAGATGCCGGGCTCGACGGTCATTGTCATCCCCGGCTCGAGTACACGCCACTCGCCTCCCACCTTGTAATCGCCCACATCGTGCACGTCCAATCCCAGCCAGTGTCCGGTGCGATGGCCAAAGAACTGCAGATACGCCTGGTCCTTCAGCAGCGCGGCGATTCTCCCCTTGAGCAAACCGAGCTTGACCAGGCCTTGGGTAATGACGCGCACGGCGGCTTCGTGGGGATGATTCCAGTGGTTTCCCGAACGTACCTTGTCGATGGCGGCCAATTGAGCCTCCAGCACCACCTCGTAGACTGCGCGCTGCGCCGCCGTGAAACGGCCGCTGACGGGAAACGTGCGGGTAATATCCGAGGCGTACAGTTCATGCTCGCAGCCCGCGTCGAGCAACAGCAGATCTCCGTCGCATAGCCGCTGATCGTTGTCGCGGTAATGCATGACACAGGAGTTGGCGCCGCCGCCAACGATGGGGTGGTAGGAAATGTCCGCGTTGTGCGATCGAAACTCATGCAGCAACTCGGCCATGACCTCGTATTCCATGCGCCCGGGACGCGCAAAACGCATGGCTCGACGGTGCGCTCCCACCGCGATCTGTGCGGCGCGCCGCAGACTTGCCTGTTCCGCACGGCTCTTGTAGAGGCGCATGTCGTCGAGCACGTGGCGGAGCGCAACGAACTCATGGGGGGTTGCAGCGCCCTGGCGCGCCTGCGACCGCAATCCATTGACCCAGCTCAAGACATGGGAATCGAAATCCGGGTGCGCTCCCATGGAGTAATATATCTGCGAGCGCTGTTCCAGCAAGCCGGGCAAGATCTCGTCGATGTCCGTAATGGGGAATGCGTCATCTGCACCGAAGCGCTCGACTGCGCCCTCGGTTCCCGCGCGCGCTCCGTCCCAGGCCTCGCGCACCGCGTCGTGCTCGCGCACGAACAAGAGATATTCCGCCTGCGGCCGGCCGGGCACCAGCACCGCCACCGAATCCGGTTCAGGGAATCCGCTTAGATAGTGAAAATGGCTGTCCTGCCGATAGGCGTATTCGATGTCGCCGTTGCGACGGCATACCGGCGCCGCCGGCAGGATCGCGATGGCGTCCTTGCCGATTATGCGCATGAACTGGCGCCGCCGGCGCGCGAACTCCTTGCGGTCCATTAGGGGCCTCGGCTCAATGCAGCCGCGGCTGCGCGGGATAGACCTGCCGGCGAAGCGGCAACAACTCTTCGAAAACGACTTGCGCCGCGACCCTGATGAACTCGACCAGTTCCGCATAGGCCTGTTCGTTGGATTCATCCCCGTCCGCATCGTCGCCGGTAGCCCGCGAGATCTCGGTGAAGTCGCGGACTATTTCTCCGACATCGCCGTTCAGCGCCTCGAGATCCGCAATATGTCCAGTGCCCAGTCCGTAAAGAAAGCCGGTGCACCACAGCGCCAGCGCATCGGCCCGACCGTTGAGCGGCTGTTCGTCGTCCGGCAGCAGGGGTTCGAATTCCATGCCTTGCTCGCCGAAGGACGTGGCAGTCGCCGTGAACACTTTTTCAAGCATCGCCGCCGATTCATCCGACAGCGACGAGCCGTCCGGGAGGATCTCATTGACCCAATCCTGCATTTTGTAAGGCGACATGGAACACAGCGCGCCGCACAACGACCCGTGGGCCTCGGCGGCGTCGGCCAAGCTGCCGGCCGTCGCCAGCACGTCTTCAAAGTCCTTGAATCGAATATCCGAAATCATGGTCGGCTAATAATACAGCAGTAGGGGCATGGGAGCCTGTCTCAGGCGCCCTTTGCATTGCGCTTTGGCGCGCTCTATATTGGCAGCCTATGAACGACGCCACCCCCAAATCTGCGGTAGACCTTGAACTGAAGCGGCTGGAAAAACGGCTCGAAGACCTCATCATCACCGTGGGTCAGATCAAGGAAGAGAACCGTGCATTGCGGCAGCGGCAAGACACGCTCACCTCGGAGCGCGCCAGCCTGCTGCAGAAGAACGAACAAGTCCGCGCGCGAGTCGAAGCGATGATCGGCCGCTTGAAATCGATGGAGCAGGCATGAGCGACAATCAGGCGCGGGTCAGCATACGGATACTCGAGAAGGAGTATCACATTACCTGTCCGATCGAAGAGCGCTCCGACCTGCTGGACTCCGCAGAATTCCTCAATTTGAAAATGCGCGAGATCCGCGACAGCGGCAAGGTGGTCGGGCTCGATCGAATCGCCGTGATCGCCGCGCTCAACATGGCGAACGAATTGATCCGATTCCGCAACCGTGACAGCGATCTCGATTCCGACGTCGGTGGACGCTTGCGTATCCTGCGCGAGCGCGTAGAGTCGGCTTTAGAGAAGGGTCGACAGCTCGAGCTCTAATCTAAAGCTGAAGTGGACCTTCTCGAACGATTAATTTTGGCGCTGCCTGCGGTGTTCGACGCGGATCGGGTTACCTCTCGACCCTAAGTTTTAAACCCCAGGGGCCGTGCTTGCTGGCACCATTGTGCAAGTCCGCCTCGAGCGGAAAGCCTTAAGTGCCGCAGTTAGCCCCACCTGTTGCTCAGGTCGGGAGCAACGGTCCAAAACGGCATCTGCGGGTGGCGCCATTCTCTTTCGATGAAAGCGATCTTACGAAAACAACTGCGCGCGCAACGGCGTGCATTCAGCCCCGCCGAACACCGGCACCGATCCAGCCTGGCCGCCAGGGCCATCGCCGGCATGCCGGTGTTTCGCGCCGGCAAACGCATTGCACTGTACCTGCCCTTCGATCGAGAGACGGATACGGCAGCGTTGATCGACGCGGCGCGGCGGCGCGGCGCACGGTTGTTCGTGCCCGTCATCGTCGATCGCCGCCATGCCAGAATCCGCTTTTATCCGCTCGACCGCCGGACGCGGTCCGGTGTATTCGGGATTTCCGTCCCGTCGCGGTTGAGCCGTCCGGTGTCGCCTCGGTGGCTGGACCTTATCGTCATACCCTTAGTCGGAGTCGATGCCCGGGGACGGCGCCTCGGGATGGGCGGCGGATTCTACGATCGAGCGCTGCAATTCCGGCGCCACCGCGGACATTGGCCGGGGCCGCACTTGGTGGGGCTCGCGTTCGATTGTCAGCGGACCGGCTCGGGGTTCGCCGAATCTTGGGACGTGAATCTGGATTCGCTGGCGACGGAATCAGGATTGCAGCACTACTTGAAAGGTAACCCATGAACCACTGGCTCCTGAAATCAGAACCGGATAGTTTCAGCATCGACGCCTTGGCCAAGTCTCCGCAGCAGACCTCCGCATGGGACGGAGTGCGCAATTTTCAGGCGCGCAATATGTTGCGGGACTCTATTAAAACAGGCGATCTGGCGTTTTTTTATCACTCCAGCTGCGGCGTGCCCGGGATCGCCGGCATCGTCAAGATCATCAAAGACGGCTATCCGGATAAGACGGCGTTCGATGCGAAGCATCATCACTACGATCCCGACTCCAAGGCGGACGTGCCGCGCTGGTACGTCGTGGATGTGAAGCTGGTGCGCAAGCTCAAGCGCATCATCACCCTCGATGAGTTGCGGCAGCACGCCGCAAAGGCGCTCAAGGATTTTGTTTTACTGCGTCGTGGCAATCGACTGTCGGTGATGCCGGTGACGAAGAAGAATTGGGAGTTCGTGCTCACTCTTGAGTGAGCTCGTTCACATCGCTAGCACATTGTCGTGCAAGTAGGGCGACGTATTGCTTGTAAATTAATTATTCGTGTATATACTCGGTCCCCGGACTAACCCGATAACGGAGTTTCTATCATGGCAGCGAAAGCAAAGAAGGCGAAGAAGAAGGTAGCTAAGAAAAAGGCCGCTAAGAAAAAGTAAGCCTTCGAAAGTAATCAACTGTGCCCGCGTAAGCGGGCACAGTTGTTTTTGAGGGTAGGAAATTTGCCGCCTGTCGATGTCCATGAATAAGAAGCGCCGCGCAGCCGAAGCCGCTCTTGCATACATAGAAGACGGCATGGTGTTGGGCATAGGCACCGGCTCTACCGTGACCGAACTCATAGAAGCGCTGAAAGACAGCAAAATAAGGCTTTCTGGCGCAGTATCGAGTTCGCGCCAGACCTCGCAGTCCCTGGCGAGGGCGCGCATTCCGGAACTCGATCTGAACTCCGACGGACCCCTTGCTCTTTACATCGACGGCGCCGATGAAGCGACCGCCGACGGCACCCTGATCAAGGGTGGGGGTGCGGCCCTCACTCGTGAGAAAGTCATCGCCGCCGCCGCCGCGCGCTTTGTCTGCATCATCGACGACAGCAAGCTGGTGCAGGTGCTGGGCAGGTTCCCGCTGCCGATCGAGGTGATACCGCTGGCTCGCTCCTACGTCGCGCGCGAACTCGTCAAGTTGGGGGGACAGCCCGTCTGGCGCGACGGCGTGGTCACCGACAACGGCAACGTCATCCTGGACGTCCATAACCTGCGCCTCAGCGATCCGGTCGCCTTCGAGTCCGCCGCAAATCAGATCGCGGGTGTGGTGACGGTGGGTCTGTTTGCCCGACGCCGTGCCGATGTGCTGATCGTGGCGGGAGATGACGGCGTAAGGACCCTGACCGCGCCACCCGTAGTGATGGCGCCTACAAAATAGACCTTCTGCTCGCCGCCATAGTTCGCCGCCGCACGGACGCGTTCCGCGGTAACACGCAGCACCCTGATGTCGACCGGCCCAGTGCCCCGCACTAATTCTTCGGCGAAAAACACGCTGCCGCGGTGTTAGATCTCGAGGCGGGTGCCGATTTCGATCACGCGGCTGGGCGGCAGCCCGTAGTAGTCCGCGATCACCTGCGCGCTGCGCGCCATCTGCATGAATGCTCTGCGCCGCAGCGGTGGCAGATCGGAACGCTGCCCGGGAATCAGTTCCTCGCGGCTCAGAAAATAGGTCGTGTTCTCGGGATCGTAGGGCACCCCGTGAGTCTCGGCTTCCCGCAGGATCTCCGTGATGTTCGGCTTCTCCATGAAGCCCACTTGAGCCACCACCCGTACGATCCCCTCGCAAACCGGAGTCACGGTCAGGCGCTTGGACGTTGCGATGCGCGGCAGCTCGCGGGTCACCACCGTTAGCAGCACCACCCGTTCATGCATCACCCGGTTGAACTTGATGTTGTTGAGCAGCGCGCGCGGGATACCCGAGGCCTTCGCATCCAGGAATATGGCGGTGCCCGTCACGCGCACGGGAGGATCGCTCTTGAGCTCTTGCACGAAGTCGCGCACCGGCTTCTGCTCGCGCAGCAACCGTGCCATGACCGAAGCACGCCCGCGCTGCCAGCTCTGCATCAGCCAGTAGATGATGAGGCCTGCTACCAGCGGCAGCCAGCCGCCGTCCTCGAGCTTGGTGAGATTGGCCAGCAGGAAGGCGATATCGATGACGAACAGCAACGAGATGCCGGCGCGCAGGGCGCGGCTCTCGCGACCCGTGCGCGACTTGATCAGGCTCAACGTCAGCGGCGTCACTATGGTCATTGCGCCGGAGACCGCCAGGCCGTAGGCGCCCGCCAACGCCGCCGAACTGCCAAAACTCATGACCAGCGCCAGAGCCGCCACCATCAATATCCAATTCATGGTCGGCACGTAAATTTGACCGGCATGCACGGCCGACGAATGCTCGACCCGCAGTCGCGGCAGCAACCCCAAGCTCACCGCTTGGGTGGCCACCGAAAAGACGCCGGAGATCACCGCCTGCGACGCGATGACGGTCGCGGCTGTCGCGAGGATGACCAGGGGCCACAACGACCATGCCGGCGCCATCAAGTAGAACGGATTGCTGATGGCGGCGGGATTCTCGATCAGCAAAGCGCCCTGCCCGAAGTAGTTCATGACCAGCGCCGGCATGACGATGGATATCCATCCGAGGCGAATCGGTGCCTTGCCGAAGTGGCCCATGTCGGCGTACAGCGCCTCGCCCCCGGTGACGGTCAGGAACACCCCGGCAAGCACGGCGAGCGATCCGATCTGGTGTTGGGCCAGCAGCGACAAGGCGCGGGTCGGATCGAGCGCCCACATGACCATAGGCTCACGCACGATCCAGCTGACGCCCATCACCGCCAATATCGAGAACCAACCCAGCATCACAGGACCGAAAACCTTGCCGACCGAACCTGTGCCATGCCGCTGAATCAGAAACAGGCCCACCAGCACTAGAGCCGTGATGGGGAGAATCGGAATTTGCGCATCAGGCGCCGCGACGTGCAGTCCTTCCACCGCGCTTAGCACGGAAATAGCGGGCGTTATGGCGCCGTCGGCAAAGAACAGCGAAGCGCCCAGGATGCCGAGAGTCCCATAAACTTTGCGGCGCGGGCTTTCGCGCGCGGTGTTGATTACCAGCGCCGTCAGCGCCAATACCCCGCCCTCGCCCTTGTTGTCGGCATTCAACACCACGCTCACATACTTGAGCAGGATGACGAGCACCAGGGACCAAAAAATAAGCGATAGCACGCCCAAGACATGCTCCGGCGTGACGGCGATGCCGGGTCCCGTGAAACACGCCGACATGGCATACAGAGGACTGGTGCCGATGTCGCCGAACACAACGCCGAGCGCCGCCAGCGCCAATGGCGCTAGCCGTCCACTCGACTTGTGTTCGCCCGACATTGTTACCCGTGCAGGTTCAAGAATAAGGGCCCATTGCTGGGCCCTGTTTGGCTGGGGGACTAGGATTCGAACCTAGGTAAACGGTGTCAGAGACCGTTGTCCTACCGCTAGACGATCCCCCAAAACCGATCGACCGGCGGAAGTCGTTCCCGCGATTAGCGTTTGGAGAACTGCGTCCCGCGGCGTGCTTTGCGACGACCCACCTTTTTGCGTTCGACTTCACGCGCATCGCGCGTGACGAATCCCGCCTTTCGCAAAGGTGATCGAAGCATTTCGTCATATGCCATGAGAGCGCGCGTGATGCCGTGGCGGATTGCGCCGGCTTGACCGGTGATCCCGCCGCCCTCGACATGCGCTTCCACATCGAATTTTCCTTCCAGCTGTACGGCGCCGAAGGGCTGCTGCACGATCATGCGGCCGGTCTCCCTGCCGAAGAACTCAGCCAGCGTGCGGCCATTGATGGATACCTTACCCGTGCCCTGGCGCAGATAAACTCTTGCGCTCGAGGTCTTGCGGCGGCCGGTGCCGTAAAAGGAATTCGCGGCTGTAGTTGATGCCATAGGTCTGTCCTTGGAGAACTCTTAGATTTGCAGCGCTTTGGGCTGTTGTGCTTGATGAGGATGCTCGGTGCCACCGAACACATGCAGTTTCCGGTACATGCGGCGGCCCAGCGGGCCCTTCGGCAGCATCCCTTTCACGGCGAACTCAAGCGCGCGCTCCGGGTGCTCTTGCAGCAACTTGCCGAGCGAGATGCTCTTCAAATTGCCCACGTAGCCGGTGTGCTGATGGTAAAACTTGTCCGTGAGCTTGGCTCCCGTGACGCGCACGGTACCCGCGTTGATGACCACGATGTGATCGCCAAGATCTTGATGCGGCGCATAATTGGGCTTGTGCTTGCCCTTCAGTCGGTGCGCGATCTCTGAGGCGAGTCGGCCCAGGGTTTTGCCTGCTGCGTCGACTAGGAACCAGTCGCCGCGGGTTTCTGCAGGCTTGGAAAATACGGTGTACATGAAAATACTCAGCTGTTTCAGGTCGTTAACGAAGGGCGCGAAAGTGTACAGAACGGCGCGCCCAGATGCCAGCCCCGTACCTGCCTCGATGCACCTATAATATAGTGTCGCCATGGATACTCGCAGATTTAGCCTTATCGATCGCTTTATCGGCGAATTAGATAAGGCAATCAAGGTCTTAACCACACCTGCACACGCCTCGCGCAATATTCCTGCGGTGCAACAAGAGGTGCCGCTATCGGAAGACGAGCGTGCTGAGTCCGCCCGGCTGATGCGGGTTAATCACTCAGGCGAGGTCGCAGCCCAGGCGCTCTACCAAGGGCAGGCATTGACCGCCCGTCATGCAGGAACCTCCGCCGCGATGCGGCAGGCCGCCGCAGAGGAAACAGATCATCTTGCTTGGTGCGAGCAGCGCCTGCGAGAACTCAACGGCCGTACCAGTCTCTTGAATCCGCTGTGGTATGCCGGCTCCTTCGCGATCGGCGCCATCGCGGGCGCGCTGGGCGACCGCATCAGCCTGGGGTTCGTGGCCGAGACCGAGCGGCAGGTGGAATCGCATTTGCACGGCCATCTGCAGCGCTTGGGCGCAGGCGACAACCGCAGCCGCGCCATTCTCGAACAGATGACGCACGATGAGGTGCAGCACGGTGCGCAGGCGGCGTCGCTGGGGGGCGCCGCGCTGCCATTTCCTGTGGCTGCGGCCATGCGACTGACCGCCCGAATCATGACTCGCAGTTCCTATTGGCTGTAAGCTTACGGGGGGCTCAGCTACAGGAGTGGGTCGCCGCGACCTCGTTAAATTCGGCGTGCCGCCTTAAGAGCCTTGCGATTCCGGGACTTATGTAATAAAACGTGCGCCAGCCTAGGCGTTTAACAGCCGTAGTTAACAGACTACAAGCAGAAGGGAGAGACCATGGAAGAAGGGGCAAAAGCCTTAAGCGATATCCCAGCGATCAATCGTTTCTTGAGCTACTGCCGGATCCGGACAGTCCCTTCCAAGACCGTGATCATCCACGCGGGCGATTTGCCGGATATTTTGTACTACATCATCTCGGGCTCGGTCGAAGTCATGATCGAGGACGAAGATGGCAACGAAATGGTGCTGGCCTATCTGAACAAGGGCCAGTTTTTCGGCGAAATGGGCTTGTTCTACGAGCAGCCGACCCGCAGCGCATGGGTACGCACCCGGCAGCAGTCCGAACTCGCCGAAATGACCTATCCGCGCTTCAGGCAGATCGCCGCTGAAAGCCCCGGATTGATTTTCGAGCTGGCCACGCAATTGGCGACCCGGCTCGATCGCACCAACCGCAAATTGGGCGACCTCGCCTTCGTCGATGTCACAGGCCGTGTCGCGCATGCCATCATGGATCTGTGCGGCGAGCCGGATGCGATGACGCACCCCGAGGGCATGCAAATCAAAGTGAGCCGGCAAGAGCTTTCCCGCTTGGTGGGCTGCTCGCGCGAAATGGCCGGACGCGTCCTCAAGGTATTGGAAGAACAAGGCCTGCTGCGCGCAACCGGCAAGACCATCGTGGTGTTCAATGCGCGCCCGAAGGTCAAGACGCGGCCCCTGATCGTGCCGGTGAAAGCCGGTGCCGGCAGCGGCGCCATTGCGCCGAAGGGCGCGCGTGCGGAGTCGCATGACGACGACGATGATGATGATGAGGACGACGAATAGCGTCCCGCCGGTGGACCTACGCTGACTTTCGGCCGATCTCTATCTGCGCACGCATGGCCTTGATGGTGCCTGCGTAGTCGGCGCTGCCGAATATGGCCGAGCCTGAGACGAATGTGTCGGCGCCCGCCCTTGCAATCTCAGCAGCGTTGTCGACTTTCACGCCACCGTCTATTTCCAGGCGAATGTCGCGTCCGCTGGCGTCGATGCGCGCCCGCGCTTGGCGGAGTTTCTGCAACGCTTCCGGGATGAATTTCTGGCCACCGAAGCCGGGATTTACCGACATCAGCAAGATGAGATCGATTTTATCGATCACGTAATCCAGCCAACTCAACGGTGTCGCCGGATTGAACACCAGTCCCGGCTTGCATCCCGAATCGCGGATCAGCTGAATGGTGCGGTCCACATGCGAAGTCGCCTCCGGATGAAAGCTGATATAGCTCGCCCCAGCCTTCGCAAAATCCGGCACGAGCTGGTCAACCGGTGAAATCATCAAGTGCACGTCGATTGGCGCTTTGATCCCCGCCTTGCGCAGCGCCTCGCACACCAGCGGACCGATGGTGAGATTTGGAACGTAGTGATTGTCCATGACGTCGAAGTGAATCCAGTCGGCGCCGGCGGCGAGAACCGAATTCACTTCCTCTCCCAGGCGGGCGAAGTCAGCGGACAAAATCGAGGGGGAAATAATGATCGCCATCGTCACTCCTTCAGCGCATGCCGCGCGCCGCGCGTATCCCTTCATAGGCCTCTTGGATGCGCTGCGTCTTCTCTTTTGCCACTTGCGCCATCGACTCCGGCAGACCGTTCGCCACGAGTTTATCAGGATGATGCCGGCTCATTTGGCGCCGATACGCCTTTGTGACTTCCTGATTGGTGATATTGGGGTCGATCTCCAGCTCTGCATAGAAATCGGCCAGCGAACCTCCGCTGGCCGCGGGCTGGCCGCCGGCAGCGCCGTCGTGCGTCCTTTGCCGTGCGCGCAAGGACGCCTCCACGTAGGCAAATTCGAGGCCGGACATGCCCAACCTATCGGCCACACGCAGCAAAATGGCGCGAGCGGGCGGCGATATTCCATTGCCGGCGAGGGCGGCGCGCAGCTGCAATTCCATGAAGGCGCGCAACAAATCGTGGCGCTGTCCGCATGCCTCGCGCAGCCGCTCGACGCCGCGCTCGGCGTCATACGCGGCGGATTTGCCGTTGCGGAAGCACTCGATGGCGATGCCGATCTCGCGCGGCCCGAGCCGGAGTTCCTGCATTAGCCGCCGCGCCGCGCCGATTTCCGCCTCGGTCACCCGGCCGTCGGATTTTGCGACATGGCCCATGAGTTCGAACGTGGTGCGAAAGAATTCGTCGGAAATCGATATCGACTGTGCCCTGCGCGCGCCGCCGGCGGCGCCGAAGCCGGTGCCCTCGTAAAGCAAGAAGCCGAGGACGGCGCCGATCGCGGCTCCCCATACTCTCTGAGTGATCAGAAGGCCGATGAGAGCCCCGAAAAATATGCCTTTCCCACTCATTCGCGTTGACCTATTCTGCCTGTCCGGCCACAATCGCCGGCTTTCCGCTGCAATGGTAGCATCGCGCACGCATGCAACAGAGTTCGCAATCACCACCCCTTTTCGAGTCGAGCTTGCGCTCCCTTAAGAAGATCCATCAAGGAAAGGTGCGTGATATATACGACGTCGATGCCGAGCATCTGCTGATCGTCACGACCGATCGCTTGTCGGCGTTCGACGTCGTGCTGCCGGACCCGATACCTTTCAAAGGCGAGGTCCTTACCCAGATTTCGTTGTTTTGGTTTGCCAAGACTCAGCACATCCTGGCCAATCATCTTGCCGCGCTAGCAGTAGAAGACGTCGTCGCGGACCGCGAAGAGCGCGCGCTGCTGGCGGGCCGCGCCATGGTGGTGCAGAAACTCAAGGCACTGCCGATCGAAGCGGTGGTGCGGGGTTATTTGATCGGCTCCGGCTACAAGGACTATAAACTTCACGGCGCGATATGCGGCATCGCCCTGCCTGACGGGCTGCAGATGGCCGATCAATTACCGCAGCCGCTATTCACGCCCGCTTCCAAGGCGCCCGCGGGGCAGCACGACGAAAACATCGACTTCGCGGCAATGACGCAGCTCATCGGCGGCGATTACGCCGCCGATATTCGGCGCGCAGCCCTCGAGATCTATCGATATGCCGCGGAGCATGCGCGCGCGCGCAACATCATCATCGCCGACACGAAATTCGAGTTTGGTGTCGACAAGGCGGGACGCCTGATGCTCATCGACGAAGCGCTGACGCCGGATTCCTCGCGCTTCTGGCCCATGGCATCGTACAAGCCAGGCATCAGTCCGCCGAGCTTCGACAAGCAATTCGTGCGCGATTATCTGGAATCACTGCATTGGAACAAGAAGCCGCCGGCTCCGCATCTGCCGCCGGATGTTCTGGCTCGGACCAGCGATAACTATCGCGAGGCGCTGCGGCTCCTCACGGCGTGAGATCCTCAAGACCATGCGCGAGTGGTTGGAAGGCCTAGAGGACGGACTGTTTCAAAAATCTCGAAGCATGGGGCCGCCGTGGGGCGCTGTGTTGCGGTGGCTGCGCTATCCCATTGCGTTGATCCGCGACTGGTTGTCAGGCGAGATCAATATCCGGGCGATGAGCCTCGCATACACCACTCTGTTGTCGCTCGTGCCTCTGATGGTGTTCAGCTTCGCTGTTTTGAAGGGTCTCGGCGCACGCGGCGACTTGAAGGTGATCCTCCACGAATTTTTCCGGCCCATGGGCACTGCGGCGACGCAGCTCACCGACAGCGTGATGCAGTTTGTGGTCAACATGCGCGGCGATTTGCTGGGCACGATCGGCTTGGCTTTTCTGGTTTACACCGTCATCACCACGATTCAAAAAGTCGAAGCGAGCTTCAATTTCGTATGGCGGGTGCAGCGGCCGCGAAGTTTCGGCCGGCGTTTTACCGAGTACCTGGGCGTCATGATCCTCGGACCCATTCTGCTCGCCGTCGCGATCGGGCTGTTGGGCTTCGCAGAGCGCAGTCCGCTTGCCCAATGGCTGCACGCCGTGGCGCCGTTCGCCCGGGCACTCGGGGTCCTGGGCCAGATGCTGCCCTATGTGATCGTCACGATCGTCTTTACGTTCATGTACGCGTTCATTCCCAACACCGGGGTGCAGTTCCGTGCCGCGCTGATCGGCGGGGTGAGCGCGGGCATCATTTGGGCGTTGGTCGGCAAAGTATTCACCGCTGTCATCGTGTATTCGTCGCAGATGGTGGCGATCTATACCGGTTTCGCCATCGTGCTCACGACCTTGATCTGGGTGTACTTGAGCTGGCTCATTTTGCTGATCGGCGCCCAACTGGCGTTCTATGTGCAATTTCCCCAGTATCTGCGCCACGGCCAGGCGAGTATCGAACTGACGGGCAGCGATCGCGAGCAGGTGGGCCTGTCGATCATGTATTTGATCGGACGCGACTACACCGCGGGCAAGAGCTATTGGGACGCCGGCCGTCTTGCGGCCGAACTCGATATTCCAAGCATCGCGCTGGCACCCGTGCTCGCGTGTCTGGAGCGGGGCGGGCTGCTCGTGGCGACCGAAAAGGAACAATTCTTACCCGGCCGCGATCCCGAAGGCATGCTGCTGGCCGACATCATCGCCAGCGTGCGCAGTCTGCAAATAGGCCGGCTGCAGATCGAGGTAAGCCGCGTGGCGACCGCCGCCCAGGTGATGCAGGGAGTCGAGTCCGCGGTGCGGCAGCGATTGGGCACTCAAACCCTCAAGGATCTGATCGCCGCGAAGGCATGACACTCGCGCATCAATCGCCGGCGATGGTCATGTCCTGCAGCAAGATCGATCCCACCCGCGTGCCGCCACGCGCATCTAAATCATCGCCCACAGCCGCTATTCCTTTGAGCATGTCGCGCAGATTTCCGGCGATGGTAATCTCCGCAACCGGATATTGGATGGCGCCGTTTTCGACCCAGAACCCCGCCGCGCCGCGCGAGTAATCGCCCGTCACCATGTTGACCCCCTGTCCCATCAGTTCGGTCACCAGCAGTCCGGTGCCAAGCCGCGCCAGCATCGCCTCCGTACCGCCGGTGAGGGTGGGTGCCACCAGCAGGTTGTGCGCACCGCCGGCATTGCCGGTGGTTTTCAGTCCCAGCTTGCGCGCCGAGTAGCTCGACAGGATATATCCGGTGAGGACTCCGTCGGCCACCAATTCGCGATCGAGGGTCGCCACGCCCTCTTCATCGAAGGGCGCGCTGCCCGCGGCCTTCAAAATGTGCGGGCGCTCGGCAATCGAGAATCCGGCAGGAAACACCTGCTGGCCCACCGAATTCAACAGGAAGGAGGATTGCCGGTACTGGCTGCTGCCGCGAATCGCCGCCGTGAAATGACCGATCAATCCGCGGGCGATTTCCGGCACGAACAGCACCGGTGCGCGGCGCGTACTTAAACGGCGGGGCCCCAGGCGGGCGATCGTGCGGCGCGCGCTTTCCCGGCCGATGGCCTCCGCCCGCTCCAATTCCTGCCAATCGCGCGAACTGCTGTACCAATAGTCGCGCTGCATATCCTCGCCCGTGCCGGCCAGCACCACACAGCTCAAGCTGTGCGAAGTCGTGGGATAGCCGCCCACGAAGCCCTGAGTATTGCCATATACATGCAGCCCCTGGTGAGTGCCGAGCGATGCCCCCTCGGAGTTGTTGATGCGCGGGTCGTACTCAAGCGCCGCAGCTTCGCAGGATTTGGCGATTTCTATGGCCTGGTCCGCGGAGACATTCCAGGGATGCGAAAGATCAAGATCCAGGGGCGAGCGCGCCATCAGCGCGGCATCCGCAAGCCCCGAACAAGGGTCTTCCGCCGTAAAACGAGCGATACTGCAGGCCTTGGCCACCGTCGCTCGGACCGCCTCTAGGGAGAAATCAGCGGTGCTGGCCGACCCCTTGCGATGGCCAAAATAGACCGTAATACCCATGCTGCGGTCACGCTGGTGCTCCAAGGTTTCGACCTCCCCCAGTCGCACGCCGACCGAAAGACCCGTATCCTGGCTGACTGCTGCCTCGGCTTGCGAGGCACCACGGGCGCGTGCTTCCTCAAGGGCGCGTTCGATGATCGATTCAAGGTCTTCTTGGGCGAGGCGAACCGGATTGCTGGACACAGCCATCTAATGTCTCCACTCTCTTTCAGGATTCCGAACGGGCGATTCTACCGGTCGCAGGTGTAGCATGGGCGATATGACGAGCGAGAACGACACGGACACTTCCGGCGAAACCGAGGAGCAGCGCCAGAGTAAGAGCGCCCGCAAGCGGGAAGCCGCTTCTTTGCAGGAGTTGGGCGTCAAATTGTCGGCCCTTCCCGACCAAGAGATCAAGGCGCTGGATTTGCCGGAAGGCCTGTTCGTTGCGCTGCGAGATCTGCGCCGACTGCCTTCGCACGGAGCCCAGATCCGGCAGCGGCAATACATCGGCAAGCTGATGCGCGACATCGATCCGCAGCCCGTGCTCGCCAAGCTGGCGGAGCGCAAACAACGGCATGACCTGGAAATTCGGCACTTCCAGGAGATCGAGCGCTGGCGCGACCGGCTGCTGTCGGAGCCTGCCACGGCCATCGACGAGCTGTTGCGGGACTTTCCGAAAGCGGACCGTGCAACGCTGGCCAAGCTGCTGGAAAAAGCCGAGAGAGAGCGCCTCGAGCAGCGCTCCCCGGTGGGCGCGCGGGAACTTTTCGCGTTTCTCCGCCAGTTGCTCGGGTAGGCTTTGTTAAACTAGACCTATGAAAGCCTTGGTCGGAATCATAATGGGCTCGTCTTCCGACTGGGAAACGATGCAGGACGCCGCCGCGGTGCTCGACTCCTTGGGAATTGTGCATGAGGTGCGCGTGGTGTCGGCGCATCGGACCCCGGATCTCTTGTTCGAATATGCCGCGTCGGCGCGTCAGCGGGGCCTGAAGGCCATCATAGCGGGCGCCGGCGGTGCCGCTCACCTGCCCGGTATGACGGCCGCCAAGACTTCGGTGCCGGTGTTGGGCGTGCCGGTGCAATCCAAGGCGTTGAATGGCATGGATTCATTACTGTCGATTGCCCAGATGCCGAGCGGTATACCCGTCGCCACCTTCGCCATCGGCGCCGCCGGAGCGAAGAATGCTGCGCTGTTCGCAGCGGCCATTCTCGCCAACGATTCAGCGGACGTCCGCACGGCACTCGATGCCTATCGCCAGGCGCAGACTGCTGCCGTGCTCGCCAAGCCGGATCCCCGTCACTCTTGAAATTGTCGCGCGTTGGCATCGTCGGCGCCGGTCAATTGGGACGCATGCTCGCGCTGGCCGGGTATCCGCTAGGCATCCGCTGCATGTTCCTCGATCGCAGCGCCACGGCACCGGCCGCCCAAGTTGCGCCCATACTCATCGGTCAACTCGAAGACGCCGCACAGCTCGCCGCGCTTGCCGCGGCGAACGATGTGGTGACTTTCGACTGGGAGAACATCGCCGGTAGCGCGCTCGCCCCGCTCGAGAAATTAACCAAGGTTCGCCCGCCGCGTGCGGCGCTCGAAGTCTCCCAGGACCGGATGGCGGAAAAGGCGCTGTTCTCCAGGCTGCGGATCCCGGTTGCCGCGCATGCCGCGATCGACGACAAGGAGCAGCTGCAGCGCGCCGTCCGCAAGCTAGGACTGCCCGGCGTGCTCAAGACGCGGCGCTTGGGCTACGACGGCAAGGGTCAATTCATCGTGCACGGCCCGGCTCAGATCGACGCGGCCTGGGCGGCCATCGGCGGCCGCGATTTGATCTACGAGAAATTTCAGGAATTCTCGCGCGAACTCTCCATCGTGGGCGCGCGCACCGCGACGGGCGCGACCGTGTTCTATCCTTTGTCCGCCAACACTCATGACGGCGGAATTCTGCGCTACAGCATCGCGCCGTTCGCCAACCGCAAGCTGGAGCGTTCTGCCCGGACATATCTGAAGCGGGTCATGCTGGCACTCGACTATGTAGGCGTGCTGACGATAGAGTTTTTCGTGGTCAAAGGCCGATTGATTGCCAACGAAATGGCGCCCCGAGTCCACAATTCCGGCCATTGGACCATCGAAGGCTGCGTCACCAGCCAATTCGAAAATCACCTACGCGCCATTTGCGATCTGCCCTTGGGCAGCACGCGCGCCTTGGGCCATACGGCCATGATCAATTTCCTCGGAAAGATGCCCGATCAGGAGCGCCTGCTGGCCATCGATGGCCTGGCTTTTCACGATTACGGAAAGGAGCCGCGCCCGGGACGCAAATTGGGCCACTGCACCATCCTCAAAAGCCGCGCGGTGGAACGGAATTCGGCACTGGAAAATGCACTACAATTGATCGATTGGACCTAAGAATCGGTCATTTCACGGACAGGCGACCAATCCCGTAGACTGCCCCAGCAATGTATTTAGAACTCTTTAAACTTCATGAATTGCCGTTCCGGCTGAGTCCGGATCCGCAGTTCCTGTACTTGAGCAAACAGCATGCGCGCGCCAAAGCGTACATGGAGTCGACGATTTGGTTTACCGACGGCTTCGTCGTGATCACCGGCGAAATCGGCGCCGGCAAGACCACACTGATCGAGACTTTTTTGCACGAATTGCAGACCGACGCGGTGGTCGCACAAATCAATCAGACCCAACTGTCGCCGACGGCGTTTCTGCAGACCGTTCTGGTGCAGTTCGGATTCTCCCCGTTCCACATGAAGAAGCCGGAGGTCTTGGCCACTCTGAGTCAATTCCTGGTGGAACAGCACATGGGCGGGCGTAAAGTCCTGCTGATCATCGACGAAGCACAAAATCTGACGCACCGTGTGCTTGAGGAGGTACGCATGCTGTCGGGGGTCGAGACAACCAAGGAGAAGGCCCTGCGCATCATTCTCGCCGGGCAGCCCGAACTCAACGACAAGCTCAATTCGCCGGCGCTGGTGCAGCTGGCGCAACGCGTACGCCTACGATTTCATTTGTCCGCGCTCACCAAGGCGGACACCACTTCGTATATCGATCACCGCCTGGAGGTCGCCGGCTCCCAAGGGCGGCGGATATTTGCCGAGGATACCTACGCCCCGATTTTCAGATATACGGGCGGAGTGCCGCGCCTGATCAACACACTCTGCGATACCTCGCTCATGGCTGCCTTCGGCCGCGAACGGGATACGGTAACCCTGGCCGATCTGGAGGCCGCCATCAAGGAACTGCAGTGGGGTGAATTCACAGGCAACACGAACCGCATGCAGATTCCGCTCATCGACCCCGCCTCGTCGGTGAACAGCGGCTCGGTCCACCCGGTCGGACGAATACTGCTGGCGAGCGTGGGCAAAACCGTGATGGAGCGCGAGCTCAAGCCGGGTCGGTTGGTGATCGGTCGAACTGCCGATAACGATCTACAAATCGACAGCAAGTTCATCAGCCGCCATCACTGCCATATCGTCACGCAGGCGGATTCCTGCGTGATCGAAGATCTGAACAGCACCAATGGCATTTACGTGCAGTCAAGACGCGTGCGGCGCTACAACTTGAACGACGGCGACGTGGTGCAGGTCGGCCAACATGAAATCATGTACATCGACGAGCGAGCACCGCGAATGCGCAGCGCGGCGGATGCGGCGGATGCGACGGATACCGAAGAAGTCGAAAAGCTCTGACGGCTATCGTCCGACGGCCGCAAGTTAGCGGCCGCTTGCGCGTCTGCGCGCCGTGGCGGCCTTACCCTCGCAATGTGGACGGGAAGTCGATGGTCTCACCCGAATATTCGCGGCTCAGCGCCCGATAATTCTGGCGGCGCAAAAGCAGCGTCAATGCCGCGGTCTCGGCGACGAATCCGATCACGAACGCGATCTCAGCACGCAAACCCAACGGGTCAAGGTAGAACAGAAATACCGCCAGGCCGCCGATCGCTATGTAGACATAGGGCAGGCTTTCATAAACAGGTTGAGCCAAGCGCATAGGATGTGACCTCCGTACGCGCCATGTTAATGCGTTTCTGCTGGAGAATCGCTACGAATTTGACTTAAAGTCAAAGCGTCGGAAATCTTCGCCCGGCCTCGAGGCCCTCGGCCACCCTGGTCGGCCGGTATTGCAGACCCGGCCCCTGCGGTGCCAAACCGGCACCCGTCCTGCCGGCCCGGCGGCCCGGCGGCCAGCCTGCCAACCCCGCGCTTGGCGCCCGGCGCCAGCACCCCGGCCCGCTGGCTTGGTTGACCGGCTTAGTCCTTTCCCACCAATAGTTCGGCCACGCGCGACAGCCAGGAGTTGCGCCACCCCTCGACGTACAGCAGTTCACCCTTGGGCTTGGACGCTCGCGTCGCCTCAGAAAGCAGGTCCTTGGGCAAATTGAGTTGATACGCACCCGTCATTGAATTGTCGGCCATTGGAAACTCCGTCGTTTGTATCGTTGATACTTGACCCCAGCGTACCGAGTCCCACCCAGAACCAGATGAGATGCGGCGCACGTTATTGTCGTTTCTCAATGGAGCGCGACGCAACGCGTCGCCACCCGGCGACGCGTTGGAGTCTTTCTCGCAATATGTGATCTAAGTTTTTGACGGCGCGCGATTTTCGTCACAGACCAGGCGCGGCTGTGCCGTGCAGGCGGGCCGCCTCGAACTCATCGCCCGGCAGCCAATTCACGCTGCCCTTCGCCAGCAGGGCCTGCCAGCCCAACGCAAAGCCGAATTTGGCGAGCGATGCGCTGCTCGAGAAATCCATGGAGGCCGAGTACTCGTCGCCGGTATTGTGATAGCGCTTCGCCGTGTAGTCCTCAGCCTGCGCTTTGCCCCACTCGGGCGGATGCCCGGCAAATTTCACGCCGGCATTGATCGAGAATGCGGGGACCCCGGCGCGCGCCAAGCTGAAATGATCCGAACGATAGTAATGGCCGGCGCCGGGTTCGGGATCGGGTTGTATGGCGAAGCCGAAGACCTGGGCCGTCTTCTCGACGATGGGATAGAAGGAGGTGCGTTCCGCGCCAGTCACGTTCACCGATTCAGGGACGCCGATCGGCGGTATTGCATCGAAATTCAGGCCGATCGCAATTTGCGAAGCCGGAATCGGCAGATGTTTGCCGAGAAAGTTGGATCCCAGCAAGCCCTTCTCCTCGGCGGTCACCGAGGCGAATAGCACCGGGTGCGGCGGCAGCGCCCGCGATGTGGCAAACGCATGCGCCAATTCCAACAATGTTCCAACCCCGGTGCCGTTGTCGACCGCGCCGTTGTAAATATTATCTCCGCTCATTGCAGGATCAATACCGAGGTGATCGTAATGCGCCGAATAGACAACGGCCTGTCTTGCGACGCCTGCGGCGGTGCCCGGCAACAAGCCAAGCACATTGTAAGACTCGAATTTGCGTACCTTGCTCACGATGTGGGCCTTGAAACGAACCGGCAATTCCCGCGCCGCGAACTCGCGCGTGCCGGCGCTCGCCAGCATGTCTTCCAGTTTCAGTGAGGAGGAGCTGAACAACTTCCGCGCCACCTCCAGCTGTATCCATGAAGCCGCCTTGAGCTTCGGATCCTTGTCGTTGCTGAGGTATACCTGCTCATTGCTCCAGGAACTGCGCACCACGCCCCAGCCGTAGCTGGCAAGATCCGTGCGGTGAATGATCAGAGCACCGATCGCGCCCTTGCGTGCCGCCTCTTCATATTTGTAGGTCCAGCGCCCGTAATAGGTCAGCGCTTCCCCATTGAAAAATTTGGGATCCTTGGACGGCGGCTCGTTGACGATCACCAGCACGACCTTGCCCTTGACGTCCGCACCCTTGTAATCGTTCCAATGATATTCCGGCGCCTCGATGCCGTAACCGACGAAGACGATGGGTGCGTCTATATCGACGCTGGCTGTCTGGGTTTGGTTGCCGGTGACGTAGTCATCACCCAGTTTCAAGTCGATTGCCTTGCCTTGCGCAGGCTGCAGCGAGGCAACGGTCGCCGACTCCGTGTGCACGCCGTTGAAGTCAACTTTTTGCAGGTAGCCGCCGTCATCGCCAGCCGGTTTCAATCCGTCCAAGGCAAATTCCGTCGCGATGTACTTCGCGGCAATGTCGCCGCCGCGTGTGCCCGTGCCGCGTCCTTCGAGCAGGTCATCCGCGAGGAAACGTACATGCGCCCGAATGCGCTCCGCATCGATGCCGCGCAGGGAGACCTCAACACCGGCGGGCAGCGCCAGTTCCTGCGCCAAGTCCCTCCCGGCTGCCGGCGCCGCCGAGGCACTGGCATCCCATTCCGCCGCAATGCCCAGTACAAGCAACGTCAGCTTGAAGTATTTCATATCAAGACTTGATGAACGCCAACAGATCCGCATTGATGGTGTCGGCCTGCGTAGTAATCATGCCGTGCGGAAAACCCTTGTAGGTTTTCAAGGTGGCGTTTTTTACCAATTTGGCAGTGAGCGGCCCCGAATCCGCGTAGGGGACTATCTGGTCGTCGTCAGCGTGCATCACCAACGTCGGCACGGTGATCTTTTTGAGATCGGCGGTGAAATCGGTTTGCGAGAAGGCAACGACGCCGTCGTAATGTGCCTTGATGCCGCCCATCATCCCCTGCCGCCACCAGTTTTGAATGACTGCCTCGTATACCTTGGCCCCGGGACGATTAAAGCCGTAGAAGGGACCCGCCGCCAGGTCGCGGTAGAACTGTGAGCGATTGGCAGCAAGCTGCGCCTGGAGTCCGTCGAAGACTTCTTTGGGCAGGCCGCCGGGATTGTTCGCCGTCTTGACCATGATGGGCGGCACCGCGCTGATCAACGCCGCCTTCGCCACCCGGCTCTCGCCGTGGCGCCCAAGATAATGCGCGACTTCGCCGCCCCCGGTGGAGTGGCCCACATGCACCGCATTCTTGAGATCGAGATGCGCCGTCACCGCAGCCAAGTCATCGGCATAGTGATCCATGTCGTGTCCGTCGGCCGTCTGCGAGGAGCGTCCATGCCCACGACGGTCGTGAGCTATTACGCGGTAGCCGTGATTCAGAAAAAACATCATCTGCGCGTCCCAATCGTCCGCCGACAGAGGCCAGCCGTGCGAGAACACAATGGGCTGACCGCTTCCCCAATCCTTGAAGTAGATCGTGACGCCATCTTTGGTCGTCACGGTGTCCTTGCTCGTGTTCATACGTGACTCCTACGTTACGCGAACGGCTCGTGTCGAGTTGTATAGATAATGTTGCGCGCAGTTGCGCAGGTCCCCGCGCGGAAGCTGGATCCTGCCTGTCAACTATTCGAAAGCAGCATTCTGGAGGAATCACGGAATGATTTCCAGCCAAGCGTTCTTCGACCCAACCCTTGTGCACCTCGGCCACTGCGGCCGCCAGCAGTTGAACGGCTTGGCTTGGATACGGAGATTGACGTGGATCGCCTGCGCTGCGGTACACCGCTGTTCAGCGACGAAGGCTCGGCCTACTGGAGGCACCGATCGCCGCGAGTTCGCCAAGCTGTCGACGCTGGTGTCGCGGGCGGCGGCCGCTGCGTAGCCGCAAACTCATCCTCGATAAAAGCGCGGGTACGACGTCCTGCATAACATCCTACCCGCGCTGCGGCCGTTCATCCTTGCGATCCCATTCCTGGGTTTCTTCCTTGACAATACCGCCTGTTTATTCTGCTCAAGCGGTAGATGATGCGATACCCGCAATCGGCGCGCGAATGTCCAGATTTTCAAAAAAATGCGCTAGCGCGCCGCCTTCAGCAAGAACTGCACTATTCCCGCGGTCAGCGTGAACTGGCCCAATGTGAAAAGAAACAGCCACTTCACCAATTCGGATTTGGCGGCGCCGATATCCGCACCGAACTTACCCTCGAGACGCGCGATATCGAGCTGTGAAACATGGCGCAACTCGGCCAAATCAGTTTTGGATGCTTGGCGTAACTCGATCAATTCAGCGGTTGTTGCTTGGCGGAACTCGACCAATTCAGCGGTGGTTGCTTGGCGGAACTCGGCCAAATCAGCCCTCGTTGCGTGACGCAAATCCGCCAGATCAGCTTTGGTGGCAAGATCTTCGCGGCGTGTGGCAGCCTCCCCTTCCAGCACCCGCACGATCGCACGCGCCTGCGCCTGAGGAAAATCAGCCTGCTCGAGGATTTCCAAGCTGGAAAGCTGCACCGCCACGATTTTAAACCTCCGTTCCGACGAGTCAAACATTCTAGAAGAAGCCGTCAGCTTCGAAACAAACGAAAGTACTCAAATAACGGAAAAATCGCGTCTACAGCTCCAAAGGAAGTGAATCAGCCTGTGCCGCCAACGGTGAGCGCATCGATGCGCAGGGTGGGCTGTCCGACCCCGACGGGCACCGACTGGCCTTCCTTGCCGCAAGTCCCTACACCGCCGTCCAACTTCAAGTCGTTGCCGACCATGCTGACCCGCTGCAGCACATCAGGCCCGTTGCCGATCAAGGTGGCGCCCTTGACAGGCGCGCCGATCTTGCCGTTCTCGATCAAGTAGGCCTCGCTCGCTGAGAAGACGAACTTACCGGAAGTAATGTCGACTTGACCGCCGCCGAAATTGACGGCATACAGGCCCTTCTCGACCGAGGCGATGATCTCTTCAGGCGCTCGCTTCCCTGCGCGCATGTAGGTATTGGTCATGCGCGGCAAGGTCATGTGGGCGAAGGATTCGCGCCGGCCGTTTCCGGTGGCGGGCATGCCCATCAATCGAGCATTCATCTTGTCCTGGATGTAGCCCCGCAACACGCCATTCTCGATCAGGGTGGTGCACTGGGTCGGCGTCCCTTCGTCATCGACATTCAAGGAACCGCGCCGGCGCTCGAGCGTGCCGTCGTCCACCACGGTGATGTCGTCGGCCGCTACCTTTTGGCCGATGCGATTCGAGAACGCCGAGGTGCCCTTGCGGTTGAAATCGCCTTCCAGGCCATGACCGATGGCCTCGTGCAGCAAGATGCCCGGCCAGCCCGGCCCCAGCACCACGGTCATCGATCCGGCCGGTGCCGCCACCGCCTCGAGATTCACCAATGCCTGACGCACCGCCTCGCGGCCATGCGCAAAAGGTTCATCGCCGCGCAACAGTTCGTCCAGGCCGAAGCGCCCGCCGCCGCCGCTGTAGCCCTGCTCGCGGCGGCCGTTCTGCTCGACGATTACCGAAACATTGACCCGCACCAAGGGCCGTACGTCGGCGGTCAGCGTTCCCTCGCTCGATGCGATCAGTATCACCTCATGCACCGCTGCCAGCGACGCCATCACCTGCTTGACCCGGGGGTCGATGCGGCGCGTGTCGGCGTCGATGCGCATCAGCCATGCCACTTTGTCCTCGTCGCGTATCGCATCGAGCGGGTCGGCCGGCAGGTAGAGGCGATGAGTGAGGGGGCGCTGCCATGCTTTCACGGCATTGCGGCCGCCGCTGCGCGCGATGGCTCGCGCGGCATCTGATGCCTCCATCAACGCCGGCAGCAGTACTTCATCGGTATAGGCAAAACCGGTTTTCTCGCCGCTCATGGCGCGCACGCCCACGCCTTGCTCGATGCTATGCGATCCTTCTTTAACGATGCCGTCCTCCAGAGACCACGATTCTTCGCGCGACAATTGGAAGTACAGATCGGCGTACTCCACCCCGCGGCTCATGACCGCATCGAGAACCATCGCCAATCGGCCTGCGTCGAGACCGGAAGGCGTCAAAATCATTTTTTCTGCCACATCGAACATAGGTTCACTCACCTCTGAACTGCGCGCGCTCAAGTCAACACCGTCGCAACATTGGGCAACCCCAACTGCCGGTTATCCAAGGCAGGAAAGCGCGCGCGCGTCTCCGCTTCCTTGGCAAGATCGATCTCGGCGGTGATCACTCCGCTGCCTTTGGCAAGACGCGCAAGCACCTGGCCCCAGTAATCGACGATAAGCGAATCGCCATAGGTTTCGCGGCCGCTGGTATGCGTGCCGCTCTGCGCCGGCGCCACGACATAGCAGAGATTTTCGATTGCCCGCGCCCGCAGCAATGTCTCCCAATGCGCGCGCCCGGTCGGCACCGTGAAGGCCGCCGGCATCGCCAGCCATTCGGCGCCCTGCAACACCAGTTCACGGTAAAGCTCGGGAAAACGCATGTCGTAGCAAACCGAGAGCCCAAGCCTTCCCACCGGCGTGTCCGCGATGACCGGATCGCGGCCCGGCGTGACATGCGTCGACTCGCGATACTGTTCCTCGCGGCCCGGAATGGTGACATCGAACAGGTGAATCTTGTCGTAGCGAGCTACGCGCTTGCCGGCTGCGTCGATCAACAACGATGTGTTGGCAACGCGCCGTTCCGTGTCGCCGCGAATAACGATGGTGCCTCCCAAGATCCACATCTTGAGCTGGCGCGCGGTATCGCTCAAGAATGACTGCACGGCGCCCACGCCATCCGCCTCCGCGACCTCCAGCTTGTCGGCATCGCGCAGTCCAATGAAGGAAAAATTCTCCGGCAGACAGGCGATGTCGGCGCCCGCATCCTTGGCTTGCCGCAGCAATGCTCCGGCGGCAGCCAGATTCTCTGCAACGACGTGACTCGAAGTCATTTGTATGGCGGCAACTATGCCCATTTATTTCGGTGCCTCGGCAGTCGCGGCGGCCGCTGCTGCGCTCTTAATGCGTTCGACAATGGGATTATCCCAACTGCCGGTAATCCGATAATACCCTCGCGCCAAGCCCTTCAGCGGCTGTTTGAACACTTGAGTGAAAAGAAGCACGGCTGCCCCTACGACAGGGCCGCCGGCGAACGCCGCCAGCGGCAGCGAACTGCTGACATTGCCCGTAACCACTGCTGTTTGGTCGTAATCCCTGTTTTTCAAGCCGACCCGCCCAATTAGGCCGATCTCCGCGGCGGGCCCCTTGACCAAGACGTTCTCGGTATAGGCACTGCCGTCGCGCAAATCGAAGTCGCCGCGAACGGTGTCGAACGCCAGCCCTTTGTCGGTAAGATCGCTGAAATCCAACTCCAATCGCCGGCGCAACGCGGCGACGCTGGTGAGGCCGAGCACTCGGCCGGCGCCGGGCTTGAGGCCGACGATTTGACCCTTGTCGAGCGCGAATTGCAGGCGTCCCTGCGCCTCGCTCAAGTTCTCTCCGCTCGGAGCGCCGGCCCAATTCAGATCGAAATCCATACGTCCGGTCTTGGCTTCGATGACCGGGACGTAACCTAATTGCTTCAATGTTTCCTGCACATCGGTGCTGGTCAATGCGCCCTCGATGCGTCCCCGTCCGGAATCCCTGCCGCGCCATTCGCCTTTCGCGGTGAGGGTGAAACTCACCCCGGTAGCGGTCAGCTGCTGCAGGCCGATACCGTCGTTCAATTTGACGAGGGTCGCCCGCACATCGCCGAGCTTGCGCTCGCCGGCGGACATATCGGCGGCATGGAATTCGATCGCCGGGATGGCGTGCGGATCACCGCCGCTCTTTGTTGCCTCCGCCGCCTGCGCATCGCCGCGCGCGCCCGCGCCGCCCGCGCCGCCCGCGCCGGAAGTGTCGGCGTAATCCGGCCGTTCGGAGTCCGGCGCCATATCGAAGTGCAGCCGGTCGAAATGCATGCTCCAGGGCTGCGCCGAATCAGCGGCGGGCATGGTGATTGTGCCGGCCACATTCGGTCCACCCACCCCAATGCGCAAGCCGCCGGACGACACTGCCAAATCCAATGACACGTCGCGGAACGCGAGCCCCAGATAATCCAGCTCCGCAACGTCGAGCTTGGCCCCGCTTAAATAGTACGCCAGGGGCTTGGAATTCTTGTCGGGTGTGGCAGCCAGCTTGAGCCAGCCCGCCAAATCCAGACGCGCCACGCTGCCTCCCACGTTGACGATTTGTGCATCGTTCGAAGCCGATTCCCCCGTGCCGAAATTCAATGCCAGGCGCGCCAGCCGCGTGCCCTCGGCATCGGATTGCAGTGCATATGAGCCGTTCAGCACGGATCCAAGTGCCAGCCGCCCTTGCGGTGCGCCGCTCGCCGGCCATTGCATTTCCAGCCACGAGGGCATCGCAGTGTCCGCGCGCTTGTTCAGCGGCGCCGGCAGCTTCATCTCTAGCCCGACGAGACCGCTGCTCACGCGTAAGCTGCGTTCGCGATTCGGTTCAGGCGCCATTTTCAGCACAGCTCGCCAATCGGTCTGGCCGCCGATCGACAGGCCGGCCGGCAGCGCCATTTCCGTGCGCAAGGAATCGCCGCTCAGCGTGCCGTGAAAATCAAGCTGCGTGCGGGTCACGGGATGATTGCGCGGTGCCCGGGCTTGCATCTGAAACGCGCCGCCCAAGACCCGGCCGTGAACGTCGGCGTGCGCCACTTGCGCACCATCGATATCGAAGTCGCCGTTCATGTCCGTCGCCACGACCGTCGATCCGAGCCGATTGACCGACACTCCCGCAAGCACTCCGTGCACCAATACGCGCCGATGCACGAAATCCTTGAACGGCAAGAACAAGTTCACCGTGGATTGCAGATGACCCTTCACCTCGACATCGGCAAATACATGCTCCGCCGAGGCATCGATCGGGCTCGAGCGCAGCAAGGCGAGCGCATCTCCCGCATCGCCGCCGGCGCGCACGTGTATTTCCAGCTCGCCGGTCTTAAAATCAGCGAAACGCGCGTCGGCCGCATCGATCGAAATATCGCCGATCCGTCCCTCAAGCAGCCGCGCGGTCAATCCCTCGTTGCGAAATTCCGCCTGCACCGTCAATTTCTCCGCCAACGGCCAACCGTCGCCGTAGTCCAGAGTCATGCCCTCCAATGCACAACGCGCCAGAAACAATCCGCTGCCGTCGCGAAACGGGAAATGCCGAATCGGCCCATTGATCACCACATCGGCGCGCGACATGCGGCCGGCGACGAATGCACGATTCAGCCAAATCATCGCTGGCGGCGAAATCCTTTCGCGTGGCAAGTAACTGCGCGCACTTGCCACGTTGCCGTTCTCCACGGTGGCAGAGAGCGTCAGAACCGGCGAAGAACCGTCGGCCGGAACCGCCCATGCCGCTTTGGCACGAACAGCGGCGTCGTGGTTCATCATCTCCCAACTGGGAGTGGCGACCAGCAATCCCCCGCCGCTGCGCTTCCAATAAAGCGTGGTCTTCAGCGATTGCAGATCGATCGGCTGGGAAAACTGGATTGGCCACGTAAACACGGCCTTGCGCGTATCGATATCCACTTGCCCGCCGCGTTCATTCCCGGCAATTGTCCCGGTCAAACCGCGCAGACCCGCGCCACGGCCCAGCGGCGCAAAGCCCACGTCCCGAAATTTCGCCCGCACCTGTAGCCGCCAAGTGTCCCCTACGGTATTGCGCGACATCGCGATGACGGTATCGATCCACTCGCCGGTGGGTGCGTATTCTCCCAACCGCTCGCGCAACTCCTTTTGCGGCAGCAAACCCGTGAGCGGCAACAAGGTGTCCGCGCGTAGATAGCTTGCACTTGCCCGCAAATCCAGCAAGCCGGCGTCGCCGCCGCGCCAGCTGGCGTCGAACTGCGAATCCGGATCGCGGCGCCCCGCACGCACCGCACGCACGTGCTTTCCGGAAAGACTCCAGCGATCGCCCGCATGGATGAGGCTGAGCGCGCCGCTGACCTGCTCGAACTTCGCGCTTGGCCGATCCGACAGGTGTGTGACCACCGCCTGCGCCGAGAAAGCAAGGTCCGCTGTTGCGATTATCCGGCCCGTGCCGTGCGCCGCCAATTCGAAATTACCGCTGCCGGCGTCGAGCCGGCTCAAATATTCCGGCAGCAGCAAACGCCACCCGGGGAACGAGATCTCGCGTGCGCGGACCAAGGCTTTCCAATCCAAAGCCTGCAAGTCGCTGCGGCCGCGCGCATTGCCGCCGACATACAAGGTGCCGCCGAGAACTGCCGGCAACCGGCCGTTGAAGACCACCGACAGGCCGCCGTCACCACGTCGAACGTCCAGACTCACATCCTGCAACGCAAGCAACGGCAACTCACTGTTCCAATTCTGCATGGTCACCACTGCGTGGCGAATCGCCAGCTTGCCGGCCGGCAGGTCATCCAGCGTCAACGTCTCCGCCGAAGAATCGTTGCCACCGAGCTTGATCTCCGACGCCAGCGCGAAACTGTCGGGGCCCAGCCGGGCGATGACGATATTGGGCGCATCGAGCTCAATCCTGCCTGCCAGCAACTTGCCGCTGCTGATCAGCTGCCAGATGTCGGCGGCAACCCGCCCGCCGGCGGCGCGCGCCAAGACACGGGCATCATCCTTGGAACGCAATTCCATGTGCTCGAAATGCAATTCGGGCCCGTACCAGCGAAACGACGGCGACACCTTGGCGAATGCGATGTGATACCCGGTTTGCGAGTGCACCCACTCTTTAATCTCCGCCTGGTAGGCGGGCGCACGGTCGAGCGCGAGCTTGAGCGCCAGCGTCAACAGCAGCAACAGACTCAAAACTCCCGCCAGGCAGTACAGCAGGATTTTTCCGACCTTGCGCAGGCGCATTTACATCAGGACGACGTCGTACTGATCGACGGTGTAGAGCGCTTCGGTTTGCAGGCGTATCGGCTTGCCGGTAACGAGTTCCAATTCGCCGAGCGCGGAGGACTCCTCATCAAGCAGACGCTCGATCACATCCTGATGGGCCAATACCATCAACTGCTTGCACTCGAATTGGCGCGATTGCCGCACGATCTCGCGAAATACTTCGTAGCACACCGTCTCCGCTGTTTTGACGAACCCACGCCCCTCGCAGGTTGGACAAGCCTGGCACATCAGATGTTCCAGGCTTTCGCGCGTACGCTTGCGCGTCATTTCGACCAATCCTAAAGGGGATACGGAGGAAATGCTGGTTTTCACATGGTCGGCGGCGAGCGCCTTTTCCAAGGCTTGGATGACTTGGCGGCGGTGGTCCGGTTCCTCCATGTCGATGAAATCGATGATGATGATGCCGCCCAGGTTGCGCAGGCGCAGTTGCCTGGCGATGGTCACTGCCGCCTCAAGATTGGTGCGGAATATGGTTTCCTCCAGATTCCGATGGCCGACGAACGCACCCGTATTGACGTCGATGGTGGTCATCGCCTCGGTTTGATCGATGACTAGATGGCCGCCGGACTTCAGCGGCACCTTGCGATCCAATGCCTTCTGAATTTCCTCCTCGACATGGTGTAGCTCGAATACCGGCCGCGCGTCGCCGTACAGTTCGATGCGCGGCAGCGCATCCGCCGTGAAGTCGGCCGCGAACTCGCGCATCTCGCGATGCGCACTTGCCTGGTCGATCAGGACCTTGTCGACGTCCGGCCGCAGCAAGTCACGCAGCACACGCAGGTGCAGCGGCAAGTCGGCGTGCACCAAGTTGCCGGGCTGGGTGCGCAGGCCCTTTTGCCGCACGAACTCCCACAGCTTGCGCAAGTACACCATGTCAGTCCGCAACGCTTCCGCAGAAGCGTCTTCGGCCGCAGTGCGCACGATGAAACCCGCATTCTCCTCAGGCGTCAGACCGCCCTGAACCGCGGCGCGCAGACGTTCACGCTCGTTCTCGTCCTCGATCCGCGCCGAGACGCCGATGCCGCGGCCCTTCGGCATATACACGAGATAGCGGGACGGCAGCGTTATGTAAGTTGTCAGGCGGGCGCCCTTGGTCCCCAACGGATCCTTGACCACCTGAACCAGAATCTCGTTTCCTTCGGCGACCAAGGCGCGGATATTCTCCGTACGCGGCGGCTCGATGCCGGTGTCCACATGACGCGCATCGAAAATGTCAGAGGCGTGCAGGAACGCCGTGCGATCCAAGCCGATGTCGATGAATGCTGCCTGCATGCCGGGCAGGACCCGCGATACACGGCCCTTGTAGATATTGCTGATCAAGCCCCGGCGGCTTGTGCGTTCAAGAAACACCTCCAGCAGCACGCCATTCTCGACGACCGCGGCGCGCGCCTCGTGAGTACCGGCATTGACCAGAATTTCGGTGCTCATTGCCGCGACCCCCGCTTGTGCCAGTGCGGGATGCCGGCCGCGCTCAAGAGCCCGGCCGTTTCGAACAACGGCAGCCCCATGACCCCGGAGAAACTACCGCGCAAATCGGCGACGAAGACGGCAGCCCGGCCCTGAATGGCGTAGGCCCCCGCCTTGTCGAACGGCTCGCCGGTCTCCCAGTAGGCCTGAGCTTCGCTCGCAGATATGACGCGAAACGTGACTTCGCTGCGGCTGATCGAGGACTGCAGGCCGCCGGCCGTGCGCAGAGCGACGGCCGTCAGCACTTCGTGGCTACGGCCTGAGAGTTGCCGCAGCATGCCCTCCGCATCCTGCCGGTCCGAAGGCTTGCCGAGGATTTTTCCGTCCAACACCACAGCCGTATCTGCCGCCAACACCGGGACGTCGGCGGCGTCACGCCTGTTCTCCCAGCCGCTGCCGGCCTTGGCTTCCGCGAGACGCGCAACATAGGCCGCAGACGCCTCGCCGGGCCGCACGGACTCATCCACCTTCGCGCCCACCACGCGGAACGACACCCCGATTTGTTGCAGTAATTCGCGCCGCCGCGGCGAGCCCGAGGCCAGGTAGACAAAATCTATAGACATGGCAAGAGGATACCGAACCTCGCCGCCTTAAGCTCGGTGATAGGGGTGACCGGCGAGCAAACTCATTGCGCGATACAGCTGTTCAGCAACCACCACCCTGACCAGCGCATGCGGCAGAGTTAGCGGCGACAGAGACCAGCTCTGATCCGCCCTTTCACGACATTGCGCAGCCAGGCCGTCCGGACCGCCGATCAGCAGGGCGAGCGGGCGGCCGTCCCGCATGCGCGACGCAAGCCACATGCTCAATTGCTCGGTGTTCATCGCCTTGGCGTTGATCTCGAGCGCCACGACATAATCATCCGGCCTAAGCGCAGCGAGCATGTCGGCTCCTTCCCGCCGCACGGCCCTTTCGGGGTTCTCGCCGGCGCGACGGGTGGCGACCGATATCTCGTGCAGCTCCAAGACCAGCGGCGTGCGCAGACGCTTCTGATATTCAGTGAATCCGGCGTTGATCCAGTCGGGCAGGCGCGTACCGGCGGCGATCAACCGGCACTTCATACGGGCAGTGCGGCGGCCTTGGCAGCCAGACCTAGGCGCGCACGGCGCGCTTCGTTGCCGTCATATCCCATAGCTTCTCGAGTCCGTAGAATTCGCGCACACGCGGCAACATGACGTGCACGATCATATCGTTCAAATCGATGAGCACCCAATCGCTGTCCTGCTGGCCCTCGACGCCATGCGGCCGAAATCCCGCCTCCTTGGTTCTCTCCACCACGCGCTGCGCCGTCGAGCGCACATGGCGATCGGAAGTACCGCTGGCAATCACCATGGTGTCCGCAATGTCGGTCAGGCCGCGCACATCCAGCACTTTGACATCCAGCGCCTTCATGTCGGCCAGTGCGTCGATGACCACCGTCCTCAGCGAGCGCTTCGACTTGGCGGCTTTAATCTGGGAATCGGGCTTGGGCGTGCCGGTGGCGCTGCGCGCGCTGCCGGCTGGCTTGGGCGTGCTGCCGGTTGGCTTGAGCTTTCCGGCTGCCTTGGGCTTTCCGCCGGGCTTGGTCTTTCCGCCGGGCTTGGGCTTGCCGATGCCGGGACTCTTGGCTGCGCTGCGGGCGACGGCTTGCTTGCGGTCCTTGATCTTGCTGGTCGTGGTCTTTTTATTGACTGGCACTACGCTGTCCGTGGTTTGGAATAACAATTGGTATCCAAGATGAGTTTACGCACTGAGTCGGGCATGAGGAAGCGCGGGTCGCGGCCCATGCCGATCAGCTGCCTAACCTCGGTGGATGAGATCTCGAGCTGCGTCACCGCGTGAATATATATGCATCCCGCGCGCGCCTCGTGCAAATCGCCGATTCGCCCGGTGCCGCGGTCGACCAAGAGCTCACCGAGCGGCCCCATGCCGGGTGCACGCCAGCCCGGACGATGCGCCACCACCAAGTGCGCCAACTGCAAGAGCTCGCGCCACTGATGCCACTTCGGCAAGCTCAGGAAGGCATCCATGCCCACGATCAAGCACAAGCTCCGATCCGGGTATTCATGCCGCAATTCACTTAAGGTCTCGACCGAATAGGATGGGCCCGCCTTGCGCACCTCACGATCGTCGACGATGAAACCCGCTTGGCCCGCGGTTGCCAACTGCACCATCTGCAAGCGCAGTTGCGCATCCGCAATCGGTTGATCGCGATGCGGCGGATTGCCGGCGGGAAGAAAACGAATCTCCCTCAAGCGCAGCGCCTGCTGCAGCTCGAATGCGGTGCGCAAATGCGCGTAGTGAATCGGATCGAAGGTACCGCCGAATATGCCCATTGGGTTCATGCGCGTACCCTGCCTGAATCCACGGTTGCTTGCAAAGCGCCCGCGAGACTCCCGGTAAGCCCTGTGAGTGAGCTCCATGCGTCACCGGCTGCCAGCCCCTTGATGACCCGATCCGTGTGGCTGGCCTGTGCCAGCAGGCGCGCCAGCGGCAATTTCTTGATTCGGGTGAGCGCGCGCGGCCCCGGCTTCGCCGCTAGGTTCCAGCCGCTGCCGCGATCCGAGGAGCGCAGCCGGTCGCGTTCGCGCGCCTGCCACATGCCGCGCAGCTCTCGCACCAGCGCCCACAAAATCAGCGTCGGTTCCACGCCCTCGCTTTTGAGGCCGAGCAACACGCGCAGCGCGCGCGCGCCATCCCCGGCCGCCGCCGCTTCCGCCAGCTGGAACACATCGTAACGGGCGCTGTCGCCCACCGATCGCAGCACGAGGTCCGCGCTGATGGGCTTGCCGTTCGCCAGCAAACAGAGCTTCTCGAGCTCCTGTTTCGCCGCGAGCAAATTTCCCTCCACGCGATCGACGATGAGCTGCGCGGCCGCCGGCTCGATTTCGGCCTTGAGCAATTTGGCGCGTGCGTGCAGCCAGCCCGGTAGCGCCGCAGTCGTCACCGGCCACACCGCGACCCAAACGCCGTGCTTCTCGACGGCGCGCACCCAGGGCGCGCCGCTTGCCTTCGTATCGAGCTTGTCGGTGACGACGAGGCACAGGATGTCAGGCGGCGTCTGCGCAGCCAATTGCGCGAGTTGGTCGGCCCCCTTGTCCGGCTTGCCGCTCGGCATTCGCAGCTCGAACAGGCGCCGCTCCGCGAACAGCGACATCGACTGACTCGCCTGGCGCAACTCGTCCCAGGCAAAATTGCGATCGATGAAGAACACCGTTCTATCTGCATAGCCCGCGACCCTCGCGGCCGCGCGAACCGCGTCCGCGGTCTCCCCGACCAGCAGGGGTTCGTCGCCGGAAACAAGGTAGATGCTCGCCAGACCCTTGGCCAGGGCAGTGGGCAACTGATCGGCGCTTAGACGCAACTAGGATGCCTCATTGTGGGTTTTAACGATTCTCTCATCTCTTGTCGCCCTCGAATCGACCGAAACTATGTGCCTCGACAGGACCTAACTCTTCGCATCAAGCTTGCGTGCTATTGATCCGCGCCCGCGCCGCCTGGTACTCGCTTTCCATCCCGCGGACCAGTTCCTCCACCGTCTCGACGTCGTGAATGCCGCTGACGCTCTGGCCCGCACTCCAAATATCGCGCCATGCTTTAAATTCCGCGTTGCCGCCGGTGCCGAAATTCATTTTCGTCTTGTCCGCCTCGGGCAGTTTCTCAGGATCGAGACCGGCGCGCGCGACGCTACCTCGCAAATAATTTCCCGAGACGCCGCTGAACAGCGAAGTGTAGACGATGTCTTCGCCCCGACTGTCGATGAGCATTTGCTTGTACTCGGCGCCGGCGTTGGCTTCTTCGGTGGCGATGAAGCGCGTCCCGAGATAAGCGAGATCGGCACCCAGCGCCTGTGCGGCCAATACGTCGGCACCCGTACTCATGGCGCCCGACAGAATGATGGTTCCGGGATAGATCTCGCGAATTTGCTTTACAAGGGCGAACGGGCTGAGCACACCGGCGTGGCCTCCGGCCCCCGCGCATACCGCGATGATGCCGTCGACTCCCTGAGCCGCCGCCTTCTCGGCATGGCGTAAATTGATTACATCGTGAAACACGATGCCGCCGTAGCCATGTACGGCCGCCACCACCTCCGCGGGCGGCCGCAGGCTGGTGATGATGACGGGCACGCGGTGCTTCACGCACAGCGCGACATCTTGCTCCAGACGATTGTTGCTGCTATGCACGATCTGATTCACCGCAAACGGCGCCACCTTGGCCTGCGGGTTTGCGCGGCGGCAGGCGTCGATTTCACTGGTGATCTCCGCCAGCCAGTCATCGAGCTGCGCCGCAGGGCGCGCATTGAGCGCGGGGAAGGAGCCGACGATACCTGCCTTGCACTGTGCCAACACCAGGCGCGGTGTGGAAACGATGAACATCGGCGCGCCGATGATAGGTAACCGCAAGCGGCCTTGCAGAATCTCAGGGATGGGCATACTTGGCTCCGCAGCGGATTTCAGATCAATGTCGCACTTCTGGCATTATGGCGCACCGCTTCCCTGCAACACCAACTATGGGATTCAATATGCAATTTGACACCCTGATATTCGCGCGGCGCGAGGGCATCGCCCAAGTGACCCTCAACCGGCCGGACCGATTGAATGCGCTGAATCTGGCGTTGATCACGGATTTGCGCACGGCGGCAGCGGCGATCGATGCCGACCCCGGCATTCGCGCCGTCGTGCTCACCGGCGCCGGTCGCGCGTTTTGTTCAGGAGCGGATCTCATGGGCGACGATTTTGTCAACGATCCCAAACAAAGCCGCGGCGAAGGTATCCGTGCCCGGCTGCAGGATCACTTCAACCCCATGGTGAATGCCTGGAATCAATTGCGGGTGCCGGTGGTGGTGGCGGTCAACGGTGTCGCTGCGGGCGCCGGAGTGAGCCTTGCGTTGGCCGGCGACATCGTACTCGCCGCGCGATCCGCCACCTTCCTGCAATTGTTCGCACCCAAGCTCGGTCTCATGCCCGATCTCGGCAGCACCTTTCACTTGCCGCGGCTGGTGGGCACCGCGCGCGCCAAAGGATTGGCCCTGCTCGGCGATGCCTTGCCGGCCGCGGATGCGGCGAGCTGGGGGCTCATCTGGGCCTGTGTCGACGATGCCGCGCTCGCGCTACAGACAGAGGCGATTGCCGTTCGACTTGCCAACGGACCCACGCAGGCATTTCAACACATCAAGGCGGTATTTAATGTCGAACCGACCCGCACGCTCGGCGAACAGCTGGGGCTCGAGGCGGACGCCCAGGCCAAGCTCGGTGATACGCAAGATTTCGCCGAGGGCGTGCAGGCATTTCGTGCCAAACGTGCGCCGAATTTCACGGGCAGGTAACCAACGATGCTGGTGCGCGCGGCGGCGCCCCACCTAAGGCGCGCTTGCGGCGTCGTCGACGCTTGAATAGTCGAGTCCCGCCGCGGGCAATTCACTGAAGCTGGCACGCAGCAGCGCGTCGCGGCTCGCCTCCTTCAAGCGCGGTATGCGCAACGTTATCTTTCGCAGGGCGAGCCAGGCCGCAAACTCTCCCAAGCTCTCCAGCGCCGTGCCGTCGAGATCCGGCGATTCTTCCAGGCTCAAGATCACGAGACGTACATCGCTTTGTTTCAGCACCTGGTGCCGCGCCATCGCCAACAGCGGATCGGCATTCGCGAAGAACAAGGGTTCTTCCGGCCGCAGCACCAGCACTCCCGCAGTACATATGGCCAGCGGAAAGCGCGTCACGCTGACGAAATCATGCGCGCCCATGCGGCCAAGCACCGAGAGCCGCGGACTGGACAGTGAATGCAGCAGCATGGCGAGGCTGAAGGCGATTGCGGCAAGCAAGCCGTCCAGCATGCCGAACGTCAGCACCGCGGCGACCGCAGTAACTGAAACCAGGCGATCGCGCCGCCAGTGAAAGTAGGGGCGAAACACCCTGAGGCGCAACGACTTGCTGACCGCGTGAATGACTATGGCCGCGAGCACGGGCTCGGGTATGCGCTCAATCCACGGCAGGAACAGCAGCACCAGCAGCAACACCGTCGCGGCGGCAAACAGACCGGCGGCGCGCGACCTGGCGCCGGCTGCTTCGTTTGCCGACGTGCCCGAATAGCCGGCGCCCACCGGCGTTCCGTGGAACGCCCCTGACACCAAATTCGCCAGTCCAAGCGCAAACAAGTCGCGGTTCGGCCGCACGGTCTCGTCGTGCTTCAGCGCGAAAGTGCGGATCGAGCTGTAGGACTCCGCATACAGAATGAACATCAGCGCCAGGGCGAACTCCACCAGCGGCAGCCACTGCCCACTCGCCGGCGCTGCGAATACCGGCATTTCGAGGGCAAGATGAATGGGGCCGGTAAGCGCCACGCCGCGCGCCACCAGCCACGGCGCCGCGCCAATGCCGGCGATGATGACAAGCAGCACTCCGGGTACACGCGGTATGTGTGGGACACGCTCGCAGGAAAACAGCGCCAACAGCGCAACAACGCCGGTCGCAACATTCGTGGGCGCCCAGCTGCCGGTGTTGAGGAAAATCTCGGCCAGCAGCGCAAAGAAGTCGGTGCTGTGCGTATGCAGGGCGACGATATGCGGCAACTGCTTGAGCACGATGACCAGCGCCAGCCCGAATGAAAAGCCCCGCAACACCGGCCGTGCGATCAAATTCGACATCGCACCCAGCCGTGCGCTGCCGGCAAGCAGAAAGGCAAGCCCCGTTGCGCATACCAGAATGGAGGAGTACGCAACCCGTTGCGTGACGGCATCGGCGCCGAGCGCCAGAGTTGCCGCTGCCAACACAGCGGCGGACGATGAGGTGGCTGTGACGATCGCATAGCGGCTGCGGCCGATGAGCGCATAGACGATAAGTCCCGCAAACAAGCCGATGACGCCCGCCTGCGGCGGTAAATTCGCCAGACCCGAATAGGCAACCGCCTCGGGCAGAAGCAACCCTGCCAGCGACAGCCCGGTCACGGCGTCGTCCAGGCGAAGTGCGCGGCTTGGGTTCATGAGAACCATGAGGCTCAGGAACGGGCGATGGGCCCGCACCAGCCAGGCAGATAATCCGCCTCTCCGCTCTTCGCAAGCTTCAACGCTCGAACCAGAGCATCGGAAAAGTCATCGTCGAGGAGCTTGCGCTTGATGCGCCGGCGCAGGAAATCCGCCCAGAGAAATTCGCTGAACGGCGTGGTGTCCTTGGCAAAGCCGCCGCTCTGGCGCAGCTCTCCAGCCAGGCTGCGGTAAGGATCGTCGGTCAGTGCCGAAATTCGCTTCGGCACATCGTCGTAGTTTCGCCTGCGGCCGCGCGCGTCGAAAGGATGCAGCCAGCCGCGATTGTCGAGAAATATCCAGAAGGCTTCGCGCGGCAGGCGCCGCAGATCGGCCACTACGGTCGTCGCGATACTCTTGACGCCTTCCTGATGCAGAGCCAGGGTCAGGTGATGATGATCGATGACGTAAAACTCCTCCTTGGGACCCCAAATGACGGGAATCAGATGCTTGCCGAGGAAGTCGGCTCTCTTGCGTTCCGGGTGATCGCGCCAGCTCTTGCGCTTAGCGTTGACTTCGCGCATTCCGACAGTGATCTGCGTCGGGCGCAGGGTCGTGATGGCCACGGGATGAATCCGCGGTTCTCGGGGTAACGTCATGGCGAACTCCTTGCCGAGCCGTAGTTGCTCCCGCCAGAATGCCGTACGATGTCGTATATGCGCAACATCGTGTGCCGCTGCGGCGCATCTACGGCAGCACTGATACCATAAGGTTGACGTCGCGTGTTGTTGCGGCGTGGTAAATAAGATTCGTCTTTTGCATGGGGAATAATGCCAATGAACATATCCAAGAACACCCTTGCCATGGCAGGCATTGCAGCATTAATAGGACCGATGCGCGTCTTCGCCGCTGACACTGCGGCGTCATCCACTGAACTGGAGACCATTACCGTCACCGCCGAGAAGCGTTCGGAGACCGAGCAAACCGTGCCGCTTTCCATGACCACCTTCAGTGCCGCTGCGCTCGAGCAGAAGGGGATCGCCACCTTCTTCGACTACGCGACCAAGGTACCGAATCTGGCGTTCGCGCCCACCGGCGACGGCGTCGGCACCGCGCGCACAGTATCCATCCGCGGCATCTCCGGCGACAATGTCACCGGCTTCTACATCGACGACACACCGCTGCCGGACTCCCTCGATCCGCGGGTGCTCGACATCGATCACATCGAAGTGCTGCGCGGACCGCAGGGCACCTTGTACGGTGCGCGTTCCATGGGCGGAGTGGTGCGCATCATCACCAAGACGCCGAACCTCAACGATTTCTCGGCCGATGTGCACGGCGGTGTGTCGTCCACCGACCATACCAACCAACCCAACTACACCGGCGACGGAGTGGTCAATATTCCGTTGGTTCAGGATCATGCCGCACTTCGCTTGAGCGGCTTTTACGACACGCAAGCGGGCTACTTCAAGCGCAGCTACTGCACCGATCCCGCGGCGGCCATGGCCGGCACCTGCACGCCTCTGTCCACCACCGGCGTAACCACGGTGGACAATGTGGGCGCGCTCAATACCTATGGCGGCGCGGCGAGCCTGACCATCAAGCTTAACGATGCATTGACCATCACGCCGCGCGTGATGATGCAGAAGGCTACTTACAACGGCTTTCCGATGGCGGATTATCTGTCGATGCCCGGCAACGGCTACGGCTATCCCGTTCCCTCGGGACCCTACACGCTGCCGAATCCCATGAATCCGACCGACCTCACGCAGGCGCGATTTTTCAACATTCCCGAAGGCGGCTACGATGCCTGGCAGCTGTATTCGATCGGGGTACACTGGAAGAGCGGGATCGGCGAGCTCGTGTCCTCCACCGCTTACTTCAATCGCAAAGTATATGAAACCGAAGACGAATCGGACTTCGTGTTCGCGGCGATCACCAGCAATTGCGATGCCGGCGCCGTCACGGCCGGTGCGTGCGGCGCCGTGGGTACGCCACAGCCGGGCGCGATCAGCGAGGTCAAGAAATACCAGCGCTTCGTGCAGGAAGTGCGCTTCGCCTCCGATCTGCCCGGGCCGGTGCAATTCGTAGCCGGCGGCTTTTACTCGGATTTCCATGGCCGCCTGCCTTTCTCCGCCTTCTATCCGCCGGCCACGGTTCCTGGCCTCGACACCACTTTGGGTGGGCAGAACAATCCGGACTACGCGAATTTGATATTCGCGCAGGACTTCTACACTGAGGTCAAGGAACCCGCGGCCTTCGGCGAAGTTTCCTTTCAACCCGTTGAAGCACTAAAGCTGACCGCCGGCCTTCGCTGGTACCAAGTAAAGACGACGGCTTATGGCTATGAAGAGGGTCTGGCCACGGGTGGCGGACCCGCCATCGTCAGCCCTTCCGATACCACAACGGAAAGCGGCGTCACTCCAAAATTCGAAGCCGACTACCACATTACTCGCGACCAGATGGTGTACGTGAATGTCGCGAAGGGATTCAGGCCCGGCGGCATCGTACCCATCGTGCCGCCAGGGCAGCCGGGTACCGGGACCGATTGCGTGGCGGCGCTTCATCAAGTCGATCCGAGCATCAGCATTGCGGACACGCGCAGCTTCAAATCCGATTCGCTGTGGAACTACGAAATCGGCACCAAGACGGCGTGGCTCGATCACAGGCTGACGTTCAA
>JBDUBO010000157.1:0-4572 GCA_040004115.1 Gammaproteobacteria bacterium | reverse complement strand
CTACGCCGGGCGTCGCCACGCCGCGCGGCGCTGCGAAGGGCCGCGCCACGGCCCCCGTCATCAGCCTGGTGGGCAAGGGAATCTGTTTCGATACCGGCGGAACAAATTTGAAGCCGCATAAAAGCATGCTCGACATGCACACCGACATGGAAGGTAGCGCCGTCGCGGTGGGCAGCCTGTACGCGCTGCATTCCCTGGGCTGGCCCGTTGCCGTCGATTGCTGGCTGGCGATTACCGAGAACCGCATCGGTCCTCTCGCCTACAAGCCGCAGGATGTAGTGCGCGCCCACAATGGCACGACCATTCAAGTCATTCACACCGACGCCGAGGGCCGCATGGTGCTGGCCGATGCGCTAAGCCTCGCGGCCGGCAAGAAACCGCGCGCCATCATCGACTATGCCACGCTCACCGGCGCCTGCGTGTACGCACTCACCGAGCGTTATAGCGGCGCTTTCACCAACCGGCCCGAGGCGCGCGAACTGATCGAGTCCGCCGGTCACAGCAGCGGCGAGCGCGTCTGGTGCTTCCCCATGGATGCCGACTACGACACCGACATCGAGAGCGCCGTCGCCGACGTACTGCAGTGTGCCACCGATGGCAAGGGCGATCATATTCTGGCCGCGCGCTTCTTGAATCGCTTCGTGCCCAAGGAGATCGCGTGGCTGCACCTCGACCTCGCCGCGGGCTCGCGGCACGGCGGGCTCGCGCACATCGCCACGGAAATCACCGGATTCGGCGTGCGCTACACGCTGGATTTGCTGCGCCGGGGCTGGCCCCCGCCACATACCGTCGCACGCCGGCGTAAATGAACAGCATCACGCTGCAGCGGCCCGATGACTGGCATGTGCATCTGCGCGACGGAGCCGCCTTGACCGCGCTGGTGAAATTCACCGCACAACGCTTCGGGCGCGCCATCGTCATGCCCAATCTGACACCGCCGATCACCACCACGGCTTTGGCGCGCGCCTATCGCGAGCGGATCGTCGCGGCATTGCCTAAGGGTGCGCGATTCGAGCCGCTGCTCACGCTGTATTTGACGAATTCCACGACACCCGATGAGATCGATCTAGCAAGCGCGTCCGGCATCGTCCACGGCGTCAAGCTGTACCCGGCCGGTGCGACCACTCACTCGGATGCCGGAGTAACCGATATTGCCAACGTGCATGAAGTCTTGGCGCGCATGGAGGAACTCGGCATGCCGCTGCTGGTACACGGCGAGACGCCGCATGCGGCCATTGACGTGTTCGATCGCGAAACGCACTACATCGATTCGGTGCTGGGTCCCCTGACCGAGCGCTTCCATGGCTTGCGCGTCGTGTTCGAGCACATAACGACGGCAGGCGCGGTCGAATTCGTCACGCGAGCCCGGGCCGGAGTGGCCGCGACCATCACGCCTCAACATCTGCTGCATAACCGCAACGCCATTTTGTCCGGCGGCATCAGGCCGCATTACTACTGCCTGCCCATCTTGAAACGCGAGCGCGATCGGGAGGCTCTGCTCGGCGCCGCCACCGGCGGCAATCCGCGTTTTTTTCTCGGTACCGACAGCGCACCGCATGAGCGGGCCACCAAGGAGAATGCCTGCGGCTGCGCCGGCATGTTCACCGCCCACGCTGCCGTAGAACTGTATGCCGAAGCCTTCGATTCGGTCGGCCGTCTGGACCGCTTGGAATCCTTTGCCAGCCATTTCGGCGCTGATTTCTATGGCCTGCCGCGACATGAGGACACGATTACTCTGGTCAAGGAGCCGTGGATGCCGCCGCCGTCCTACGAGTACGGCAGCGGCACACTGGTGCCGTATCGAGCCGGCGAGACCATCGCCTGGCGTCTCGCAGGAACTTAAAACAGCATGCCACAGATTGCACCGATTACTTTCGCCACGCGATTTCGCGGCTTTCTGCCGGTAGTCATCGATGTTGAAACGGGCGGCTTCAATTCACAGACCGACGCGCTGCTGGAAATAGCCGCGGTATTCGTCGAGATGCGCAGCGACGGCACGCTGGCGCGCGGCGAGACCATCCGCTATCACGTGACCCCGTTTCCGGGCGCCAACATGGAACCTGCATCGCTGGCGGTGAACGGCATCGACCCGCATCATCCGCTGCGGCCGGCGATTCCTGAAGAGGATGCGCTGCAACGCATATTTAGCGAAGTACGCAATGCCATTCGCGCCGCGGACTGCACCCGCGCGGTGCTGGTGGGGCACAACGCGTTCTTTGACCTGAATTTTTTGAATGCCGCCGTGGCACGCACCCAGCTCAAGCGCAACCCGTTTCATCCCTTCTCGAGCTTCGATACGGCCACCTTGGGCGGCGTCGCCTTCGGTCAGACCGTGTTGATGCGCGCGACTCTCGCCGCCGGCTTGGAATGGGACACGGCCTCAGCGCATTCGGCGGCCTATGACGCTGAGCGCACAGCGGATCTGTTCTGCGTGGTATGTAATCAATTTCAAGGCGTGTTCGACGCCAGCCGCCGGCGCCTGGCCGCGATGGGACCCTTGGAGACAGAACCCTCGACGCCCGGCGAGGAGCCGGAGCCGGCACCGCGCATCTGAAGGCCGGCAGCGCTCCGGGGGCGACCCGTACCCGCCAAAAGTTGCGGCGCTAAGCTGGAACCGCGCCCGCCTCTGCCAGCAATTGTTTGAGTTCGCCGCTCTTGTACATTTCCATGGCGATGTCGCAGCCGCCGACCAGTTCGCCATTGACATAGAGCTGCGGGAAAGTCGGCCAGTTGGAGTAGGTCTTCAAGGCATCCCTCACTTCGGGATCCTCGAAAATATTCACATGGGCAAACTGCGCCTTGCAGGCCTTGAGTGCGGCCACGGTCTGGGCAGAGAAGCCGCACTGCGGAAAATCGGGCGTGCCCTTCATGTACAGCACCACCGGCGCTGCCGATAGCTGATCCTTGATCCGTTCAATAGCATTCATACTCGACTCTCCAATGGTCACTTAGGGTCTACGATAACAGCACGGCGTCAGGGTTGTGCAGCCAATACACGAATATTGACACGCCGGCCTGTTGCAAGCGGCTGACATCGTTGAAATATTGGGGTCACTCCCCTATTCTTCCAGCCCGCTGCAGCGCAAGATGCGCCACGGCGCCTGGCCTTAAAGGGCCGGCAATGCGGATCCGATGAATAAATATTATGGAGGGGAATCGTATGAACCCATTAACTAGCGTGAAATGGCCTCTCATTATCGGCTTCGTGCTGGCTGCACTTATCCTGGGCCTGGTGAACGGCGGTGTGAGCTTCGATCCGGGAACCGTCAACAGCCTGACGCGCTGGCTGCACATCGTGTTCGGCGTGTTCTGGATTGGCCTGCTCTATTACTTCAACGCGGTTCAAACCCCTGCCATGGCCGTAGCCGCAGCGGATAAGGGTGGCCCCGGCGGCGCCGGGATCAACAAATATGTCGCACCGCGTGCCCTGCTTTGGTTTCGCTGGTCGGCGCTCGGCACCTGGCTGCTCGGCGCCTACCTGCTGTCGCAAACCCCCGGCCGGTTCATCAGCGCCTTTACTTTCGGACTGACGCAAAGTCCGCCGTCCCATCCCAATATCATCATGGGTTTCGGCGTCTGGTTCGGAACCATCATGCTGTTCAATGTCTGGGGGATTATTTGGCCAAACCAGAAGAAAATTTTGGGTATGGTGCCGGCCACCGACGAACAGAAGGCGGCGGCGCGCAAAGCCGCGCTTTATGCCTCGCGCATTAACTTCCTGCTTTCCATTCCCATGCTGATGTGCATGGTCGTGGCAGCTCACGGGCCCTTCTAGGTAGGGTTCAGTTCGGGGAACCCCCGCTTGCCAACCACGGTGCCGGTTCCCGTTGACCTGCCGCAACTGGTAGCGCGCGCGCTGGCCGAAGATATCGGCGGCGGTGATTTGACGGCTGCCCTGATACCTCAGGAGCGGCTTGGCATTGCCCGTGTGATCACGCGCGAGCCGGCGGTGCTCTGCGGCATTCCCTATGTTGCAGCCACTTTCGCCGCCATCGATGCGCGAGTGCGGCTGGATTGGCACGCCGCCGAAGGCGATTCCATCACCGCCAATCAATCCCTGCTTACCCTCGAGGGGCCGGCGCGCGGGCTGCTCACGGGCGAACGCACCGCGCTCAATTTTTTACAGACGCTGTCGGGCACGGCCACAGCCGCACGCTCCTGTGCCGCGCTCATCGAAGGCACGAATTGCCGCCTGCTCGACACCCGCAAGACCCTACCCGGCATGCGCACCGCGCAGAAATACGCGGTGCGCATCGGCGGCGGCCACAATCACCGCATGGGGCTGTTCGACGGCATTCTAATCAAGGAAAATCACATCCTGGCCGCGGGCTCGATCGCCAACGCGGTAGACGCCGCCAGGCGTAGCGGGGCAAACGTGCCGGTGGAAGTCGAAGTGGAGAACCTATCCGAGCTGCGGCAGGCCATCGAGGCCGGCGCCGATATCGCCTTGCTCGATGAGTTCTCGCTGCAGGCAATGCGCGAGGCGGTGGCGATCAATGCCGCCGCGCCGAAGCCGTTGAAGCTGGAGGCGTCCGGCGGCATCACCACCGACAGCATTCGAAATATCGCCGA
>JBDUBO010000094.1:0-15615 GCA_040004115.1 Gammaproteobacteria bacterium | reverse complement strand
GTGGCTGGGATTCGATGAGGTGGCGAACATCGCCTTTACTCTGGCGCTGCAGGGCAAAATGCTGGACGTCAAGGGTCAGCAGCACAAGGCGCGACGCCTGTGGCGCCATTCGCTGGCGAGCGCGTTGTGGTCGCGGCAATTGGCGCACATTTTGGGCGAGGAGACCGGCATGTGCTACCTGTGCGGCTTGCTGCACAACATCGGCAAGGTGGTCACCTTGGGCGTGGTGCACGATCTCGCGCAGCGCGCCGGCAAGAAGCTGGCCGGCGAAGAATACGATCGGCTCATCGAAACGTTTCATCGCCACATCGGTGCCCGGGTGATCAATGCCTGGGCATTGCCGCCGCCGGTGCTCACCGTGACTTCGCAATGGGAGGCGTATCACTCGGCCGGCGGGGCGCGTTTCGAAAGCAACGTGGTTCACGTGGCGCACGGGCTCGCCGATTTCACGCTGGGCCACTCCACGCAGCTGGCGCGCGAACTGCTGGTGACGGATGCAGCCTACCGCGATCTCGGGCTGACTGCGGCCGAAGGCGCACCCCTGTTCGATTCCGCTGCTGCGGTCAACGCCGAACTGGATCGCTACCTGGCGCCTTGAGTGCAGCGGGCGGCTCGACTATCTTGGTCCTATGAAGAAAAACACGCTGGTCAATCATCCTCCTGCGGTCCCGGTTGCACCGGACAATCGTCCGCTGGTTGGGCCGATATACCAATCGGTGAAGTTCTCCTTCGACGATACCGGCGAGACCTTGCGCTACCTGCGCGGCGACCGAGGGGGGTTCTTTTATTCCCGCACGTCCAACCCGACACTGACGCAATTGCAGCTGCTGCTGGCGCAACTGCAAGGCAGAGATGACTGCCTGTTGACGGGGTCCGGGGTTGCGACCATTGCGGCGAGTCTCCTGTCGTTGTGCAAGCAGGGCGATCACATACTCGCGTTCGTCGAATCGTATGGCCCGACTCGCTACATCGTTCAACATCTCATGTCGAAGTACGGTGTGGCGCATACCCTGCTGTCGATCGAGGACCTCGACGGGATCGAGCGCGTGCTGCGCGATCGTCCCACCCGGCTGGTGATGTTCGAAAGCCCCACCAACCCGGTAACCAAGATCGCCGATATCGAACATCTGACGAGTCACGCGCGGGGTGCCGGCGCCTTGACAGTGCTCGACAACACGTTTGCGGGCTTTCACAATCATGGCGCCTACGACATCGATATTTTTCTGCACAGCCTGACGAAGTACGCGTCGGGACACGGCGACGTGATGGGCGGCGCCATCATTGCGCGCGGCGAATTGATCGCGGCGATGCGCAAGGACATCGTGTCAATGGGCCCGACCCTGGATCCGCATGCGGCATTTCTGATCCAGCGCGGCATGCGCACTTATTTCTTGCGCTACGAGCGTCAGTGCGCCAACGCGCTCGCTGCCAGCCTTTTCTTGGTCGGCCATCCGCGCGTGAAACACGTGTTCTACCCGGGCCTCGAGACTCACCCTCAGCACTCGCTGGCGCGAACGCAAATGAGTGATTTCGGGACCGTCGTCACTCTGGAACTGGACGGCGGCTTCGAGGAGGGCGCGCGGTTTGCGGAGTCGTTGCAGCTGTTTTCCATTGCAGCCAGCGTGGGCTCTACCGAGTCCTTGGTATTGCCGCCGCAGATGCTGGCCGGCGGCGACTACACCCCGGAGCAGCGTGCCGCCTCGCGGATCACCCGCGGCACCGTGCGCCTGTCCGTTGGCCTGGAGGATGCCGAGGACCTGATAGTGGATTTGAGACAGGCCTTGGACAGCGCATTCATTTAACATATTCCTGGCCTTCCACGTCGATAACGCCTCAAGCATCCCTGCCGCGTGCCGATCTAAAGGTACGCGCCATCTACAAGGGGTGATCAGTTGAGTCCCGAACCGCTTGTCATCCTTTCCGCCCTGAACTCTCAATCAGCGCGAGACTACTTGATCGAGTCCCTTGCCGGACCCCAGACCATCGCGCCGCTGCCGCGGGTGTGTGCGCAACTCGCGCAACTCACGGCGCAGCAGGCCACCGACGCCGGCCAACTGGCGCGATTGATTCAATCCGATCCGGTGCTCGCGGGCGAGATTATGCGGGTCGCGAATTCGCCGGCACTGCGGCCGCGTTCGCCGGTCGTGTCGCTGCAGCAGGCGGTTTCATGGCTCGGCGTGGCGGAAGTCCGCAACATTGCGATGGCGGTGATGCTGCGCGGCGAGGTGTTCGTGGCTCCCGGCCACGAACCGGAATCCGAAGATTTGTGGCGCGAGGCGTGGCTGGCGGGTCTGTGGGCCAAGGAAATTGCACGCGAACGCCGCAAGCATGTGGAAAGCGCCTACCTGGCGGCGTTGATGCATCGTACCGGAGCCGCGCTGGCGCTGAAGATTCTGTCGCGGTTCGAGTTCGAGCAGCGCACCGTCATGGACGCGCAGACCTTCGGCGGTCTCGTGGTCGAATTCGAGCCCGCTTTCGGGCGTCTACTGATGAATAACTGGCTACTGCCCCAGGATGTGCAGGAGGCGGCGAGCGATTGGCGCAATTGTGGGCGCAATCTGCGCGAATCCAGTCATCGCGAACTGGCGGCCACCGTGCATGCGGCGCATCTGCTGGCGACGCACACGCTGCATCCGCAATTGCTGGACGAGAATGTGGTGATCGAGAGCCCGGTATTCGAGCAGCTGGGCGTTTTCCCCGACGATCGGCGTCGCATGCTGGCGAAGCGCGACCATGTGCGCAACCTGGCAGGCATTTAGGGCAGTGAAACACTCGCGCCGGCCCGCCCATGCAACCTGAGGTTTACGATTTTCTGTGCGTGGGCTCGGGACCCGCCGGACAGAAGGCGGCCATCCAAGCCGCCAAAGCTGGTTTTCGCGCCGCCATTATCGAGCGTGAAGCGCAGGTAGGCGGGTCATGTCTGCTGTCAGGGACTATTCCGAGCAAGGCACTGCGCGAACAGGCGCTGCGGTACCGGCGCATGCAAGGGAGCGCATCGTCGCTGGCGGTCGAGTTGCGCGGCGATGCACCGCTTTCATCCTTGCTGCACGGTGTCGACATCGTCGTAGCCGCACAAGACCGTTACCTGCAGGCGCAGCTGGCCCGCAACCGGGTGGAGCTGATTCACGGCCGCGCCGTTTTTTTGGATGCCAATCGCATCGAGGTGCAGCGGCTGGATGGCTCGCGCATCGTAGTGCGCGCGCCGCGGGTGCTGCTCGCTCCCGGATCGCGGCCGCGTCACGTGCCCGCCATCGAAGTTGATCACGAACGCATACTCGACAGCGATTCCATACTGAGCCTGTCCTATATTCCGCGCACCATGGTGGTGTTGGGCAGCGGCGTGATCGCCTGCGAGTACGCGTCGATCTTTGCCGCGCTGGGTTGCGCCGTGACTCTGCTCGACAAGGCAGCGGAGCCGTTGGGATTTCTCGACCCCAGCCTGCGCACGGGTTTTCTCACGGCGTTTCGCGCAATGGGCGGCCGATATCAGGGCGCAGCCGAAGTCGTCGGCGCATCGTTCGATGGATTTTCGCAGGTGGCGGTGGAGCTTCGCGGCGGCGAGGTGCTGACCGCCGACATTGTATTTGCCGCATTCGGGCGCATCGCCAATTTGGAAGGTATCGGTCTCGACCGCCTGCAACTTGCCATCAGCAGCCGCGGCCATGTGCAGGTCGACGAACGATACGAGACCAATATTCCGGGAATCTTCGCGGCCGGCGATGCCATCGGACCGCCCGCGCTGGCCTGCGCCGCCGCAGATCAGGGCCGCCGCGCCGCGCTTGCGGCTTTAGGGTTGCCTCCGCCCGCTCATACCAGCCTGGTGCCGAGCGGCGTGTACACGATTCCTGAGATCGGCTGCGTCGGTCTATCGCAGAGCGAAGCCGCCGCAAAGAAGATCGACATCATTGTCGGGCGCGCCGATTTCAGCGAGGTCGCGCGCGCGCATATCGCGGGCGAGCCTCACGGGTTTTTGGCGTTGCTTTGCGAGCGCAGCAGCGCGCGGGTGCTCGGAGTTCAAGTTGTCGGCGAGGGCGCCACTGACCTGGTTCACTTGGGCCAGGCGGCGATCGCCGCCGGCGCGGCCGCCGACTTCTTTGTCGAACAGATCTTCAACTTTCCCACCATGGCCGAAGCCTATCGAATCGCCGCCTTTGACGTCCTCAAACAGCGCTCGGTTGCGCCGCTCGCGCATCTCAAGCTCGCGAACGCCTAGAGATTGCGAACGCCTAGAGATTGCGAATCAGGATGTCGCCGAACTCGCTGCACTTGACCTCGGTCGCGCCCTCCATCAGTCGCGCGAAATCGTAAGTCACAGTCTTCTGCGCAATGGTCCTATCCATTGCACCGATGATGGCATCCGCGGCTTCCAGCCAGCCCATGTAGCGCAGCATCATTTCGCCCGACAGGATGACGGACCCGGGATTTACCTTGTCAAGATTGGCGTACTTGGGTGCGGTGCCGTGCGTGGCCTCGAACACCGCGTGACCCGTGATGTAGTTGATATTGCCGCCGGGCGCGATGCCGATGCCGCCCACCTGAGCGGCCAGAGCATCCGACAGATAGTCGCCGTTGAGATTCATGGTGGCGACCACATCGAACTCATCCGGACGGGTAAGCACCTGCTGCAGGGTGATGTCGGCGATCGCATCCTTGATGATGATCTTGCCCGCCTTCTTGGCAGCGTCCATCTGCGCGACGGCTTCCTTTTCGCCTTTGGCGGCCTTGATGCGCTCCCACTGCTCCCAGGTGAACACATCGTCGGGAAATTCCCGCTCCGCCAGTTGGTAGCACCAATTGCGGAATGCGCCCTCGGTGAACTTCATGATGTTGCCCTTGTGCACGATGGTCACGTTCTTGCGCTTGTTGGCAATGGCGTAGGCAACGGCGGCGCGGAACAATCGATCCGTACCTTCCTTCGAAGCGGGCTTGAGGCCGATGCCGGAGCTTTCCGGGAAGCGGATTTTGGCGAACTGCTTCGGGAAATTTTGCTTAAACAGATCAAGGAATTTCTTAGCGTCGGCGGAGCCGGCTTCGAATTCGATGCCCGCGTAAATATCCTCGGTGTTCTCGCGGAAGATTACCATGTCGACCTTCTCCGGCGACTTGACCGGCGAGGGTACGCCTTTGAACCAGCGCACAGGCCTCAAGCAAACGTATAAATCCAGCAATTGGCGCAACGCCACATTAAGCGAGCGAATGCCTCCTCCGACCGGCGTGGTGAGCGGTCCCTTGATCGAGATCAGGTAGTCGCGGCACGCCTGTACGGTTTCGTCCGGCAGCCAGGAGTTGTACGCCTTATTCGCCTTCTCGCCGGCGAACACTTCCATCCAGTGTATCTTGCGCTTACCGCCGTAGGCCTTTTGTATGGCTGCATCGAATACCCGCACGCTGGCGCGCCAAATGTCAGGCCCCGTGCCATCGCCTTCGATGAAAGGGATGATGGGTTGATCGGGCACATGTAATTTGCCGTCGGTAATCGTGATTTTTTGGCCTCCGGCGGGGATCTGCACGTGCACGGGCTTCGCATCTGACATTTGCATCGGCTCCTCTAAATTCGAACACAATGCTAGCATGCGCGACCAGTGCGCACGCTCACCTCAACACCTGCGAAGGATGGCTTTCGCATGCCGGCGGAATTCGAACGTCATTCAGGCTGCTGGATGCTGTGGCCTGAGCGCACGGACAATTGGCGCGGCGGTGCCAAGCCCGCTCAGGCGGCATTTGCGGCTGTTGCGGCCGCCATCGCCGGCGGCGAGCCGGTGACTGTGGGTGTGTCGGCGGCGCAATTCCAAAATGCCCGCGCTCGATTGCCGCGCTCCGTGCGCGTGGTCGAGATCAGCAGTAATGATGCGTGGATACGGGATTGCGGACCGACTTTTGTCATCGACGGCAAGGGACGACGCCGCGGCGTCGATTGGACCTTCAACGGGTGGGGCGGCCTTCAGGGCGGGTTGTACTTCCCCTGGGATCGCGACGATGAGGTCGCACAAAAAGTGTTGGAGATCGAAGGCGCGGATCGCTACCGGACATCGTTCGTGCTCGAGGGAGGTGCCATCCACGTGGACGGGCAGGGCACCTGCTTGACCACCGAGGAATGCCTGCTCAACCCTAATCGCAATCCCAGCCTGTCACGTGCAGCTGTCGAGGAACATCTGCGCCGCTATCTCGGCGTCAGCACGGTTATTTGGCTGGAGAAGGGCGTATACCTTGATGAGACGGGCGGCCACATCGACGAACTCGCCTGTTTCACGAGTCCCGGGCACGTCGCCCTTACCTGGACTTCGGATCGCGACGACCCTCAGCACGAGATCTCCCGCGATGCCTTTCGGCGCTTAAGCACGGCGCGCGATGCACGGGGCCGCAAGCTCACGATTCACAAGATCCATCAGCCGGGGCCGCTGTTCATGACTGCCGAGGAGGCGGCCGGCATCGACCGCCGCGCCGGCACGCACCCGCGCAAGGCGGGGGACCGGCTGCCGGCCTCGTACATGAATTTCTACATTGCAAATAAATGCATTGTGATGCCGCTTTACGACAAACGGCATGACGCGGCGGCTCAGCGCACGCTCAAACGCCTGTTTCCGACCCGTCAAGTGGTGGGAGTCGCCACCCGCGAGGTGCTGCTGGGCGGGGGCAATATCCACTGTATTACCCAGCAGGTGCCGCTTCCCAGGGACCGTTAACGCCCCAAAACGGAACTTTGCTGCGCGTAGCCTCTCGAAAGTCTTTATTCTACAAACCCTAAATCCTTCTCACTCCCCTAATATTGGAAGCCGTAGTGCACTCACTGCTCCGTCGATACGCTCGTAATTCATTGACCGCTCTCGTGTGTGCCGGCGCCGTCATTGCGGCCGGCTGTCACCACAACTACCAGAACAGCGGTTACGGCATCGCCTGGGTGACCTTGAGCGCAACGCCGGCTGATTTCACCAGCTACGAGGTCAAGGTCGATTCGGTGTCCTTGACCGGCGTCACCTATGGCGTGGTCACTCCCGTCAGTGCCATTGAGACGGTGGATTTCACCAAGTTGAAGGACATTTCCGAGCTGTGGAGCTCGGCAAGCGTTCCCAACGATACCTACAAGTCGGCCACCATTGTCGTGGACTACACGTCGGCCAACATTTCCGTGATGGTCAACGGCGTGCCGCAGCAGGCCAAGGTGGTGGATACCACCGGCGCCGCGGTGACCACGCAAACCATCAACATCACCTTCGATGCGCAACATCAGCCGACCATCCAGCCGACCCTGTCCTCATCGAGCGCGCTGCGCCTGGCCATCAATTTCGATCTCGCCGCCTCGAACAGCGTGAATTTGGCGACCACCCCGGCGACCGTGACCGTCAAGCCCATCATGACCATCGCCACCGCCCCGCCCGACACGAAGCTGGTGCGCATACGCGGCCCGCTGATCAATTCGAGCGTCGGAGCGGCTACTTACACGGTGTACGTGCGGCCCTTCTTTGACGAATACAACAGCTTGGGGCAGCTCACGCTGTTCAACGACGCGAACACCCTGTATCAGTTAAATGGCAAGACGTATGTCGGCACGACTGGCATCACTGCGTTGTCGCAAACGTCCGCAGGCACGACCATTACCGCGGCGTACACGACGTTCGAGCCGACTCCGACGCTGAACCCCACGGTGACCTCGGGTAAGTTCAACTCACACTATGTGGTCGCAGGAAGCACCCTCGAGGACTTTTATACGCAAGGGATCGAAGGCGATGTCATAAAGCGCAGCGGCAACACCTTGACGCTGCGGGGCGCCACCTTGCAATTCAACGACGGGACCAGTTCCTACATCAATACACCCGACGCGGTAGTTCTGGTGGGTCCGAACACCATCGTGACGGCTGAAGACAGCACGACGATGACGAACCTCACTTACAACTCTATTTCGGTCGGCCAGCACATCATCGCGCGCGGCATCTATTCGCTGCCGGCATCCAAGGTCACGACGCTGGACGCCACCGGATCGTCCAGCGCCAACACCGGGTCGGTGCGCCTGCAGACCACCGAGGTCTATGGCCCCGTGGTGTCCTCGGGTGCTGGCACGGTCGTGTTGAATCTGCAGTCCATCGAGAACTGGCCGGTCAGCATTTATGACTTCACCGGCAACGGGGCGGTTGCGGTGTCCCCTGCCGCTTACGAGATCAATTCGGGCACTCTCGCATTGCCCGCCGGCACGGTAACCGGCAGTCCGCTCTGGGTTGATGGCATCAGCTCACCCTTCGGTTCCGCGCCGCCGGATTTTCTTGCGACTTCCATCACTGCTGAACTGTCGGTCCCGGCCCGCTTGCAAGTCGCCTGGACCAGTGCCGGGACCACAGCGCCCTTCGCTACGCTGACGGCTACCGGCTTGACCATCGATCTCGCGAATGCGAATTATAGTTCGGGCGTGATCCGCATTGGATCCGAGAGCATCGATCTGGCATCACTGCCGGCGACACCGCAAATCGTTCCGCAGGCGACGCCGGCGAGCACGTCCGGACTGCCCCCGATATTTCTGCCGTCGTTCGCCATCGGCAACCTCTCCGCGGCGAAAACCACCAGCGTAGCGGTGTTCAACGCTTTCTCGGGATTCGTGACTCAGGCCCCCAAGTCCGTCGTCGCGGCCACTCCCGCCTTCAAATTCGTGGCCATGGGGGTGTTCAACCGGGGCACCAATACCTTTACTGCTTCCAGTATCGACGTCGTGAACTAAACTAGCTCCCCACATGGGGAAGCTCATCGCACGACATGGATTGGCCTGGACGCTCGCCGGAGTATGGCTGTGTTCGTTCGCCTCGCAGGCGGAGGCGCAGCAGCTAACCGGCTCTTCGCCCCCGATTCGCCCGAGGATTTGTCTGGTATTGTCCGGCGGCGGTGCGCGCGGCATGGCGCACATCGGTGTACTCAAGGTTCTCGAGGACCTCAAGATCCCCATCGACTGTATCGCCGGCACCAGCATGGGCGCCATCGTCGGCGGACTGTACGCCAGCGGCATGACGGCGCAGCAAATCGACGCCACCATACGCTCAGTGGATTGGCAGGAGGCGTTTCACGATGCGCCACCGCGCCGCGATCTCGCGTTCAGGCGCAAACAAGATGACAGTAATTTCCTGGTGCGGTTGCCGCTGGGTCTCAAGCACGGGAAGATCCTCTTGCCGAAGGGCTTCATCCAGGGGCAGAAGCTGCAGCAAACGCTGCGTCAGCTGACCCTGCCGTTCAGCAACAGCACGGATTTCGACCAGCTGCCAACGCCATTTTGCGCGGTCGCGACGGATTTGGAAACCGGCAGTGCCGTATTGCTGGACAAGGGCGATCTTGCCGTTGCAATGCGCGCCAGCATGTCGGCTCCGGGGGTATTCGCGCCGGTTGAATCAAACGGACGCCTCCTGGTCGACGGCGGATTGGCTGAGAATTTGCCCATCAACGTGGCGCGCGCAATGCACGCCGACATTCTCATCGTCTCTGACGTGAGCTATCCGCTGCAGCCGCGGGCCGCACTCGATTCCGCGCTGTCGATATCCAATCAAATGCTCGCCATCCTGGTGCGCAAGGACTCCGACCGACAGCGCGCCAGCTTGGGTCCCGACGACATCTTAATCGTGCCGCAGCTGGGGTTGGCGACGTCGACCGACTTTGCCGCTGCGAACAATGTAATCGTGGACGGTGAGGAGGCGGCACGCGGTTCGATCGCCAAGCTGAAGACGCTAAGCGTCGGCGATGGGGCGTATCGCGATTACTTGGCGCGCCGCGCCGCGCGCGAACCGGGCTTGCCTCGGATTCAATTCGTGCGCGTGGACGAGCAATCCAAGCGCTATGAAAAGACCATCATGGCGGAGATGCAACCGTTGGTGGGTAAGCCGCTGGATTTGAATGAAGTGAGCAAACGCATCACGGAATTGTACGGACTCGGGAATTTCGAGACGCTCGACTACAGCATGGTCGAGCGGCCTGCGGCGGCGCCCGGTGCGGCGGCGGCCAGTGCGGCGGCAGGAACAGCGACCGGCGATGAGGAGTCCGGCTTCGAAGTTCGTGCGCGCCGCAAATCTTGGGGGCCCAACTACCTGCGCTTCGGCCTGAATCTGGAGGACAATTTTCAGGGCAACAGCCGCTACAACGCGGCAGCGCGCTTTATCTTGTCCGAAATCAACGAGCTGGGCGCGGAGTTGTTGACCGACGTGCAAATCGGCAGCGACCCCCAAGTGGTGAGCGAGTTCTATCAGCCGCTCAGCGCATCGCGAAGCTGGTTCGTGGCGCCGCGGGTGCGTATCGAGGCTCGCGACCTGCCGATCTACGTCAACAATCTCGAAGTGGCAGACTTTCGCGACCGGGAGGCGGAAGCCGATCTCGACTTCGGGCGCAATCTCGGTAATTGGGGTGAGATCCGCGCGGGATTCCACCGCACCAACGGCGCCACTCGCGTCCGCTTCGGCGACCCGGGCTTGGTGGAACAGCAGTATAACAAAGGCGAGTACTTCTTCAGATTCAGCTACGATCGCCTCGACGATGTGCACTTCCCGCGAGCGGGTCAGACATTCAGTCTGCAGTGGGACGCCAATCGCACCAATCTGGGTGCGGACATCGCCTCGGATCGAGTGCGGGCGGATTGGCTGATGGCGCGCTCCGCGGGACGCAACACCATCCTGCTCTGGACCTCTGCGGGTACTACGTTGGATGGCAAGATCCCGCCGACCGCCTTGCCTGAATTTTATTCTCTCGGTGGATTCTTCAATCTATCGGGTCTGGCGCCCCAATCGTTGATCGGACCCAACTATGCCATTTCCCGGGCAATCTACTTTCGCAAGATCGGCCACGGCGGCGAGGGGTTCTTCGAGTTTCCCGCCTACCTCGGCATGTCATTCGAACTCGGCAATACCTGGGATCGCCGTGGAGACATCAATTTTCGGTCGGCGCGCAAGGACGCGTCGGTATTTGTCGCCTTCGACACCTTTCTCGGGCCTGTCTATCTGGGCTCGGGCTACGATCAAGGGGGAACGGCGGCGTTCTACTTGTTTCTAGGCCGCACTTTTTAGTGTGCAGTGCATCGGCAAGAGTTAGAAATTGCGGCTCTCGCCCAATTTCTCGACTTTTTCGAATACCAGCGCCGGCTGATCGCCGATGCGCGAATATTCGTGCTTGCGCGACATATCCTCGAGGACACGGTCGCGTTCCTCAGCGGTGAAAAACCAATGAGTCTTCTGCCAGTCGGTGCCGAGCAGCCTGGCAAACGGATCGCCGGGCTTGAGGCACACGCGGATACCATAAGGACGCGGCAGCACCGGCAGAGTGCGCACCAAATTCTGAGCGTTTGCGATTCCCATGATAATTCGAAAGATAACGGAATCGCCGGTAGGCTGCCAGCTGAATAGCATTGCAGGTGCATGCTAGACTCCGCCGCCTTCCAACGAGGTACTTGATGGCATCGTCTTATACCGCCTCAGATATCGAGGTATTGAGCGGCTTGGACCCGGTTCGCCGCCGGCCGGGCATGTATACCGACACCACGCGGCCGAATCATCTCGCGCACGAGGTCATCGACAACAGCGTCGATGAGGCGCTCGCCGGTTACTGCGACAAAATCGATGTCACCGTGTTCAAGGACGGATCCCTTGCGGTCGAGGACAACGGCCGGGGCATGCCGGTCGACATACATCCGAAGGAGAAGATCAGCGGCGTGGAATTAATCCTGACCCGGCTGCATGCGGGCGGAAAATTCAACGACAAGACCTACCAGCATTCCGGCGGTCTGCATGGCGTGGGCGTGTCCGTGGTCAACGCGCTGTCAAAGCATCTGGAGTGCTGGGTGCGCCGCGGCGGCAAGCAGTACAACATCAGCTTTGCCGGCGGCCGCCTCAAATCCAAGCTCGAGGTCGTGGGCGAGGTGCCGAAATCGAAAACCGGTACGACGTTGCGGTTCTGGCCCGATCCGCAGTACTTCGATACCGATAAATTCGCCATCCCCAAGCTAAAACAGGTGCTGCGGGCGAAAGCGGTGCTTTGTCCGAATTTGCGCGTCACTCTCACCAATGAGTTTAGCGGTGAACGCGATGAATGGCTGTATACGGGCGGGCTGCATCAATATTTGGCGGAGGAACTGGGCAAGGGTCAATGGCTGCCGGCCGAGACGTTCTACGGCAAGCGCGATATTGAGGGCGGCTCGCTCGATTGGGCATTCGCCTGGGTGCTCGAATCCGAACACGGCATTACCGAGAGCTATGTCAATCTGATTCCCACGGTCGAGGGCGGCACGCATGTCAATGGATTGCGGACGGGTGCCTCCGACGCAGTGCGCGAGTTCTGCGAGTTCCGCAACCTGGTGCCACGCGGTCTGAAACTCGCGCCCGAGGACGTCTGGGATGGTGTGAGCTTCGTGTTGTCGATGAAAATGCGCGAGCCGCAGTTCGCCGGGCAGACCAAGGAGAAGCTCTCTTCGCGCGAATCCGCCGGGATCGTGCAGGGGGTGATCAAGGACGCCTTCGCGCTGTGGCTCAACCAGCACCCCGACCAGGGCGAAAAAATCGCCATGCTGGCGATCGCGAATGCCCAGCAGCGCTTCAAGGACAGCCAGAAAATCGCCCGCAAGCGCATCGTGGCTGGCCCAGCGCTGCCGGGCAAACTGGCCGACTGCGTGAGTCAGGACCCAGCGCGCGGCGAGCTGTTCCTGGTCGAAGGAGATTCGGCGGGCGGTTCGGCCAAACAGGCGCGCGATCGCGTCACGCAGGCCATCATGCCGCTGCGCGGAAAGATTTTGAACACCTGGGAAGCGGATACCGGAGAGGTTCTTCAATCCCAAGAAGTGCACAACATCAGCATCGCCATCGGAGTCGATCCGGCTGCTGCGGATTTGTCCGGGCTGCGGTACCACAAGATTTGCATCCTTGCGGACGCGGACAGCGACGGGCAGCACATCGCGACGCTGCTCTGCGCTCTGTTCTTGCGTCATTATCGGCCGCTGGTGATGGCGGGACACGTGTATGTGTGCATGCCGCCGTTGTTTCGGATCGATGCCGGCAAGGAAGTCATTTATGCGCTCGATGAGGCCGAGCGGGACAAGGCGCTGAAGCGCATCGCCATTGAAAGCCCGCGCACCAAGCCGTCGGTGATGCGCTTCAAGGGTCTGGGCGAAATGAGCCCGCTGCAATTGCGCGAAACCACCATGGCGCCGCAGACTCGCCGGCTGGTGCAGATGACCATTGATGCGAACGACAGCCCGGATCCAATGCTCGACATGTTGTTGGCGAAAAAGCGCGCCGGCGACCGGCGCGAATGGCTCGAGAGCAAGGGCAACCTGGCGCGCGTTTAGCGCCGCGGAATTATCATGAAAGATCAGGAACTGAACTTCGAAGGGGTGGAGCAAGAACCCCTAAAGTCATTCGCGGAGCGCGCCTACCTCGATTATTCAATGTACGTGATCCTGGACCGAGCACTGCCGCACCTGGGGGACGGACTGAAACCCGTGCAGCGACGCATCGTCTATGCCATGAGCGAACTGGGCCTCGCCGCGGGCGCCAAGCCCAAGAAATCCGCGCGAACCGTCGGCGACGTCATCGGCAAGTTTCATCCGCACGGCGATTCCGCCTGCTATGAGGCCATGGTGCACATGGCGCAGGACTTCGCCTACCGCTACCCCATCGTCGACGGCCAGGGCAATTGGGGCTCGACCGACGATCCCAAGTCCTTCGCCGCCATGCGCTACACGGAGTCGCGGCTGACGCGCTACGCGGCATTGCTGCTGCAAGAACTCGGTTCCGGCACGGTCGATTGGGCGCCGAATTTCGACGCTTCGCTCGATGAACCCACCATGCTGCCGGCCCGAGTGCCGAACTTGCTGCTGAACGGCGGCTCAGGCATTGCGGTCGGCATGGCCACCGACATTCCGCCGCACAATCTGCGCGAAGTCGTCAAGGCATGCGTCGCACTGCTCGACGATCCGGAATTGAGTACGCGCAAAATAATGGTGCATGTGAAAGGTCCGGATCTGCCCACGGCGGGCGAGATCGTCTCACCGCGCGACGAGTTGGTGCGCATGTACGAGACGGGCTCCGGCAGTTTCAAGGCGCGCGCGACCTATGAAATCGAGGATGGCGAGATCGTCATCGATGCGCTGCCGTTTCAGGTGTCGGGCAGCAAGGTACTGGAGCAGATCGGCGGCCAAATGCAGCTGAAAAAGCTGCCCATGGTCGAAGACATCCGCGACGAGTCCGATCATGAAAATCCCACCCGGCTCGTGATCGTGCCGAAATCAAATCGCGTGGATACGACCGCGCTGATGGCGCATCTGTTCGCGACCACGGATTTGGAGCGCAGCTACCGGGTAAATCTCAACGTCATCGCGCTCGATGGCCGCCCCCGCGTGATGGGCCTCAAGGAACTGCTGCTGGAGTGGCTGACTTTCCGCAAGTCTACGGTCACCCGGCGCCTGAATCATCGGCTCGCGAAGTTGAATACGCGGCTGCACCTGCTCGACGGCATGCTGATCGCGTTCTTGAACCTGGATGAAGTGATTCGCATCGTGCGCACCGAAGAGCAGCCCAAGCCGGTGCTGATCAAGCGCTTCAAGCTGTCGGACGAACAGGCCGAACACATCCTCGAGACCAAGCTGCGCCACCTGGCGCGGCTCGAAGAGATGAAGATCCGCGAAGAGCAGAAAGAACTGGCCGAGGAGCGCGACGAGATCGAAGGGATCTTGAAGAGCAAGGCCAAGCTCACCCGCCTGGTGCGCGACGAACTCATGAGCGATGCCGAGGAATACGGCGACGAACGCCGCACCCGGCTGGTCGAGCGCGAAGCGGCGCAGGCCATTTCGGAAACCGAGCTGCTCACCAGCGAGCCCACCACCGTGGTGCTGTCGCGCTTGGGCTGGGTGCGGGCCGCGAAAGGCCACGACATCGATGTGCGCGCCTTGAGCTACAAGGGCGGGGATGAATTCCAGGCCGCCGCCCGCGGCCGCAACCTGCAGCAGGCCGTGTTCATCGATTCCACAGGCCGTGCCTACAGCCTGGATGCGCACCAGCTGCCGGCCGCCCGCGGTTACGGCGAGCCACTGTCGGGCACGGTGGATCCGCCCGACGGCGCCACCTTTGCGGCGGTTCTGATCGGCGAGCCCGACGACACCTGGATCGTGGCGAGCGACGCCGGCTACGGCTTTGCTGTGAAATTGCGCGAGCTGTACGCCCGCAACAAAAAAGGCAAGTCCATACTCAAGGTGCCGGAGAACGCCAAAGTGCTGCCGGCGCAGCCGATTGTGCAGAAGACGGCGCTTGCGATATTCGTCAACAACGACGGTGAAGTGCTGGCGCTGCCGACGACGCAGATCGAGGAGATGACGGCGGGCAAGGGCCAGAATCTATTCGGTATTCCCGGCAAGAAGTCCGCCGAGCGCGATGAATACCTGGTGGCCATGGCGGTGGTCAATCCCGGTGAAGTGCTGACCATTCACAGCGGCAACAGCGCGCCGATGAAGCTCAAGTTCGAGGAGCTCAAGCAATTCCAGGACAAGAAGGGCCAGCGGCGGCAGCGCTTCTCGCGGGCTTACAAACAGATCGACAGGCTCGAAGTATCGGGTGCCTAAAGGCTGCCACGTGGGATGGGTCGTCTGAGGGCAACAAAAGGCAGCAGTTGCCCTCA
>JBDUBO010000093.1:0-15798 GCA_040004115.1 Gammaproteobacteria bacterium | reverse complement strand
CCGGGCCCGCGTTCCACCTTCCCGTGCCGGGAGCCGGCTACCTTCGCTCCAGCCGGGTGGTGCTGTCTCGCATAACGGACTTCATCAAGAATCAGGATCCGGACGTGGTCGGCCTGATCGAGGTGGACACCGGCTCCATCCGAACGGGAATGGTCAATCAAGCGGACTTCATCGCACGTTCGTTGGGGCACTATTCCACGTTCGAGTGCAAGTACGGCGTATCTTCCGTCAACCACTTAGTCCCCATCGTCCGCAAGCAAGCCAATGCCTTTCTCGCGGCCCCGCGGGTACGCGGCGAACGCTTTCATTATTTCGACACTGGGATCAAGCGCCTGATCATCGAATTGGAACTCGACGATGTAGCGATCTTTCTGGTGCACCTGTCCTTGAAGTTCAGGCATCGGCAATACCAGCTGCGCTACCTTTACGATCTGGTGCGCAAGACGGAAAAGCCCGTCATCGTCGCCGGCGACTTCAACACCTATTGGGGCGACCACGAGCTGTATTTATTCACGCAGGCGGCCGGGTTGAGCAGCGCCAATCTTCAGGGACTGCCATCGTATCCGAGCAGCAGCCCGCGCAAGGAGCTCGATTTCATCCTGCACAGCAGCGAGATCGAGGTGAACCGTTTTGAAATTCCGAACGTGCAATTCTCCGACCATCTGCCGCTGATCTGCGATTTCACCATTCATCAACGTGTTCGGCAGGCCGCTTGATGGCGGATACCGGCACTTGGTCCGTCACCACGGATGCCGAGCGAATCGCCTGGCTGGTGTGCGACACCCCGGGGGCCTCAGCCAACGTCCTCTCTGCAGCAGTGTTGCGCGACTTGGCGGCGCACCTCAAACGTATCGCGATCGAGCGACCGGCCGGCGTCGTGATTCGCTCCGGCAAGAAAAGCGGCTTCATTGCCGGCGCCGACATCAAGGAATTCCTCGGCATACGCAGCCCTGAGCAGGGCTATGAGCTGGTGTGTGCCGGACAAGCCGTGCTGCGGCAGCTTGAGGATTTGCCCTGCCCCAGTGTCGCGGCCATGCACGGCTTCGCCTTGGGCGGCGGCTTGGAACTGGCGCTCGCCTGCACGTATCGGGTGGCCGCGGATGACGCCTCGCTGTCCTTGGGATTGCCCGAAGTGCTGCTCGGCATTCATCCGGGATTCGGCGGCACGGTGCGCAGCGTGCAACTCATCGGTGTGCGCCCGGCTCTCGACCTGATGCTAAAGGGCAAGCCGTTCAAGGGCTCGCGCGCGCTGGCCGTGGGCCTGATCGATGAGCTGGTGGCGCCGCCGGAACTGCTCGAACGCGCCAAAGCCCGGCTGCTGCGTGCGCCGCCGAAGTCGGGCGCTCCGTTCGTGGACAAGCTCTTGAACTTGCCGCCGGTGCGGCCCTTTATTGCCCGCCAGGCCGCCTCCACTCTGCAGCACAGCGTGCGGCGCGACCATTATCCGGCGCCCTACGCCATCGTCGACCTGTGGCAACGCCATGGCGCCGCCGGAGCGCAAAGCTATGAGGCCGAGGCGCGTTCCATCAGCGAACTCATGTGCACTCCCACGTCGCGGAACCTCGTGCGCGTGTTCATGCTGCAGGACAGGCTGAAGGGCTTGGGGGGCAAATCGCCTGCCGAATTCCGGCATGTGCATGTCGTAGGCGCCGGCGTCATGGGTGGCGATATCGCGGCGTGGTCGGCGTTTCGAGGCATGACGGTGACGCTGCAAGATCGCAGTGCAGAGTTGATTCAACCTGCCATGGACCGCGCCAAAGTGTTCTTCGCCAAGCGGCTCAAAGACCCGGCGGCCGCGGCCGCGGCGCTGGCGCGCCTGCACGTGGATGTCGACGGCAACGGCGTGGCTGACGCCGATGTGGTTATCGAGGCCATTTTCGAGAATGTCGAGGCCAAACGCGCCCTCTATGCCGAGCTCGAACCGAAGCTCAAGCCCACCGCCATCCTCGCCAGCAATACATCGAGCATCAGGATCGAAACCTTGAGCGAACAGCTGCAGGACCCGCGCCGGCTGGTCGGCATCCATTTCTTCAATCCGGTGGCGCAGTTGCAGCTGGTGGAAATCGTTCAAGGTTCGAGCACTCATGCGCAGGTCGTACAGGACGCGCTCAAGTTCACCCGCAGGCTCGACAAGCTGCCACTACCGTGCAAAAGCGCGCCCGGCTTCGTCGTCAATCGCATCCTCACTCCCTACGTCAACGAGGCATTGTTTGCGCTGGAATCGGGCGTCCCCGCGTCCATTATCGACAAGGCCGGCAAGGATTTCGGCATGCCCATGGGGCCCCTTGAGTTGACCGACGTCGTCGGCCTCGACGTCTCCTTGCACGTGGGACGGGTGCTCGCGGAGGCTTTTCACCGCCGGGTACCCGAGATTCTGGTCAAATTGGTGGAGCAGAAGAAGCTCGGCCGCAAGAGCGGCGAAGGCTTTTACCTGTGGCGCGACGGCAAACCGGTGCGAACAGAATCGCCGCATTTCGCCGTTCCGGCGGACTTGGAGGACCGATTGATGCTGCCGATGCTCAATGAAGCCGTCGCCTGCCTGCGGGAAGGCGTCATCGACGACGCCGATTTATTGGATGCAGGCGCGGTATTTGCGACCGGCTTCGCGCCATTTCGCGGCGGTCCGCTGCAATATGCGAGGTTGCGTGGTATCGCCAACGTAACCGCAAGGCTGGAGGAACTCGCGCAGCGCTATGGAGAGCGCTTTCGACCGGATCCCGGTTGGCAGCAATTTGCTGCCTGATACCCCGCTCAATGTAGTCCACGGCGTGGTCGAACCTGCCTTCGCATATGGTAGGATTCCCATCCAAAATCATAGGGTTGAAACCATAGGCGGCGGCGTATTTCTCGATGGATGAACGGCCTCTCGATCTTTCGATACTCAGGACTTTCTCGCCGCTGGACGGTTTGAAGGCCGAGAACCTGCATGCGCTCGCCCGCAAAACGCACATTCGCGAGCTGGGCGCGGGACGCCTCTTGTTCAAGGAAGGTGATACCGACAAGCGCACCTTCTACCTGGTAGCCGGCAGCGTCGAGCTGCGCGCAGATGACAAGATCATCGGTAATATCCGCGCCCGCACTCCCGAGGCGCGCGCAGCGCTCGCGCCGGGACTGCCACGCAAATTTACCGCACGCGCGGCAGTCGATATCGAATACATCATGATCGACAGCGATCTGCTTGATGTGCTGCTGACGTGGGACCAGACCGGTCAGTACGAAGTCGCCGAATTGCGTGGCGACGGCCTCGACGTGACCGGCGACTGGATGACCACGCTGCTGCAAACCAAGGCCTTCCATCGCATTCCGCCGGCGAACATTCAGGCGATTTTCATGCGCATGCAGCGGATCAACTATCGCGCCGGCGATGTGGTCATCAAGCAGGGAACCGAGGGCGATTATTTCTACGTCGTGGTGGCGGGTAAGTGCATCGTGACCCGCGAGACGCCGCTCAACAAGGAGGGCATCAAGCTCGCCGAGCTCGCGCCCGGGGACAGCTTCGGCGAGGAGGCCTTGATTGCCGAGGCGAAGCGCAACGCCACTGTCACCATGTCCACCGACGGCACGCTCATGCGCCTCGGCAAGAGTGATTTTCAGACCCTGCTTAACGAGCCTTTGCTGCAATGGGTGGAATACGACAAAGCCAAGGAAATCGTGGCCGGCGGCGGCAAGTGGCTGGATGTCCGGCTGCCCAGCGAATTTCAGAATTTTCGCATCGACGGCGCCGTCAATATTCCGCTGTACTTCATTCGTCTGAAGCTCAACGCCTTGGACAAGAACACTTCCTACGTCGTGTGTTGCGACACCGGCCGGCGCAGCTCCGCCGCCGCGTACATTCTGAGCGAGCGCGGCTTCGAAGCGTATGTGTTGAAAGGAGGCCTCGCGGCCACCGAGGCCGCACGCTCGAAGCGAGGGTAAGCTTCGAGCCGGGATTATTCCCGCCTTGCTACATCGTATGCGTCGGCTTGTCCCCCCCCAGGGCGCCGGCCAGATAGTTCTCGATTTTCTTCTGGGTGTTGCCGCGGTCCTGGTCGCTGAATTGCACACCGATGCCGGCCGTGCGCTTGCCCTGCGCACCCTTCGGCGTCATCCAGATCACGCGGCCGGCGACGGGGAGCTTCTCTTCCTCACCCATCAGATTCAGCAACATGAACACTTCGTCGCCCAGCCGATAGTTGCTGTTCGTCGGAATGAACAAGCCGCCGTTCTTCACGAACGGCATATAGGCGAGATACAGCGCGCTCTTATCCTTGATCGTAAGCGTCAGCAGGCCCGGTTTGTTACTTGGACTTCGCAATTCCTGTCATTCCCACGATAAGCCCCAATTCGCCAGCGCGGCTCGTCCTCCGAGCAGCAACGCTTCCAGCGCCAGTTGTTGATTCATGCCGGTCGACGCAAGTCGCCTCAAGTCACGGGCGGCGTCCAGCAGCTCGAATAGGGCTCTTATCTTGGGCTTAAGTAAAGCGGCAGGCAAGCGGACGGGTTCCGCACTTTGATGCGAAGTACCGCTTCCGAGGGCCGCATGTACTCGCCGTGTGATCCAGTTCTCAAGCCAGGCGATGCGCAGTCCCGGATTGGATTTCATCCAGCGTTCGGCCAGCAAGGTCACATCCACTGAAGCCTCGGCCAGCCGCCGCACCGACTCCTGCATGTCGGCATCGAGCGCCGCCATTCCCAGGGCGTCCAATTCCAATGCCAGCAGCGGCGCACCACCCGCCAGCGCCAGGGCTGCCAGCCAGCGCGCATCGGCGGCGCGCGCGTCGTCGGCTCCCGCTTTGACGACCCCCGCCGGCTCGGCAACCGCATGCGCCCTCAGCCAGTCGATCGCCGCTGCGGTCGACGGAGGTTGCAGGCTCATGCGCGAGCAGCGGCTGGCAATGGTGGCGGGCAGGCGGTGGCTCGGCCTCGCGATCATGATCAGCATGGTGTCGGCGGTCGGTTCCTCCAAAGTTTTCAGGAACGCGTTCGCACCGTTGGCGTTGAGGGACTCGGCGCCCTCGATGACTCCCAACTTATAGCCGCCGCGATAGCTCTTGAGTGCCAGCGACTCAATCAGCGCGCGCACCTGTTCGACCTTGATCTGCTTCGCATCCTCCTCGAGCCGCACGGTGTGCGAATCCGGATGACTGTCCGAGCGCAGCAGCTGACAAGAAGCACACACGCCGCAGGGTCTGGCGCCCGCCGATTCACACAGCGCCAGAGCGGTGATCCAATTTGCCAGTTGTTCGGCGCCGAGTCCGGGCGTGGACAGCAGCAACAAGGAATGCGGCAGCCGCTGCGCCGCAATCGCGCCACGCAGCCGTGCTTGCGCACCGCCCAGCCATGGCAAAGCATCGGCGCTCAGGAAATCCAAGATCGCTTCTCCAGCACTTGCAGTACTTGTGCGGCGACCGCATCGGCGGATTGGGCCGCATCGATGCTGTAGATCCGGTCAGGTTCAGCCGCAGCGCGCGCGCGGTACACCTCGCGCACCCGCTCGAAGAATTCGGCGCGTTCGCTTTCGAAGCGATCCGTTACGTCTCCGGAATTCCGTTCGCGTGCCCGCTGCAGCGCCTGCTCCACCGGCGCATCCAGCCACAACGTCAAGTCGGGCCGCCGCGCGCCCTGCACCATGATTTCCAGCTGCCGAATGGTGTCGGCGCTCAAACGTCGGCCGCCGCCTTGGTAGGCATAAGTGGCATCGATGAAACGATCGCACACCACCCATCGGCCGGCGCGCAAATTCGGCTCTATATGATTGGCCAGGTGCACTGCGCGACCGGCAAACATCAGCAGCAGCTCGGCCGTCGCAGGCAACGCTTCGCCGCCCAAATTATTCAAGACGATGGCGCGGATCTTCTCTGCCAGGGGCGTGCCGCCGGGCTCGCGCGTGACCACATGATCGATGCCGCGCTCGCGCAATGCGCCCGAGAGGCGCGCCACTTGCGTGGTCTTACCCACGCCCTCGATCCCTTCGACGGTCAAAAATCGTCCCAACACTGTGCTCATCGGACCGCCTCCGCGGCGGCCTTGCGCCGCTGATGCGCCACATAGGATGCGACCGCCGCGTTGTGCTCCGCCAGCGTCGCGGAAAATACATGGCTGCCGTCATCCTTTGGCGATGCGACAAAATAAATCGCCTCGGTTTTCTCCGGATGCGCGGTGGCGCGAATCGCAGCTGCGCCGGCCAAGGCAATTGGTGTGGGCGGCAGGCCTACACGCGTATAGGTATTGTAGGGCCCATCGGTGCGCAGGTCCGCACTTCGAATATCGCCGTCGTAGCTCTCACCCATGCCATATATGACCGTGGGATCGGCCTGCAGGCGCATCCCCAACCTCAGGCGATGCAGGTACAGTCCGGCGATCTTGCCAAGCTCCTGCGGCTGGCCGCTCTCCTTCTGAATGATCGACGCCATGATCAACAACTCACGCGAATTTTGCAGTGGCAGTCCCGCTTCACGGCCCGCCCAGGCGGCATTCAATTCCTTCTCGAGCGCGGCGTGTGCCTGGCGCAGAACTTCCAGGTCGGTCGTACCGCTGATGAAACGATAGGTCTCCGGCAGAAACTGGCCCTCAGCCGGAATGCCGGGGGACCCTACTTTATCCATGAGATTAGGCATCTGGTCGCCCAAGGTCGTCAAGACATCGGGATTGTGCCGCAAGGCTGCGAGCATATCCTGCGTCCTCCAGCCGTCGACGATGGTGAATGAGTGAAGCAAAACCTGGCCGTTCACCATTTTCGTCAAAAGCTCGCGCGGCGTGATGCCCGGCTGAATTTCATATTCCCCGGCCTTGACCGCAGGCGCGAGCCCTGACCAGCGCGCGTAGAATACCCAGGCGCGCGGATGGGCAATCACGCCCTTCCCGGCCAATTCGGCCGCGATGCGCGCAAAGCTTGCCCCGGGGTTCACCTTGAATCGCGCCGGCGCGGCGAGCCGCACCGGTTCATCGAGGCTGCGCGCTTCGGACCAGATGAGTACGGCCGCCCCCGCCACAAACAGCAACACGCAACACAAGAGTCCCAGCCGCCAGGCACGCTTCACAATAAATCCAATTGCGTTCGCAACTGTCTCGCCGCATCGAACGAAGCGAATTTTAGCCGCTCACTGCCCCGTTGGATCACGTCCACCGATCTCAAACCGACGACGGCGTTGCTCAAGAACACCTCCTCGGTAGTGATCAAGTCCTGCCATCGTATGCAGCGCTCTACGCACTGCAGCCCTACGCTGCCGCCGGTCCGCAATATCCAGCGTCGCATCACGCCGGCGACGCCGCAACGATCCAGCACCGGCGTCAACAGCAAGGAGCCGGTGCGCAGAAACAGGTTCGACATGGTACCGCAGACGATGTTCTCATCCATGTCCCGCATCAATCCCTCCCAAATGCGCGCATCGCGCCACTCCGCTCGAGCCAGCACCGACTCCAAGCGATTGAGCGTCTTGAGGCCCGCCAGACGAGGGTTTTGCCCCAGCGGCGTCGTGCACAGACGTACTCGCACCGCTGTGTCTGCCGGCTCCTGCAGGCCGCGCGGCGAGGAATACGACGACAGTACTCGCGTGCAGCGTTCGAGTCCCGTCGGTCGGTAGCCGCGTGCCCCGGGCCCGCGCGTGACAATCAGCTTCAAGACGCCGTCGCGGCACCGCGCGGCGGCTATTTCAAGTTCACGTTGCAGCACATGCCGTGCGGGACCCTTGATCTCGAGCCGTCGACATCCGGCATACAGCCGCTCCAGGTGATACTGCAGCAACCGCACTTCGCCGCGGCACACCCGCATAGTTTCAAAAACACCGTCGCCATACTGCAATCCGCGGTCGCGAGCATCGATGCTCGAACCCTTCCGGCCGTTTACCCAGGAACTCAACTTGCGGCCCCTATCGTATGCGCCTGCATCATGCCGCGTGTGCGCCCATCAGACTGCCAGCGCACGCAGCAAGCCTTCGGCTTTGGCGCGCGTCTCGGCGAGTTCCTGCACAGGATTGGAATCTGCCACGATTCCGGCCCCGGCGCGAAACTTGAACACGCCACCTTGCGCGGTGATGGTGCGGATCAGAATATTGAGATCGCAGCTGCCGTCACGATTCAAATAGCCGACGGATCCGGTATACGCTCCGCGTCCGGTGCCTTCGAGCTCGGCGATGATTTCCATGCAGCGCACCTTGGGGCAGCCCGTGATGGTGCCGCCCGGAAACAGCGCGCGGATCACGCCGATCGGCGACACGTCGTTGCGCAGCCTGCCGCTGACGTTCGAGACGATGTGATGCACATGCGCGTAGGTTTCTATGCTCATGTATTCATCGACCCGCACCGAGCCGCCGGCGCACACTCTGCCCAGATCGTTGCGCTCCAAGTCGATCAACATGACGTGCTCGGCGCGTTCCTTCTCGTTGTCCAGCAACGATCGTACCAGCGCAGCGTCCGCCTGCGGCGTGGCACCGCGCGGCCGCGTTCCGGCGATCGGGCGCGTGGAAACAGTGTTGCCGCGGATGGAGACCAGCCGCTCGGGCGAAGAACTTAAGAGCGCAAAGTCCTCGTAGCGTAGCAGCGCCGCAAACGGACTAGGATTGGTGGCGCGCAGCCGCCGATAGATCACCACGGGATCGAGCGGCGCGCTTGGCCTTGCCTGCCAGCCCCTGGACAGATTCGCCTGGTACACATCGCCCGCCGCGATGTACGCGAGCGCGCGCCGCACGGCGGTAAGGTAGGTCTCGGGGTCATCTTCCTCGATGCGGAATACGTTGTCGCTGCCGACGGGTCCGGCGCCCTGCACGGTGCTCGGCTCGCGCAGTTCGCGCACACGTGAGTCGAATTCCTCGAGCAGTGTCTCGTAACCCGGTTCGGCGACCAGCCAGGCTTGTCCGGTGGCGCGATCGCGAATCCACGCCGCCGGCGCGCGAACAGCCATTGCGATGACGGGGTCGGTGCTGCGCGGCAAGCGCAGCCGAGGCTCGATCTCCGACGCCAGTTCATAGCCCAAGTACAGCAGCCAGCCGCCGATGAAGGGCAGTGTCGATGCCGTCTCGGGCGTGCGCAACGCGCTCCACCACTGCTCCAGGGCAGCGAGAAAGCCCCGTGCGCCTGCATAGGGACCGGACAATCGGCCATCTGAGTCCAAGCTCAGGCACTCGCCGGCGGCCATGGGCAGGATATCGAACCGGCGGCCGGCATACCGGCCGCCGCCGCCGGCCGCCGGTATGCCCGACACTGGTATGCCGGCCGCCGCCATGCCGTCGCCGCTCTCGAGAAGTCCCGGATATGCCGCCGGAAACTTCTCGACGAGAGTCAGCGGCTCAAGCTCGGCGGAAGATGAGCGAACCGTTGGTGCCACCGAACCCGAACGAATTTGACAGGGCGTATTCAAGCGACATCTTGCGCGCGGTGTTGGGCACGTAGTCGAGGTCGCACCCATCGCCCGGCGTGTGCAGATTGATGGTGGGAGGCACGACTTGATCACGCAACGCGAGCACGGAAAAAATCGCCTCGACGGCGCCTGCGGCACCCAACAAATGTCCGGTCATGGATTTCGTGGAGCTGACCGCCAGTTTATCGGACGCCTCCCCAAAGGCGCGGCGTATCGCCAGCGTTTCCGCCCTATCTCCCAATTCGGTTGAGGTCGCATGTGCGTTCACGTACTGCACCTGCTGCGGATTTAATTGGGCGTCGACCAGCGCTTTCGCCATGGCCTTGCGTGCGCCCTCGCCGTCCTCCGGTGGCGCAGTCACATGAAAGGCATCGCCGCTCATGCCAAAGCCGACGATCTCCGCGTAAATGTTCGCGCCGCGCGCCTTGGCGTGCTCGTATTCCTCCAACATCATTGCGCCGGCCCCATCGCCCATGACGAAGCCGTCGCGATCCTTGTCCCAAGGTCGGCTCGCGCCTTGCGGATCTTCGTTGCGCTGTGACAAGGCTTTTGCCTGCGCAAAGCCGCTCATGCCGGTGGCGCAGGTGGACATTTCGGAACCGCCGGCCAGCATGGCATCAGCGTCGCCGTATTGAATCAGCCGCATCGCCAATCCCAGCGCATGAGTCGATGTGGTACACGCTGTAGCGACGGCGAGATTCGGACCCGTCACTTTGAACGCGATCGACAGGTGCCCGCTCACCAAATTGATGATGCTGGCGGGAATGAAGAACGGCGACACTCTCTTCGGCGAGCGATTTTCGAGATACTTGTCATAGGCCTGCTCGATGGACTCGAGGCCGCCCATTCCGGACCCCATCATCACGCCGATGCGATCGGCATTCGACTCCGTCACCTGCAGCCCCGAATCGCGCATCGCCTGCATTCCAGCCACCACCCCGTACTGCATGAAGGCATCCATGCGGCGCGCGTCCTTGGTGCTCAAATAGGGTTCGAGATCAAGCTCGCGAATCTCGCCGCCGAAATGCGTGGGAAAGTTGCTCGTGTCGAAACGCGCCACCGCGGCGATGCCGCTGCGGCCGGCGAGGATCGAGGCCCACGCGCTCACCACGTCGTTGCCCACAGGCGAGACGATACCGAGCCCCGTAACAGCGACGCGTCGTTTGCTCAACCGCGGCTCCTCACCAGGAATTGCAAAGTCTGCCCCAGCCCGACGGGCAAAGGCATTGCCATGCTACCCAATGGGGTTCAGGCCTTGCCCTTGTGCGAGTTGATATAGTCGATGGCCTGCTGAACCGTGGTGATCTTTTCGGCATCCTCGTCGGGAATTTCCGTCTCGAATTCTTCCTCGAGCGCCATCACCAGTTCAACCGTGTCCAGCGAGTCTGCGCCCAGATCGTCGACGAACGAGGCGTCATTCGTGACTTCTTCTTCTTTGACGCCCAGCTGTTCGGCCACGATCTTCTTAACCTGCTGCTCAACAGTACTCATCGTTATGGTGTCCTCTCGGAATTGCTATTAATGCACAGAACTGACAAAAGCCCGCGACCAGCCTTAAGGAATCGACGGGCGCGTATTTTATGTGAACGCGGGGACGGCGGCTACCTTGGACTCACATTTGACCTATGACCCGATCCATTCATATTGACAAAACCGCGCGAGTGAGGGTCCAAAACACGTCATGGCATGTACATGCCGCCGTTCACATGCAGGGTTTCGCCGGTAATGTAGGCCCCGTCGGGGGAACAAAGAAACGCCACCGCCGCGGCAATATCAGCAGGCTGGCCCAACCTTCCCAAGGGTATCTGCGCATTCAAGGCGGCGCGCTGTGCCTCGGGCAGGGCCCGAGTCATGTCGGTGTCGATGAAGCCCGGCGCGATGGCATTCACGGTGATGCCGCGTGAGCCGACCTCCCGGGCCAGCGATTTGGTGAAGCCGATGACTCCGGCCTTGGCGGCCGCATAGTTGGCTTGTCCCGGATTTCCCGTGACGGCCACGATCGAGGTAATGCTGACGATGCGGCCCTTGCGCACCTTCATCATGCCGCGCAAGACGGCCTTGGACAGCCTGAAAACGGAAGCCAGATTGGTGTCGAGCACGGCATCCCAATCTTGTTCCTTCATGCGCAACAACAAGGTGTCGCGGGTGATGCCGGCATTGTTGCAAAGAATTGCCACCGCCCCTTCCTTGGCCTCGATGTCATCGATCAGCGCCTCGATCGACTCGGGTTTCACCACGTCGAGAACCGCACCGCGTCCGCCGTGTGCGGCCAGACTCGCGCCGATCCTGGCAGCCCCTTCCTGGGTTGTGGCGGTACCGATCACTCGCGCCCCGTCGCGGCTCAAGCGCTCTGCGATGGCCGCACCGATGCCGCGCGTCGCGCCCGTCACCAAGGCGATCTCTCCATTCAACATAGGGTGCATCCTTCAGGGTTTAGCCGCGGACAGCGCATCGTCCAAGGACTGCGGATCCTCGAGCGCCGACATTTTCAAGTCGCGGTTTTTGTCGACGCGCCGGTTCAGGCCCGTCAGCACCTTGCCCGGGCCGCATTCCAAGATCTGGGTCGCGCCGGCGGTGATCATGGTGCGCACCGTCGATGCCCAGTACACCGGTGTATGCATTTGCTTGACGAGGCCGGCGCGCATGCCTTGCGCCGTGCTATGCGTCCTGATGTCGACGCCGTATACGGCGACCGCGGGATTCAGCGTGAAAGCGGTGTCCTCGAGTCGCGCCCGCAACTCATCCGCAGCCCGCTGCATCAGCGAACTATGCGCGGGCACGCTAATGGGCAGCGCTATGGCGCGGCGCGCGCCCTTGGCGGTGGCAATCTCGATGGCGCGCGCCACCGCCGTGGCCTGACCCGCTATTACCACTTGCCCGGGTGCATTGAAATTGACCGCCTCCACCACCTCGCCTTGCGACGCCTCCCGGCAGGCTTCCTCGATATCGATGTCCTCGAGACCGAGTATGGCGGCCATGGCGCCCTGGCCCGGCGGCACCGCCACCTGCATCAATTCGCCGCGATACTTCACCAAATCAACCGCGCTCTGGAAATTCAGGGCGCCGGCCGCCACCAGCGCCGTGAATTCGCCGAGACTGTGCCCTGCCATCATCGCAGGCTGCGCACCTCCGCGCTCGCGCCATAAACGATAAGTCGCCACACCCGCCGTCAGCATCGCCGGCTGCGTGCGCTCAGTGGAGTTGAGCAATTCGGCCGGGCCTTCCTGGCAAAGCTGCCAAAGATCGTAGCCCAGCACCGCCGAGGCCTCCGCGAACGTGGCGGCAATCAGCGGTGAGACTTTCGCCAGCGCGCTCATCATGCCGATGGATTGGGATCCTTGGCCCGGGAAGACAAATGCAAGTGACATGGATTCAGTGCCTTAAGCTGCGGGAGCGATGGCGAATTATAGCGATCCTAAGCGACAGTGCAGCCCCCATGAAAAATCCGCACAGCGCGCCGTATAGATGCGCGTCGACCACGATTAAGGGAGCCGCGGAGGCACCCCACTGCTCCCAACCGAGCTTGAGACTCAAGCCGACGATCAGAATCCAACGATCCCATGCGCCGCTCACCAAGTGCTTCATGGCGCCTGCGGCCATCACGGCATGCAGCACCCCTGATGCACCGACGTACCAGCTGACGTGCGGACTCAGCCACCACAGCCCCGAACTGACCGCCAATGCACCGGCCAGCACGATGGCACACCACTCCACCGGGTCGTAGTCCTGTGCAAACAGCGACCACATCAGCACCAACCCCAGCTCGTTCAGGATAAGGTGGTGAGCGTCCAGGTGCACGATGTGGGCTGTGAGCAACCGCCACCATCCGCCGGCCGCGATGGCGCTGCGATCGTAGCGCAAGAGTTGGCCGACACTGTCGCCAAGACCCAACACTGCGTCCAGCAACAGCAAAATAATCAGCAACCAAATCCAACGGCCGCGATCCCACTGTAGTGCGGCAGCGATCGGTGAAAAGCGGTTTGCGGCGTCGCGAGGCATCGATATCCCTTATTTTGGTATGATCAACGAACTCTTCGAGGTCATTATGCGCAATCGCCAACACGGTTTTACCCTTATCGAGATCATGGTCGTGGTGGTCATACTGTCAGTACTGGGCGCACTCGTCGTGCCTCAAATTATAGATAAGGTCGATGTCGCCAAGGTAAAGCGGGCGCAAAGCGACATCCGGGCGATTCAGACCGCCTTGGATTTGTACCGTTTGGACAACTTCAAATATCCAACCACGGAGCAAGGTCTGCAGGCACTGGTCAAGCAGCCGGTGGACCCCACCATCACAAACTACAACCCGAACGGCTATTTGAAGTCGCTGCCGAAGGATCCCTGGGGCAACGTGTATCTATACTCCAAACCCGGCAGCGACGGCCGCGAATATGAGATTACGACTTACGGCCGCGACGGCAAGCCCGGCGGCGAAAGCTACGACGCGGATATCAGCACCGCGACTCTCGATCAAAAATAGGCGCGCGGCGAGGCAGCGCCCCAGCATGCGCAGCAGGGGCTTTACCCTCGTCGAGATCCTGGTGGTGGTCGTGATCATTGCCATCGTCGTCTCGCTTGCCGTGTTGTCCATCGGCGTCACAGGGCGTGACGGCCAGCTCGACCAAGAGAGCCGGCGAATCGAGGGCTTGGTCGGCCTGCTGCATGAGCGGGCGTTACTGGAGGGCCGTGATTTCGGCTTGCGAATCGAGCCTGCCGCCTATGAATTCGTCGTTTACGACCCGCGCCGCGATCGCTGGCTGACGCTCGACCAAGAACAAGAGTTTCGCCATCGCGAACTGCCCGCGGGCGTCACCTTCCAGCTTGAGCTCGATTCACAGGTCGTCGTGATCAAAGCGATCGACCGCAATCTGTCCAGCGATCAAGCACCGCCGGGGCCGCAGGTGGCCATCGCCGCGAGCGGCGAAGGGACGCCGTTTCGACTGACACTGCGGCGTGACGGCACTTCAGCGATGGCCTCCGTGGATGGCGATGCGCTCGGCAAGGTCAGCCGCGTGAGCTCCGATCACGCGCGCTCTGATCAAACGGGGAAGCACACTTGAACCGCCGGCTTATGCAAGGCGCCCGCCGCCCCGTAAGCGCCCGACGTGGGGCCGTCGGGTTCACCCTGGTCGAAGTACTGGTTGCGTTGGTCGTCGTCGCCATCGGACTTTCCGCTCTGATGATCACGGTGAGCAGCACCGCGCGCACCAGCGGCGCCTTACGCGATAAGACTCTCGTACAATGGATGGCGCTCAATCGCCTCTCCGAAGTGCGCTTGAATCTCGTCAAATTTGGGCAAAATACCGACACCGGCGAGATCAACTACGCCAATCGCACCTGGCACTACGACACTCGCTATTTCGATACCACCGTCACCACGATGAAGCGGGTCGTCGTGCGTATCTATGCCGGGGACGCCAAGACCAAGGGCAGCCCAATGATCGAATCCACGGGATTTGTGGGTACTTCTCTTAGCACGCCCGGCAGTTCCAACAACACGGATTGGACCCTCGGCACGAGGGTGGCGGCCAGCAACGACGGCACGAACGGGACCACCCCCACCCCGGCGCCGGTGACCCTCCCCACTGCACCGGCCGGCGGCCAGACCAGCGTGCCAACACCGACTCCGAGCCCTGAGCCGAGCCAATGAGCAGCCCGAGCCACAAGCCGGGTCGAGCGCCTTGCGCCATCAGCGGATTCACGCTGATTGAGGTCATGGTGGCGTTGCTGATCTTGAGCATCATGGCCGCGCTGGGTTACGGCACTTATCGCGCTGCGCGCATCTCAGCGGAACGCACCGAAGAGTCCTTAAGCCGCACGCGCGAAATTGAATTCGGCATGCGTATGTTGGTGCAGGATCTGGCTCAGACCGTACCGCGCCCGGTGCGCGATATCTTGGGCCAGACCCGCTTGCCGGCGTTGCAGGGGACGGGCGGATTCGGCACTCTCAGCGTGGCGGCGGCTTCAAGTTCCGACAGCGGCGCCGGTTCAAGTCCCGGCATGACCTTCGCGAGCCAGACCTTCAACTCAAGCGCTAATTTCGGTACCGGCACGAATGCCAACGTGGCGCCCCTCATCGATTTGACCCGTGGCGGTTGGTCGAACACGGCCGGTCAGCAACGCGGCACTTTGCAGCGCGTCTCATACGCCTTGGTCGGCGATGTGCTCAAGCGCAGCTACCAAGTGAACCTAGACACCGTTCAGGGCAATAAACCAGTGGTGCAGGATCTGCTGAGCGGCATCAAGGCTGTTCAGCTGCGTTATCTGGATGGCAACCGAGCCTGGCAAACGCAGTGGCCTCCGCCGGCCTTGATCCAATCCGAGGCTTTGGCGAGCCGGCCGGTGGCCGTGGAACTCATCATCGAGTTCAAGGATTGGGGACGCATCCGCCGCCTCGTCGAGATCGCGGGATGAGGGCGGGCTGCACAGCCCGGGGCGCGTTAGCCCGGGGCGCGTTAGCCCGG
>JBDUBO010000092.1:0-15934 GCA_040004115.1 Gammaproteobacteria bacterium | reverse complement strand
GTTAGACCGCACCCCACGCTTGCCGTATCGTGCTCTTCCTGTGTTCAGATAATTCCTTCAGGTGTGATCATGATTGACCGCGCTCATTTTCTGATCTTTTTATCTGCCGCAGTAATCCTAGCGATATCACCGGGTCCAGGGATGATCTACGTCCTGGCTCGCAGCCTACGAGGCGGTCGCGCTATCGGTCTTGCTTCGTGTTTTGGGACAGCGGCCGGTGGCATGGTGCACGTGGTAGCCGCGGGGTTAGGTCTTTCAGTAATTCTTGCTCGCTCAGCGTCCACCTTTCTTGCGGTGAAATACTTGGGCGCGGCCTACCTGCTGTATCTAGGATTCCGAACGCTGACGGCGCGGGACTCGGCTTTACCGGCGGCGACCGTTCAGGAAGACGCTGGAAGGCCCTTTTGGCAGGGAATGTTGACAGAGGTACTGAACCCCAAGACGGCGCTATTCTTTTTGGCGCTTATTCCCCAATTTATCGATCACACTGCGGCACTCGTTCCGCAGTTCCTCGCGCTGGGCGCTTTATCGGTCACCCTTAATACGATGGCGGACATTGCAGTGGTACTGGCGGCTGGACGGTTGGAGCGCCGCCTAAAATCCTCGAGATTGTGGCAACGACGGCAACGCCAGGTATCCGGCATTGCATTGGTTGGACTCGGCGGCTACGTGGCCTTGAGTTAACGCGCGTGGTCTAAGTGCGCATCCACCAGCCCAGACGTCTAGCCAACTGTTGGAGCGGACGCACGGGTCGTCTTCGTTGGTCGTCGGCGGGAGTCGATGATGTGGATAAATCAGCATCGTCAGGCTCGCGAGCCTCGCGCCGCTCAACCTAATTCGTTGTAGGCCATGAAGACCCTTACCGCCTCGCTTGTTTGCGCTTTGTTCGGAGCAACCATGCCTTGTTTCGCGACGCCTGCCACAGCAGGACCGAACGGCACCAGCTGTCAACTCGTGAATCTCGCCATTTCTGTCGGCATGGCGCGTGCCGAAGTCGAACGTGCCGTCGCCGCCGCACTTGGCGTGCCATCAACGTATAGCGTTTTCGCGAACAGCCTTGAGGGAGGGACTATTGAATACTTCGGTTACCACTGTACCCTCAAGGTCGACTTCGCACCTGGCGCCCCGGCGCCTCGGATATCGCTTCCCTCTGGCCACACTGAACACCTGCAACCAATGGATGAAAGAGTCTTGGCGTTCAAGCTGCGCTTGGAACAGGCGGGTGTTGCTTCGGCTGCCGCAGCTGCACCGCGGTAATGGCAGTCCAGCATCGCGGGTTCGTGTAACTTCCTGCCTAGGAGGGCACTATGAATATGTCGCTTATTAACCGTGATCCCGAGATCGACTGCTGCTTGACGACTCTGTACCGAGCTGGTTGCGTTATTTGCTGACCGATCATTCCGTTCGCACCGGAGGCAATCAAGACGGGTTTGCCAGCCACTGATCGGCATAAGGCAAAGCGCTCGTCGGCTACTCCACAGTGAGACTCTTCGCCAAATTTCGCGGTTGATCAACGTCGGTGCCCTTGAGCACTGCCACGTGATAGGCGAGCAGCTGCATGGGGATGGCGAAAATCACGGGCGCCTGCAGTTCCGATGCCACCACCGGCATTTCGATCACGGTCACGCCCTCCTCGCTGTGCATGTGAGCCTGCGGATCGGCAAACACATACAGCCGTCCGCCGCGTGCACGCACTTCCTGCAGATTCGACTTGAGTTTTTCGAGGAGTTCGTTGTTCGGCGCCACCGCCACCACCGGCATGTCCTCGTCCACCAATGCCAGCGGCCCATGTTTTAGTTCTGCGGCGGCATATGCTTCGGCGTGAATGTAGGATATTTCCTTGAGCTTGAGCGCGCCTTCCATGGCAATGGCGTGCAGAGGTCCGCGGCCGAGAAACAATGCGTGACGCTTGTCGGCGAAGACTTCGGCGAGATCCCGAATGGCAGTGTCGAGCTTCAGCGTCTTTTCGACCAGGCCGGGTAATTGCAGTAATTGCGAAACTAGTTCGCGCTCCTGCGCGGCTGCGCTGCCGTTCTTGGCCAGCGCGATGGTCAGCATCGCGAGCGCCGTCAGTTGCGTAGTGAAGGCCTTGGTCGATGCGACTCCGATTTCGGGTCCGGCGCGGGTCAGCAGCACCAAGCCCGATTCGCGCACCATGGAACTCTCGGCCACGTTGCAGACGGTGAGAGTGGAGAGATAGTTCGCCTGTTTGGCATTGCGCAGGGCGGCCAGGGTGTCGGCGGTTTCGCCGGACTGTGAGATGGTAACGAACAGAGTATCCGGTGTAATGACGGGATCGCGATAGCGGTATTCGCTGGCAATTTCCACCCGGGCCGGGATGCGGCATATCTGCTCGATGAAGTAGCTGGCAACCAGACCCGCGTGGAAGCTGGTGCCGCAGGCCGCGATGTGCACGGCCTTCACGTTTTTGAACACCTGCTGCGCGCTTGGGCCGAAGGCGGCATCGAGCAGCTTGCCGCCGGCAATGCGCTCCTCCAAGGTCTGCGCAATGGCCCGCGGTTGCTCATGAATTTCTTTGAGCATGAAATGCCGGTACTGGCCGCGTTCCACCGCATCCGCGGGCAGATCGCTTTCGCGAATAGGCCGCGTGGCGGGCGCTCCGGCGGCGTCGAGTATCTTGATCGAGGTACGGCGAATTTCGGCGACGTCGCCTTCTTCGAGGAACTGGAAGCGGCGGGTAACCGGCAACAGCGCTGCGACGTCGGAGGCGACGAAATTTTCGTCGATGCCGAGCCCGATCACGACGGGGCAGCCTTCTCGCGCCACCACGACGCAATCAGGATCTGATTCGCTGACCACGGCCAAGGCATAGGCGCCCTGGAGTTCGGTGACCGTGTTACGCACCGCCGCGAACAGATCGGCCGAAGTGGCCAGATGGTGATGAATGCGGTGAGCGATGACTTCGGTGTCTGTTTCCGAGGTGAAACTGTAGCCCAGGCGCTTGAGATCGGCGCGCAGCGCTTCGTGGTTCTCGATGATGCCGTTGTGCACTATGGCGACGCCGTCGCGTGAGATGTGCGGGTGAGCGTTGCGCGTGGTGGGGACACCGTGGGTCGCCCAACGTGTGTGCGCAATGCCGACGTGACCGCTGATGGGGGCTGCGTCCAGGGCATCCTGCAGAACCTTGACTTTGCCGACGGTGCGAAGGCGCGCGACTCGGCCGCTGTCGACGACAGCGATGCCGGCGGAGTCATAGCCGCGGTACTCCAGGCGCCGCAGACCCTCCATGAGTATGGGCACCGCGTTGCGCTCTGCAACCACACCCACGATTCCACACATGGCTTGCTCCGCCGGACTAAATGGGCTGGCTAGTTTGCCCGACGCAGACCGGAAGTCCAGGGGTGCCGATGATGCGCGCCGTAGTAGAAGGTTATCAATACTGTTTACTCACGGGTATTAGTAAGTATATAGTATTGGCTTATGGACGATAGTAACGCCAAGAAGTTCCAAAAAGACCTTAACGGAGGTCTGGTAGGGCTGGTTCTGCTTGCCATCCTCGATCGGTCCACCGACGACCTTTACGGCTATGAAATCGCCAAGCGGCTGGCCGGCGCCAATGAGGGCATCGCGATCTTCAAGGAGGGCACCATTTACCCGGTGCTGCGTGCCCTGTCGGCCGCGAATTTTCTGACCAGCCGCATCGTCCCTTCCTATGCCGGACCCGCCCGGCGCTACTACCGCATAACCGATCAAGGCCGCACCGTGCTCGCGGAATGGACAGCCATTTGGGCCGGAACGCGCAGCTTCGTCGACCGCTTCATAGAGAAAGGAAATCCGCCATGACCCGCAGCGCGCCACGTTCCATCGTTCAATATCTCAAGGCATTGCGCGAAGAGCTCGCAGCTGAAGATGCCGCGCTCATTCAGGACGCTCTCTACGACGCCGAGGAATATCTTCGCGCCGAGGTCGCGGCGCACCCGGACAAAACCGAGGCCGACGTGCTGGAACTCATTGCCTCCACGTACGGCGCCCCCGACGAGGTGGCAAGCGCCTATCGCGATACCGAAAAGAAAGTAAAGGCGGCGATGACGACGCCGCGCAGATTGCCCAAGACCGGTGCCGGCGCTTTCTTCGGCGTGTTCCTGGATCCGCGCGCCTACACTTCGCTGTTCTTCATGTTGTTATCGCTTGCCACCGGTATCATCTATTTCACGTTTTCTGTCACGGGTCTTGCCCTGTCGGCGGGTCTGTCCGTACTGGTGATCGGAATACCATTCTTTCTCGTGTTCGTTGCATTGACCCGCGTGGTGTCGCTCGCCGAGGGGCGATTGATCGAGGCGATGACCGGCGAGCGCATGCCGCGCCGTCCGGTGCATCAAAGCAACACCACGGGATTTTGGGCGCGCGTCCGCCAGATGCTCAAGGATCGGCGCACCTGGACCACGCTCGCCTATTTGATATTGATGCTGCCGCTCGGCATCGTGTACTTCGTCATGGCGGTGGTCGGCCTCGCAGTTAGCCTCGCCTTCATATTCGCGCCGCTGGTCGAAATTGCGAGCCGATTCGGCTGGTTCGACTTGCCCGACGACGTCCACATGAACCCGACCTGGCTCGATTCCCTGTGGGCGCTGCCCCTGATGGTTCTGGCAGGCGTATTGCTGCTGACACTGCTGATGCACCTGGCACGCGGCGTCGGCCGACTGCACGCCTTGTACGCCAAAGCCCTGCTGGTGGCGCCCGCAACATCGCCGCTGCAGTCCGCGGCTGAAACATGATCAACCAAGAAGGCGGCGTTTCGCGAGTTGAAATTTGCAGACGGACTGAATGTGCTGTTGAACGGATCAGTCGATGGGCTTCTTTAGCGCCGCGTCGATGATGGCAGCCTTGTCGGCGGGAGCGTGTTTGACCGGCCGCTTCCACCCGGCAATCGTACTTTGCCGGGCACGCGTCAGAGTAAGCTCGCCGGCGGGGGCATTTTGCGTGATGGTCGATCCGGCGCCGATGGTCGCGCCGGCGCCGATTCGCACCGGCGCCACCAGCATGCTGCCGGATCCGATAAAGGCGCCGTCCTCGATGACGGTCGGCCACTTGTTTTGGCCGTCGTAGTTGCAAGTAATGCTGCCCGCGCCGACGTTGACATCTTTGCCGATCCGGCTGTCGCCCACGTAGGTCAAGTGGTTGGCCTTGCTGCCGGCGCCGAATTCGCTGCTCTTGATCTCCACAAAATTGCCGACATGCACGTCGCGATGCAGTACCGTGTCCGGCCGAACTCTCGCGAATGGGCCGATTCGGCAGTTCTCGCCGACCTCGGCATGATCGATGATGCTGTTCGCGAAGATTTCGGTGCCGACACCGATCTGCGAATCGCTAATAATGCAGTTAGGACCGATCTTGACTCCCGCAGCGAGTTTCACCTTGCCGCTGAAGACGGCGTTGACGTCGATGAACACGTCGCGCCCAACCTTGACGTCGCCGCGGATGTCGATCCGCGCAGGATCCGCCAATGTGGCGCCCGCAAGCATCAATTCCTCGGCGCGTTCGCGCCGGTACAAGGCTTCGACCTGAGAAAGCTGGATCTTGTCGTTGACGCCCATGACTTCCGCGGCGCGCGGCGTGCGTACTGCCTCGACGCGATCATTTGACGTTACGGCGCCAGCAACCACGTCGGTCAAGTAGAACTCGCGCGCCGAATTGTTTCTGCCGAGTCCGAGCAGCCATTCACGCAGACGGCCGGCGGGAGCAGCCATGATTCCCGAATTGATTTCGCGTATTTGCAATTGCTCCGGAGCGGCGTCCTTGTGCTCGACGATGGCGGTGACGCGTCCATCCGCGGCGCGAATGACACGTCCATAGCCGGTCGCGTCATCGACACACACGGACAGAATCGCCAGTGAACCCTCGTCGGCCAGTGCGGCGAGCCTTTTTAGCGACGGTGTGCGAATCAGCGGCACATCGCCATACAGCACCAGGACGCAATGACTGTCCGGAATGACGCACATGGCCTGCATGACAGCATGCCCGGTGCCAAGCTGTTCGGCCTGCAATATCCATTCAACGGCTTCGTGCGCCAGAGCCGACTGCACCGCGGCACCGCCATGACCATAAACCACATAAATATTGGCCGGATCGAGCGCGCGTGCCGTGTGAATCACATGCTGCAGCAGAGACTGCCCTGCCAAAGGCTGCAACACTTTCGGCAGATCGGAATTCATCCGCTTGCCCTGACCCGCAGCGAGTATGACGACGGAAAGCTGCATCACAGTTCCGTAGGGCTGTCTCCTAACGCTTCTTGCGCAGGCGTGCGATGGCTCGTAATTGCGCCACTGCGCGCAGCAGTTCCGCCTGAGCCTCGGCGATGTCGACCTTATCGCCACGGTTGCGCACCGCGTCCTCAGCGCGCTGCTTGGCCGCCAGTGCCGCAGCTTCGTCGAGATCGCGCGCCCGCGCCGCCGTGTCCGCGAGCACGGTCACGAGGTGCGGCTGAATTTCGAGTGCTCCGCCGCCGACGTAGAACGACTGTTCTTCATGACCCTCCGATTGCACGCGCACCTCGCCGGCCTTGAGAGTGGTGAGCAGCGGCGCGTGGCGCGGCGCAATGCCGAGTTCGCCCTGCGAGCCCGGCACGAACACCATGGTCGCCTCGCCCGAGAAGATCTGTCCTTCGGCGCTGACGATGTCGACGTGAATGGTGTTTGCCATGGTCGCCTTACGCCAGAGTCTTGGCTTTCTCGACGGCCTCTTCGATGGCGCCGATCATGTAGAAGGCCTGCTCGGGCAGGTGATCGTACTCGCCGGCGATGATGGCCTTGAAGCCGCGGATGGTGTCTTTCAAGGACACGATCTTGCCGTCTTGTCCGGTGAATACCTTGGCCACGTTGAAGGGCTGCGAGAAGAAGCGTTGAATCTTGCGAGCACGGTACACGCTTAACTTGTCCTCTTCGGACAACTCGTCCATACCGAGAATCGCGATGATGTCCTGCAGTTCCTTGGCGCGCTGCAACACGGCCTGTACGGCACGCGCGGTGTCATAGTGTTCCTGGCCGACCACGAGAGGATCGAGCTGGCGACTGGTCGAATCCAAGGGATCCACTGCGGGATAAATACCGAGCGAGGCAATTTGGCGCGACAGCACCACGGTGGCGTCCAAGTGCGCGAACGTCGTTGCCGGGGACGGATCGGTCAAGTCATCGGCCGGAACGTACACGGCTTGAATGGAGGTGATAGAACCCGTCTTGGTTGAAGTGATGCGCTCTTGCAGGACGCCCATTTCCTCCGCCAGAGTCGGCTGGTAGCCCACCGCGGAAGGCATGCGGCCGAGCAGCGCGGACACTTCCGTACCCGCCAGAGTGTAGCGATAGATGTTGTCGACGAAGAACAGCACGTCGCGGCCCTTGCCGGAAGCTTGTTTCTCGTCGCGGAAAAATTCCGCCATGGTGAGGCCGGTCAGTGCGACGCGCAGGCGATTGCCCGGCGGCTCGTTCATCTGGCCGTACACCATAGCCACCTTGGAATTGCCGAGATTGTCCTTGTCGATGACGCCGGACTCGATCATCTCGTGATAGAAATCGTTGCCCTCACGAGTACGCTCGCCGACGCCGGCAAACACGGACAGTCCGCTATACTGCTTGGCGATGTTGTTGATGAGTTCCAGCATGTTGACGGTCTTACCGACGCCGGCGCCGCCGAACAGGCCGACCTTGCCGCCCTTGGCGAAGGGCACCAGCAGGTCGATCACCTTGATGCCCGTCACCAGCAGGTCTTGTCCGCCCGCCTGTTCGTCATAGGCCGGCGCAGCGCGGTGGATGGGCATGTATTCGGTAGCCTGCACCGGTCCACGCTCGTCCTGCGGCTTGCCCAATACATCCATGATGCGGCCGAGCGTGCCCGCGCCCACCGGCACCGAAATTCCCTTGCCCGTGCCCTTCACCGTGAGGCCGCGGCGCAGTCCTTCCGAAGGACCCATCGCAATGGCGCGCACCACACCATCGCCGAGCTGCTGCTGCACCTCGAGGGTCAGATCCACGTCGTCGAGCACCAGTGCGTCATAGACCTTGGGGATCTGATCGCGCGGAAACTCCACGTCGATGACGGCGCCGATGATTTGTACGATTTTACCGCTGGACATTTTTGCTAACCTCGTTCCTAAACCGCTGCCGCGCCGCCGACGATTTCCGAAAGTTCTTTCGTGATCGCCGCCTGACGCGCCTTGTTGTAAATGAGCTGCAGCTCGTCGATGATCTCGCCGGCATTATCCGTCGCGGCCTTCATGGCCACCATGCGTGCCGCCATTTCGCACGCGACGTTTTCGACCGCGCCTTGAAAAATCTGCGCCTCGATGTAGCGCATCAGAATCCCGTCGAGGATTTCCACGGAGTCCGGTTCGTAGATATAGTCCCAACGCTCCTGCAGCTCTTCCTTGTCGATGGTTTGTATCGGCAGCAGCTGCGAGACGGTGCCTTTCTGGGTCATGGTGTTGACGAACACGTTATGCGCCAGCAGAAGCTGATCGACCTTGGCCTCGCGATAGAAATCCAGCATGACTTTGGTGGTGCCGATGAGATCGCTGATGTGCGGGCGATCGCCCAAATGAGTCACCGACGCGGCGATCTCTACACCTGCTAGCCGGCGAAAAAACTGCAGTGCTTTGGAGCCGATGACGCAGAGGTAGATCTTGGCATTTTTCGCTTGCGCCTCGCGGATCGCCGCCAGGGTGGCCTTGAACAAATTCAAATTGAGCGAACCGGCCAGGCCGCGATCGGTGCTGATCACCACAATACCGACAGCCTTGATGGGCCGCTCCAAGGTAAACGGATGCTTGTAGTCCAGGTTCACCTGCCGAAGGTGACCGATGATTTTGCGTACCTTTTCCGCGTAAGGGCGCGCGGCGCGCATGCGATCCTGCGCCTTGCGCATCTTGCTCGCCGCCACCATTTCCAATGCCTTGGTGATCTTGCGAGTATTCTTGATACTGGCGATCTTGCCGCGGACTTCTTTTGCGCCTGCCATTGTTCTTTCTCAGCCCTCAGACCATGGCGAAAAATTCGTCGCAGCACTTCTTCAGCGCCGCTTCGACATCCTTCGACAGATCGGGTTTGTTGTTGACGCTCTTGAGCAAATCGCTGTAACTCGAGCGGGCGAACGACTGCAGCGCGGTTTCTGTGTCGACCACTTTGACGCGCTCGACCTTGTCGAAGTAGCCGTTGTTGGCGGCAAACAAGGACAGCGCCATTTCCGCCACCGACATGGGTGCGTATTGTTTCTGCTTCATCAGCTCAGTCACGCGCTGGCCGCGCTCTAGCTGCTTACGGGTGGCTTCGTCCAGATCCGAGGCGAATTGCGAGAAGGCGGCCAGCTCCCGGTATTGCGCCAATGCCAAGCGCACGCCGCCGCCGAGCTTCTTGATGATGTTGGTCTGTGCGGCGCCGCCGACGCGCGACACGGAGATGCCGGCATTGATGGCCGGTCGCATGCCGGCGTTGAACAAGTCGGTTTCCAGGAAGATCTGGCCATCGGTGATCGAAATGACGTTGGTGGGCACAAAAGCCGTGACGTCACCCGCCTGGGTCTCAATGATGGGGATGCCGGTCAGTGATCCGGTCTTGCCTTTGACGCGGCCGTTGGTGAACTTCTCGACGTACTCCTCGTTTACCCGTGCCGAGCGCTCGAGCAGACGGGAATGCAGGTAGAACACGTCGCCAGGGTAGGCTTCGCGGCCCGGCGGGCGACGCAGCAGCAAGGAGATCTGGCGATAGGCGACCGCCTGCTTGGATAAATCGTCATAAACGATGAGCGCATCTTCACCGTTGTCCATGAAGTACTCGCCCATGGCACAGCCGCCGTAGGGCGCCAGATATTGCATGGCGGCGGGCAGCGAGGCGGAGGCCGCAACGACAATGGTGTGGGCCATGGCGCCGTGCTCTTCAAGCTTGCGAACCACGTTGGCGATGGAACTTTGCTTTTGCCCGATCGCGACGTAGATGCACTTAACGCCCGTGCTCTTCTGGTTGATGATGGTGTCGATGGCCACCGCAGTCTTGCCCGTCTGGCGATCGCCGATGATGAGCTCGCGCTGGCCGCGGCCGATCGGCACCATGGCGTCGATGGCCTTCAGCCCGGTTTGCACAGGTTGGGACACGCTCTTGCGGAAAATCACGCCCGGCGCCACGCGTTCCAGAGGCGACTTCAGCTTGGCATTGATAGGGCCTTTGCCGTCAATGGGCGCACCCAAGGCGTCGACGACTCGGCCGAGCAGTTCGGGACCCACCGGCACCTCGAGAATGCGGCCCGTGGTTTTGACCTCGGAACCTTCGGAAATGTGCTTGTAGTCGCCGAGCACCACGGCGCCCACCGAGTCCCGTTCGAGATTCAGTGCGAGGCCAAAGGTGTTGCCGACGAATTCCAGCATTTCGCCATAGCGTGCGTCCGCGAGCCCGTGGATGCGGACGATGCCGTCGGTGACGCTGACCACCGTGCCGACATTGCGGGCCTCGGTCGCGGATTGGAACTTGTCGATGCGCGCCTTGATCAGGTCGCTGATTTCCGATGCCTTAATGGACATATCGATCCTCTTGCTGCGGGCCACCGGCGCCCACGACTAAATCAAACTAAGTTGCTAATTCCGTGGCGAGCCGCGCTAGCCGGCCTTTCAACGAGCCATCGATGACCAGATCGCCGGCCCGAACCACAGCACCGCCCAGCAGCGCTGCGTCGACCGAGTTGTGCATGCGCACTTGGCGCTTGAGGCGCGTGCTCAGGGCCTGCTGAAGCTTGCCGGATTGCGCGGCGTCTAGCGGCACTGCCGACACCACCTCGACGTCCACGGTATTTTCCACAGCCGATCGCAGATCTTCGTAGTGCATGGAAATTTCCGGCAGCAGCAGCAGGCGATGATTCTCTGCCAGCACGCGCACGAAATTTTGCATGCCGGCATCGAGCCTGGCGCCGGCCACATCCGTGATGAGGCTGACGAGATCGGCCGCCGTCAAGGCGGGGCTCTTGGTGAGCGGCGCGACGCGCGGATCCGCGAGAATCTCGGCCGCCGCCTTGAGTCCGTCGGACCATGCGGCAAAGGCATTGGCGGCGCGCGCGTATTCGAACGCCGCCTTGGCATAGGGCCGGGCAATGGTTGCTCGCTCAGCCACGCGCTACCTCGGCGGCCAATTTATCCAACAGCTCGGCATGCGTCTTGGGGTCGATTTCTCGACCCAACAGGCGCGAAGCGCCTTCGACCGCTAGCTTGCCAACCTCCCGCGACAGACTCTCGCGCGCTCGCGTGGTCTCGCGCGTCACTTCCTCGTGCGCCTGCGCTACCAGACGCTGCGCTTCACTCGAGGCAGTGACCTTGGCTTCCTCGACGATCTCGTTCGAACGCTTGCCCGCCGTGTCCACAATCTGCGCGGCGCGGTCGCGCGCTTCGCGCAGGATTTCCTTGGAGCGAGCCTCGGCTTCCTCTAGGTCCTTCTGGCTCTGTCCGGCGGCAGCCAGACCGTCGGCAATCTTTTTCTGGCGGGTCTCGATGGCTCCCATGATGGACGGCCAAAAGAATTTCATGACCGCCCAGGCGACCAGGAAAAACACCACCCCTTGGATGACCAGCGTCAGTGCTAAGTTCATTGCATGCTCCTTGATCGGCGCAGTTCAGGCGCCGTCGGCAATTCTTACTTGAGACCGAGGGCGCCCAAGAAAGGATTTGCGTACAGCAACAAGAAGCCGACGGCCACGCCGATGATGGGCACGGCGTCGAGCAAGCCCGCGACGATGAACATCTTAGTCTGCAGCATGTTGGTGAGTTCCGGCTGGCGAGCGGAGCTCTCCAGGAACTTGCCGCCCAGCAGGCCGAAGCCGATCGCGGCGCCTGCACCACCCAGGCCGATCACCAAGCCTGCTGCAATCACGGTGGAACTCATGAGTTGAGCGATTTGGGTCACATTGTCCATTATTGTCTCCGGTCTTTAATGTCTTGAATGAAACGAATCTAGTGCTTCTCGGCCGAAATGCCCACGTAAACGATGGTCAGCACCATAAAAATGAACGCCTGCAGCGTAATGATCAGATAGTGGAATCCAGTCCAGATTACGCCTGCCCCGAATTGCAGAAAGCCCAGGGCATAGGTGGAAAAATGATTCAGCGCCGCACCGAGCGTGAAGCAGGCGATCAGCAAGAAGATGAGCTCACCAGCATACATGTTTCCGAACAACCGCATCGACAGCGACAGCGGGCGAACGAGTTCTTCAATGATTCGGAATATGAGATTGATTGGCGCGAGCAGAATTTTTAATGCCGTGCCGTGCGCATGAAACGGCGCAGTGAACCATTCTCCGGCAAAGGTGCCGACGCCCTTGTGCGTGATGCCCACCCATTGGATCAACAGGAACACGCCGAGTGCCATGCCGACGGTGGTATTCAAGTCTGCGGTGGCTACGGTGCGCAGATGCTCGACGCCGAACAGCTTGGCGGCTGCGGGCAGCGCGTCCACCGGCAGGATGTCCATGAAATTTTCCAGGAACACGATGCAGAAGATGGTGATGGCGAGCGGCGCGATGAATTTGTTCGAGCCGTGATAGGTGTCCTTCACCATGCCGTCGATGAATTCCACCAGCAACTCGACCGCCGTCTGAAATTTGCCCGGAACGCCGCTGGTGGCGCGACGCGCGGCCAAGGACAGAAGCGTGATGAATACGAAGGAGATGAACAGTGTGAACAATATGCTGTCGAGGTGAATGGACCAAAAAGCGCCGTGCCCTTCGTTCACGGTCAAATGAGTGAGGTGGTGCTTGATGTAGCCCGTCACGCCACCCGCGGTGTTTTCTTCAGCCATCATGTCATTTGCGCCTAATCAGTCCCACCCAATAGCCTAGTTGCGCGGCTACCACCCCTATCAATAGCGGCGCCCCTTCAAGCTTCAAGCGCGCCAGCGCTATATAAAGCGCCACCACGAACCACAGCCACTTAAAGGCGACCCCGCTGTACATGGCAGTGTTCAAAGCAGCGGCCGCGGCAATTCCCGGCCGAAACGCGCGCCATCCAAATAACGCGCTGCCAATAGCCACGATCAATCCGCCCGTCAGCGCCGCAAGCCCGGCGGACGTACCCTTAAATACAAGAAACAGTGACGCGACCAGCGCCGCGCAGCCTGCTTGCAGGAGCACGACTCGAATCACCAGCCGATAACCCCGAACCAGGGCGTCGCTCATCGCGAAGGGAACCGCGCCTTATTCAGCACATCCCGCTGACGCGGCACAAGGCGGCTCGCTACCTTCGTTTTGCACATATTGAGCCGTCGCCAGTCAAAATAGCCGGCGCATTATAGAGATGCCGCCCCAGTGCATCAAGGCATTTAGGACCTGTATTTTTCAGGCGCTTTTTGTCAGCGAATGTGGCCGAGAATGCCCTCGAGTTCATCCAAGCTGTTATAGGCGACAACTAGCTTGCCCTTGCCCGAAGCGCCGTGGTGGAACGTCACTTTGGCCCCCAATTTATCCGCCAACTCGCGTTCCAGGCGCTGAATGTCCGGATCCACCGCCGATGCCTCGCTCGTAGCGCCGGCCTGGGGATTAATGATGCGTCGCACCAGGGCTTCGGTTTCGCGCACCGACAGCGATTTTTTGGCCACGAGGTTCGCGACCTCGATCTGCTGGCGGCGCGAGGTCAGGCCGAGCAGCGCGCGGGCATGACCCATCTCGATACGGCGTTGTTCCAGTAATTCCTTGACCTCGTCGGCCAATTCCATGAGGCGCAGTAAATTGCTCACCGCGGCGCGCGAGCGCCCGACGGCTTCGGCCGCCGCCTGATGGGTCATGCCGAATTCCAGGGTCAGGCGCAGCAACGCGCCCGCTTCCTCCAACGGATTCAAGTCCTCGCGCTGGATGTTCTCAATCAGGGCCATCGAAACCGCGGCCTCATCCGGCACATCACGGATGACCGCGGGAATCTCTGCAAGCCCCGCCATTTGCGCCGCACGCCAGCGACGCTCGCCGGCGATGATTTCATAACGCTGCGATTCGCCGGGTTGGCGGCCGCCCACCGGCCGCACCAAAATCGGTTGTACAAGACCCTGCGATTTGATCGAGTCCGCGAGTTCGGTCAGGGTCTCGGTGCGCATGTCGACGCGCGGCTGATACTTGCCCCGCTGCAGTAAATCGAGCGGTAAACTGGCCAGCCGGTCACCCGCAACGGTGGCCGGCGCGGGCGCGGACGCTTCGGCGAGCGCAGGCGTCGCCGCCCCCACGCGTTTCGCAAGCAGCGGCGAGAGCTCGGCGAGGCCACGACCCAAAGACGGTTTTTTTCCGGACATGAATCGATTATACGGGCGTGGCCGCGGGCGTGGGCGGCAGATCGTCGCGGCGAATCATCTCGCCCGCGAGAGCGAGATAGGCGAGAGCGCCGCGCGACTCCTTGTCATGAAAAAGCGCGGGCTTGCCGAAACTCGGGGCTTCGGCGAGGCGCACATTGCGTGGAATAATGGTGCGAAACACTTTGGCGCCGAAGTGCTCGATCAGCTGCGCCGACACTTCGTTGGCGAGGTTGTTGCGCGGGTCGAACATGGTGCGCAGCAGCCCTTCGATTTCCAGATCCGTGTTGATGCTGGCCTGAATCTGCTCGATGGTCTGCACCAGAGAGGTCAAACCCTCCAGCGCGTAGTACTCGCATTGCATGGGGACCATCACCGAGTCCGCCGCGACCAGTGCGTTCAGTGTGAGCATATTCAGAGCCGGTGGGCAGTCGATCAAAATGACATCGAAGTCTTCGCGGATGGGCTTTAGCGCATTGCGCAACTTGAACTCGCGCCCGGTGATCATGCCGAGCAGGCGCACCTCGGCGGCCGTGAGATCCTGATTGGACGGCATCAGCATGAAACCGCCGTACGCCACCGGCACCAACGCCTCCATCGCCGTGCAATCACCCAGCATCACATCGCAACTAGTGCGGGATTGAGAGTTCTTGTCGACTCCGCAACCCATGGTGGCATTACCCTGGGGATCCAGATCGATGAGCAGCACGCGCCGTTTGGTGGCCGTCAGCGAAGCGGCCAGATTGACGGCGGTCGTGGTCTTGCCGACTCCGCCTTTCTGATTTGCAACTGCGATGACCCGCTTCATTTAGTGCTCGATTTGGACGGGGCCGCCGTCGGCGGGGCCGCCCTAGGCCGGGCCGGTGAGAATTCCACAACATGCCGCTCGTCGTCCAGTCCGGGTACCTTGAGCCGATGCACCGCCAGCACGCGAAAAGACTTGGGCAGCGCGGAGAGTTCCTCGTCCGGCCGCCTTCCCTTCATGGCGAGCAGCCGCCCATCGGGAGTGCACAAGTGCCCGGCATAAGCGGCGAAATCCGCCAGCGAGGACAGCGCGCGCGCCACCACTGTATCGAAAAGCTCGAAGGGCCTGTAGCTTTCGGCGCGCACCGGCGCCACCTGAACGTTGGCCAGCCCCAGGCGCTCAACGGTTTGTTCGACGAATCGCGCCTTCTTGCCGGTGGCCTCGACCAAAGTGAAGCGGCGCTGTGGATTGACGATGGCCAGCGGCAGGCCCGGAAAGCCGGCGCCCGTGCCGATATCGGCGACGCGTTCACCGCGCAAGTACGGCTGCAGGCTCAGGCTGTCGAGAACATGCTTGCGCAGCATGCTCGGCCGATCGCGGATCGCCGTCAGGTTGAATTGCGCATTGCCGATTTCCAACTCGTCGACGAGCTTGAGCAGCGCCTCGCCCGCGACAGAGTCCAAGGCTAGGCCAAGTTCGCGCGCGCCTGCGGCGAGCAGCTCCAATTCGGACTCCCGGGTCACGGCCTTGAGTTCCTCAAGGATCGGCGGCGCTGTCGAGGGTGATTGACAGGGCCGTGTCCGGCTCGTGCTCGAAGTGCGCACTGAAGTGAACCGCGCCGTCGCGGCCTTCGCAGGCGTCGGCGCTCGCCGTGGTGGCGGCGGCGGCGGCTGGCATGGCATTTTTCAGCCAACCGGCACAGGCCGCTGCGAACACTG
>JBDUBO010000091.1:0-15967 GCA_040004115.1 Gammaproteobacteria bacterium | reverse complement strand
TCGAAGCGCAGATCGAGCAAAGTGCCGTCCATGTCGAGCAGCACCGTATCGATGGCCGACCACTCCACCGCAGCATTGGCAATCATTTGCGTATGATATCAGCAGCCATCCGAGTACCTCCGTGCGACATCTGCGTGCCCTAAGCCTTGCCCTCCTGCCCATCGTCGCCCGTGCCGGCGCGGCCATCATGCGCGTTTACGCTGATGCGGATTTCGCGGTGCAACGTAAAGAAGACAATTCCCCGCTCACTCAGGCGGATTTGGAGTCGCAGCGGCTCATCATCGAGGGGCTCACCGCACTCACCCCCGACATTCCGATTCTCTCGGAGGAATCGGCGCAGGCACCCTGGGCCGAGCGTCGGGCCTGGCGCGAGCTGTGGGTGGTCGACCCCCTCGACGGCACACGCGAGTTCGTTAAACGCAACGGCGAATTCACCGTCAACATTGCACTGGTGGTGGAGCACGAGCCAGTGCTGGGCATGGTAGCGGCGCCCGCGCTCGGGCTCTTGTACTGGGGCGCGGTGGGAGTCGGCGCCTTCAGTCACCACCACGGCACACAGAGCCTGCCCATCAAAGTCTCCCCTCCGCACAATCCCCTGCGCGTTGTCGGCAGCCGCTCGCACCTAAGTGCGGCGACCGCGGGCTATCTCGCGCGGCTCGGTCCAAATGAAATGACGGGCATCGGTAGTTCGCTTAAATTCTGTTTGCTGGCGGAAGGCAAGGCCGATCTTTATCCGCGCTTCGGCCCCACTTCGGAGTGGGACACCGCCGCCGGCCAGGCGCTGCTCGAAGCGGCCGGCGGCCAGGTGACACGGCTGGACGGTCACCGCCTGCGCTACAACTGCCGCGAAAGCGTGATCAACGGCGACTTCCTGGCGTTCAGCGACCCCGGCGTGCTGCCGGGTTAGCGACGCGCTTCCCTAAGCGTGCCCGACGGCTTCGCACAATTCCAAGGTGGCATCGAGCAGCGTCGGAATGTCGAACACGACTTCTTCCTCGGCCATGGTCAAGCGCGCCACTCCCGCGGCAGCGATCAATGCCGCAGGAACATGAATCTGGTCACGTTTCTGATGTGTGGTCCAGGGGCTCACCCGCGCGTCGCCGAAGGCCCGGTTGAGTGCGCTCCAGCGCAGCTGCGCAGCGCGTGCCAAGGGCGTGTCGCCGCCCCATTGGCGATGCGCCAGCTCCTTGGTAGCCTGCGGCGCGTTGGCGCTCGGCGTGGTCATTAGATTTTGCACGTACTGCACCATCTCGTTCGGATCGACACGTACGGTAAGATTCGGCTGCGTTTGCTCGTTCATGCACCCTGTATGGGGCTTTCCCGGGGGAATTCCAGGGGGTGATAAGCTTGTGGCATGCCTGACGACCTCCTGCTGTTGGTTTTGACCATTGCCGTCCTGGCCGGAACCTACAAGATCTGGCAGCTATCGCTCGACGCCCGCGAGGCTGCAAACCGTATCGCCAAGGATGCCTGCTCGCGCGCTGTGGTGCAGTTCCTCGACGGCACCGTGGCATTTGCCGGTTTTCGTATGGGCCGCCAGCCCTCGGGCAAGCGCCGGCTGCTGCGCACCTATACATTCGACTACACCAGCGACGGCGTCGAGCGCGCGCAGGGCTTTATCGTGCTTGCCGGTATGCGGCTCGAGGCCGTGGGCCTCGCGGGCAACCCCTCGTGAAGCCGGCCGGCAAGCTCTTGAACATCGATCTACATACCCATTCGAACTGCTCCGACGGCGCGCTCACCCCGCCAGAGCTGCTGGCGCTCGCCGCGGCCGCCGGAGTCGACGTGCTGGCGCTCACCGATCACGATACCGTCGCCGGCCTGGAGCAGGCAGAGCACAGCGCAGTTGGGCTTGGCATCAAGCTCGTGCCCGGCGTTGAAATCTCAGCCTGCTGGCGTGCCCAGTCCCTCCATGTGCTGGGGCTGTGGATCGATCCCGCCTCGGCGCAGCTCGTTACGGAACTGAAGACACAGGCACAGCGCCGCCATGCGCGCATGGCCAAGATATGCGCGCGCTTGACCAAGGCCGGCCTGCCGGGACCGGAACTGCTCACCGCGGTGCTGGCCCAGCCCGGACTGCCGACACGTGCTCATCTGGCGCATGCCATGGTCGCCGGCGGCCACGTCGGTCGCTTCGACGATGCGTTCCGCAAATACTTGGGAGCCGGCAAGTCAGCCAATGTCGCGGCCGAATGGCCTGCGCTCAGCGTCGTGGTCGGGTGGATCCACGCGGCCGGCGGCGTCGCCGTTCTCGCCCATCCGGCGCGCTATTCCTTGTCGGCGGGCGCGCGCCGCCAAATGCTGACCGATTTCGTCGCGGCCGGCGGTACCGCCCTTGAAGTGGTGAGCGGCGGCAATGGTGCGCAGCACGTCGAAGCCGTTGCAGCCATGGCGGTAGGCCACGGCCTTATGGGGTCGGTGGGCTCGGATTTTCACGATCCGCAACTAACTTGGAATCCGCTCGGCCGCTCCCTTAAGCTACCGGATGGCGTCACCCCGGTGTGGCACAGCTACCTCAAATAAGTGACCCGTGAGCGACGAAGAAAGCAACGTCAATATCGATCTGTTCAAGAACATCGAGCGCCTGCGCCAACTGCGCATCGAGCACCGCGATCTCGACGACATCATTTCGCGCCTCAGCATGGATTTCAAGGTCGACGAGTTGCAAATGAAGCGCCTGAAGCGCCGCAAGCTGCTGCTCAAAGATCAAATCACACGCCTGGAAAGCCAGCTCATCCCGGATCTGAACGCATGATGGATTCATACCTTTGAGGGAGCTGTCATACCCATGAGCGAGTTGTGATAGCCATGAAGGAGCTGGCGCAACGTGTCGCGGCCTTTTTCGACATCCTGTCGACGCGCAATGTGCTCATCGAAATAGCCGTGGTGGCGGCCTGCCTGTTGGCCGGTTGGTTCGTGGGAGCCGCCGTACGCGATCGCGCATCGCGGCGCAAGATCAAGGCACCGACGGCACTGACTTGGACTTATTTCGCCCCGCAGGGCTTGGTGGTCACCGCGCCCGCCCTCGTGGCCTTAGGATTGGTGGTCGTGGCGCGCAGTGTGCTCAATGCCGCGCAGTTCGACGTCACCATACTCGACGCCGCGGCGCATCTCATCGTGGCCTACGTCGCGGTGCGCATTGCGGTGCTGCTGTTCGCCGCCAGCCTCGGCAACAAATCCTGGATGCAGCACTGGGAATCTCGTGCCACTTTGGGCGTGTGGCTGATCATCGCCGCCGAATACTTGGGCTGGCTCGATCCCATCATCAGCACCTTGGACAGCATCGGCGTGGCGGCGGGCAAGAGCCGCATCAGCGTGTGGTCGGTGCTGAAGTTGCTGTTCACTCTGACCCTGTTCGTCCTGGTCGCCGCCTGGATCAGCCGCTGGATCGAGCGGCGCCTGAACAAGCTGCAGAATCTCGCGCCCTCCACGCGCATCGGCATCGCTAAATTCTCGAACGCCTTCTTGATCGGCCTGTCCATCCTCATGGGTCTAAATGCCGCCGGCGTGGACTTGACCGCGCTCACGGTGCTGACCGGCGCCATCGGATTGGGTCTAGGCTTCGGACTGCAGTCCATCGCGGCGAACTTCGTCAGCGGTTTCGTGCTGCTCATGGACCGCTCCATCAAGCCGGGCGATGTCATCAGTCTCTCGGGACAAAGCGGCACCAGCACCGAAAATTTCGGCTGGGTGCAGGAGCTGCGCGGCCGCTACGTGGTTGTGCGCGACCGCGACGGCGTCGAAATGCTGGTACCGAACCAGCAGCTCATCTCCAATGCTGTGATCAATTGGAGCTACACCGATCCGCGCATCCGGCTAAAATTGCCCATCCGCGTGAGTTACCGCGACGATCCGGAACTGGCGCTGCAAATACTGATCGCCGCCTGCGCCGACCAGCCGCGCGTGCTGCGCGAGCCGGCGCCTGTCTCACGCCTGATGCACTTCAGCGACAGCGGCATCGATCTTGAACTGCGGTTCTGGATTGCCGATCCGCAGGAAGGCGTCAATAATGTGCGCTCGGAAGTCAATCGCGCCATCTGGCGGCTGTTCAAAGAGCACAAGATCACCATCCCCGTGGCGCAACGCGAAATCGTCATGTACCCCGCGCCTTCCCTGGATCTCGACTGATCGCCGCCGACCTTTAAGATGCCTCTGATCATTACCTCGGACATCGTCATTCCCGACGAGGAATTGGAATGGAAGTTCATTCGCTCCTCGGGTCCCGGCGGCCAGAACGTCAACAAGGTCTCGAGCGCCGCGCAGCTGCGATTCTTATTGCCGCAGAACTCGAGCCTGCCGGTGAACGCCAGAAATCGCCTGCGCCGGCTCGCCGGCCAGAAGCTCATCGATGACGGCAGCATACTGTTCAAGTCCATGAGCGAGCGCAGCCAGGACGGCAATCGCCGCGCAGCGCTCGGGCGCCTCGAGACCCTGATTCGCGCCGCGCTGGTCGAGCCGAAGATACGCAAGAAGACCCGCCCCACCAAGGCATCGAAGGAGCGGCGCATCGACTCGAAGAAGCGCCGCGGCGCCACCAAAGTCGGACGCGGCGGCGCCTGGGACTGACGTACCGGGCTGTTTGACCCCCCATGCTTGCTTTCTGCGGTTCACCGCACACCGGGCGCCGGGCTTAAAGCCGTAGTCTGCTGCATGGCACCGCCCGACCCGCCCGCCGAGGAATCAAGCTCAGAAATCTCTGTGCTGATCAGAACATTGCGCGATACCGATCATCGCCTTGATGAACTGACCTTGGGGGAAGTGGGCACCGTGGTCGACCGCGAGGGCCAGTCCTACCTGCTGCATCGCGCGCAACGCGAATTGCGCGAGGTTACCGCGGCAAAGCAGGCGGCCATTCTCGACGCCCTGCCCGCGCATATCATCTTGCTGGACGCCGATGGATTCATCGTCTCCGTGAACGACGCCTGGCACAAGCTGCCGCGCAGCAACGTGCTGATTGATCCGCAATATGAAATTGGACGGAACTATCTTACCGTCTGCGATAACGCGCAAGGCGACGGCGCACGCGACGCTCATAAGGTGGCGGCGGGTATTCGCGCGGTCTTGGCGGGCGAGGCGCCGCGCTATTTCTTGGAATATCCGTCCCAGTCGTCCGGCGAACAGATGTGGTTCACGGTGACGGTAACGCCGTTGGACGATGATCATCTGAACGGCGCCATCGTCATGCACGTCAACATCACCGAACAGAGGCGCGGCGAGGTGACGTCGATCCGCTTTGGCCGGGCGATGGATGCCGTAACCGACGCCATCTACCTGGTAGATCGCGCCACCATGCGCTATGTTCACGTCAACGACGCCGCCTGCAGCATGCAGAACAAGACCCGCGACGAGCTCTTAGCGACCGGTCCCGAGGTCATTCTGGGCGTGTCGATCGAGGAACTCGAAGTCATTTACGACGCGCTGATCGCAGGCGCCGCGGTCAAACCCGTCGAACTCCTGCGCAGCCGCCCGGACGGCTCGACTGTCTGGATTGAAGTACGACGGCAGGCTCAACATTCGGGGCATGGCTGGACCATCATCACGTTGGTGAGGGACGTCACCGAACGTAAAGTGGCCGAACAGCGCATCGCATACCTGAATCGCGTGTATGCCGTGCTCAGCGGCATCAATACACTCATCGTACGCGAACACGATCGGGACGAGATGCTCAAGGAGGCCTGCCGCATTGCGGTCGAGGCCGGCGGCTTTCGCATGGCGTTGGTGGGCCTCCTCGATCGGGGCACGAGAAGAGTAGCCACCGCCGCCATAGCGTGCACGGATCCGAAGCTGAAGATCATCGTAAAGGATATTCTCGCCAAGGCCCAGGGTGCACCCACGCCCATGACCGCTCAGGCGATAGACGAGAAACGGGTCGTAGTATCCAACGATTCGCGTTCCGATCCCCGGGTAGTGTTCGGCGGCACGCATGTCGCATTCGGCGTAAGGTCGATGGCCATTTTCCCGCTCATCGTCGCCGATGAGGTGGTGGGCGTGCTCTCGCTGTACGCCGGCGAAAGCGAGTTCTTCCATGCCGAGGAGCTCAAGCTGCTGACCGAGCTCACGAACGACGTCGCTTTTGCCATCGATCACATCGAGAAGCGCGAGCGCCTCGACTACATAGCCTACTACGACGTGCTGACAGGCCTTGCGAATCGCACCCTGTTTCTGGAGCGCCTGGCGCAGTCCATGCGCAGCAAGAAGGTCGTCGGCCACAAGCTCGCCTTGCTCCTGATCGACCTGCAGCGGTTCCGCAACGTCAATGACAGCCTTGGCCGCTCGGCCGGCGATGCGCTGTTGCGGCAGGTCGCGCAATGGCTGATGGCCAAAGCGGGCGACGCCAATCTATTGGCTCGCGTGGGAGTCGATCTGTTCGCGGTAATTTTGCCGCACGTCGTCGTGGACGGCGACGTCGCGCACTATCTTGAGAACATGATTGGCGGGCTCTCGGAACATCCATTCTTGCTCAACGGCACGCCGTTTCGAATTGCCGCGACATTCGGCATCGCTCTGTTCCCCGATGATGGTACCGACACTGACAGCCTGTACGCACACGCGGACGCGGCCCTCTTCAAAGCCAAGGCTGGCGGCGACCGGTATCTGTTCTACACGCAGAAAATGACCGAAGCGGTAGCCGGCAAGCTGACTTTGGAAAATCAATTGCATCAAGCGCTCGAAAAAGAGCAGTTTGTCCTTCACTACCAACCCAAGGTGCATCTCGTCACCGGCATGATCACCGGCGTCGAGGCGTTGATTCGCTGGAACGATCCGCAAAAAGGACTCATCGCGCCCGCCCTGTTCATTCCTTTGCTCGAGGAAACGGGGATGATCCACGAGGTTGGCCGCTGGGCGCTGCGCAAGGCAATCGAGGATTATCTGCGCTGGCGCGCCCTCGGACTCGCCGCCGTGCCGGTAGCGGTGAACGTATCCGCCTTGCAGTTGCATGGCCGCAACTTCGTGCAAGAAATCGAACGGGCGATATCCGTCGATCCTTTTGCTGCGACGGGATTGGAACTGGAGATCACCGAAAGTCTGATCATGGCGGACATTGCGCACAATATCGACAGCCTGCGGGCGATTCGAGCGATGGGCGTCACGATCGCCATCGACGACTTCGGTACCGGCTTCTCTTCGCTCAACTACTTGGCCAAGCTGCCTGTGCATACGCTGAAGATCGACCGGTCATTCGTAACCGACTTGACGCCCCAACCTCAGGGGCAGTTGCTGGTCTCGACCATCATCAGCCTCGCGCATTCGTTGAAACTCAAAGTGGTCGCCGAGGGAGTCGAAACCGAACAGCAATCGCGCCTGCTGCGCCTCATGCTGTGCGACGAAATGCAGGGATATTTGTTCAGTAAGCCGCTGCCGCGGGAAATTCTGGAAAAGCGCTTTCTCGAAGTTCCAACGGCTTCAGCCCCGCCCAGTCGCTTCGCCAAAAGAGCCAAACAATGACTATCGCCGCAGGGTGACGATCATTGCCCCAGGGTGACGATCATTGACCCAGCGTGACTTGTAGAATGCTGTGCCTGATCTGTTCCGAGAGCACCATTTGCGCGTCGGCCGCCACCGCCAGCAGTGGATCGCCGAAATTAAGTCTGCCATCCTCCGAGACCTGAATCACGTCCCGGCGGCGCAATAAGTCGATGAAGTTGCGGAACAGGCTTTTGTCGAAGAATTCCGGCGAATTCAATGCATACAGCAAGGAGATGCGCTGCGCCATCAGGTGGCAGCGCTGCTCGAGGGCATCCTGATTCATCTTGCCGCTACCCGCCTGCAGCAGCAATGCAATGGCCAGATAGTAGCGCTCCACGGTTTGAATGGTGGCCTGCGCCAGCACCGACAACCGGATGGCCTCGAGCGACGTCGAGGCCGGCCGCTGCCATTCGCTTCGCTCGGCATTCGCCTTGAGCAGATCAAGGCGCGCAAAGGTACCCAGGAGGTCGTCGGCCACCGACTTGATTTCCGCCTCGTCCCAGCGCAGGAACAACTCGGCGGCGATGTAAGGATAGACGCGCCATACCAAGCGGTGGATGTCAGCCGTGCGCATACTGGCATTGCTCACGAAGCAGCAGGCGAGCAGCGAGGGCATGGCGAACAGATGCAGAATATTGTTGCGAAAATAGGTCGCGAGCACGGCGTTCTCGGCGCTCATGCGCATGATGTCGCCGAGCGGATGCTTTTGTCTCTCCAACATGCCCAGCGACTCGGCGTAGCGGATCATTTGCTCGCCGCCGTCCTTGGTAACGGTGACCAGCGGTCCATACGGCGCCTCGTGCAGCAGCCGTTGATAGAGTTCAAGCTGGCGCAGCAAATCCGCCTCCGCCAACGCCTGACGCGGGGTCGCCAAGATCGCCATCGCCACCAGATTAACCGGCGTGACGGCCGCCGCCGCGTTGATCTCGATGTTGATCCGTGTCGCAAGATCGCCCACCGCCTCGCTCACCCATCCCGGCCGCGACTGCTCGTCAGCGCGCGCAGCATCGCGCCAGTTCGGCTCGTGCCGGCACAGCAGCTCGTCGAGGGAAATTGGCTCCCCCAAATTGACATGCACCTTGCCGAGTTTACTGCGCAGCACCGCGACGACGCCCTTGATCAGGCCGATCACGCTCTCCTTTTCCTTCGCCTGCCCCGACAATTCGCCGATGTAGGTGCGTCCTTCGACAATGCGCTCGTAGCCGAAATACACCGGCATGAAGACCACCGGCCGGCGCGGGTCGCGCAGGTACGCGCGCACGCTCATCGACAGCATTCCGGTGCGCGGCGCGAGCAGCCGCCCGGTGCGGCTACGGCCGCCCTCGATGAAATATTCCAGCGGGTGGCCGCGCGCCATCATGACGCCGAGATACTTGGCGAATACCGCGGCATACAGCGCATCGCCCTTGAACGTGCGCCGCAGAAAAAACGCCCCGCCCTTGCGTAGAAATCGGCCGATCACCGGCAGATTCAGATTGATGCCCGCCGCCACGTGCGGCACGGCGAAACCCTTGCGATAAATGACATACGAGAGCAGCAGATAATCCATGTGGCTGCGGTGGCAGGGAACGTAGATGATCTCGGCGCCGTCGCCGATTTCGTTGAGCTTTTCGACGTGTTCGAAATCCACGCCGTCGAACAGCCGGTTCCACAGCCAGCCCAGCACCACCGACATGAAGCGCACGAAGGACTGCGAATAATTCGCGGCGATCTCCACCGCGTACTTGCGCGCGGCGAGCAGCACGACGCGCCGCGGCGAGCCGCGCGCCTGCATTTCGCCGCGCACCACGGCGCGCACGTCCGCCGTCTTCAACAATTGCGCCACCAACGTGCGGCGATGCGACAGATCGGGGCCGATGGTGGAAGCGCGCTGCGCCCGCAGCGTGGATCGCAGGTTGCGCAGTAGCCAGCGCACGCTGCGCTGCTCGCTCATGCCGTCTTGCAGGGCATCGCGCAGCCGCACCGGTTCCCCGAAGTGCACCAGGGTGTTGCGGCCATTGACCAGCACATTGAGCAGCTTGCGGAAGCGGCCGACCAGCACCCAGTTCTCGGCGAACATCAAGCGCCACAGACTGGCTTCCTTGTGCGGCGCGCGGCCCCAGAAAATCGCCACCGGCACTAGGTCGACGTCGAACTGCGGATGGGCCGTCGCGGCGTCCAAAAGCTGCACCAGATAGCGCGGAGCGCGTAGGGCGTGACGCGTGGTGAACAAGCCTGCCGGGCGAATCAGCTCGAAATAGGCTCTCTCCGCACGCCGTTCGCCGATCAGCAAGCGCCTCTCGGGACGCGGCAAGCCCTCCTTGGCGCATACCAAGCTCAAGACCGCGAGATCTGCTTGGGCTTCGCGCTCCAGCACATAACATACCGGCCGCGGACGCGCCGCGATGGCCGCGGCGGCATCATCGGGCCTGACGGTGACCCGCACCCACAGGCCCAAGGTCTTGCGGACACTCCAATGCCACGCCCGTCCCAGGCCATCAACGGGGTTCATGAGCGCTAAAGTCTAGGGAGGTGTATCGCCGCGCTCTTGATTATCGACCGCTTTGCGCATGGCTTCTGAGTTCGCGTCCACAGTTTTCTGCACGTCGCGCGCGCGATCAAGTTGATGCGTCAATGGGTCGAACACAGTCTTCTGCGGCGGCGGCGGATCCGGAGCCGCACAGCCGGCAATGAACAAAACCGAAAGTGACATTGTCAAAATATTCAGCAAGCGCATCTGCACCTCGGAACTGACTTAGGCGACGTGGCCCAGAGTGTACAATCCTTCACTGTATAGCGTCACCCGGAGATCCCGCATGTTGCGTATCGCGTTCACATTTGCCTGCACATTGCTGCTGTGGGTGAGCACGGGCGTGTCCGCCGCCTATTCGGCCGTGGACATCGAGACCGCGGCGAAGATTTATCAGGATGCTGCCATGCGCGAGCAGGTACGGGCGTCCTTGGGAACGATGCCGGCGCATATACGGCAGCTGTTCTCCGCGGATACCGCCGTACAGCTCTCGGACTCGCAAATGAATGCGGTCACCAAAGCCGCCGAGCGTGGCTTTCGCATCGATGTATTCGAAGCCCCGGCTTTGAGTGCGCTCGCCGCCAATCTCGACGCCGCCACGGTGAAGAAGACCGACGCCTTCCTCGGCAGCGATCTTGGCCGCCGCATGGTGGCCGCCGACCTGGCCACGGCGGTGCTCGAGGAGCCGACCATCGACAAAATCATGAGCGGCGACCTGGCGGCGCCGTCGACGCCGCGGCGCGACGCACTAGTCGACAAATTGGAACAAGCATCGCGGTCCACCGAATCCACGGTGCAGATATTCCTTAGCATGGGGCAGGCGGTGGCCATTGGCACCGCTGTCGGCGCCGGCAGAGACCGGGCCGCGGTGGCCGACAGCGCGCGCAAATCGGGCGAAGCCTCCCGCGTCGCCTTGGAAACGAACATGCGTGCGCCGCTGCGGCGCTACATGGCATACAGCTACCGCGACCTCAGCGACGCAGATCTCAAGCATCTGTTGTCGTTTTTGAAATCCGCACCGGGCCAGCGCTACGTGACCGCCTACATTGCCTCATTGGGCGCGGGCTACGATGCCATGGGCACACGCTGCGGCGAGCATCTGGGCGAATCCCTGCGCGAACTGGCGCAGGCACAATTGAACGTGCCCGAGGCGAGTCCGCCTCCCGACATTGCCGCGCCGGCGCCGGCGCCGGTCAAGTAGCGCCCGGGCGGGCCGCCAGCGTTGTCATGAACGCGCGCAGCAGCAGGCAGATCGCGTCGATTTGATCTTCCAGCCGATGATCGGAGTTCAGCAGGTGCAGCGCCGCCTGATGCTCGCGCGCCCATCGGATGCTGTTTTCCACCGGCACGATGTCATCGTGCCAACCATGCACGATGACGGTGGGACAGCCGACGTCCTGCGGCGTGAACTGCTCGTAGCCGGCCATGTAAAAGGCCGGTGCCAACAGGAATAAACCGCGGGCCTTAAGGCCGCTCGCCGCCGCGGCGGCGACATGCCCGCCCATGCTCGATCCCACCAGCAGCAGCGGCGCCTCGAGCGCGGCGCCTGCCTCGATAAGCTTGCGAACGCGGGCCGCAGGGTCCTCCATGCCGCGGTAGTCCACCGATTCCACCGCCGCCTGCAAGTCGCGGACCACGGCCGCCATGGCGGTAATTTTCGCACCCCAAGGGCCGCTTTCCTTGCCATGCGAGAAAATCACGGTGCCGAGCGCTTTGTTCATGAGATCCCACCGTTAAAGTATTACCGGGAATCGGCCGCTAACTTGACGATGGCACTGGACGAAGAGCAATCGAGCGCCGGGCACGAGATGCGGCGCGCCGTCGACTGTCTGCGCGATTGTGCCGACCTTGCAGAGCTCGACTCCGCCACGCTGGAGGCGCTCGCGGCCGGCGCCGTGCATTTTTCCCTGCCGGCGGGCTGCATGTTGTTCGAATCGGGTTCCACTCCGGATGGAGTATATCTGCTCGCCAGCGGCAGGCTAGGCGTGCATACCGCCGGCAGTGCGCAGTTGACGGCCGAAATCGAACGTGGCGAACTGGTCGGCGAGGCCGGCTGGCTGCTCAACGAGCAGCGCAGCGCTGCGGTGGTGGCCCTACGCGACAGCGAGCTCATGCTGCTCCCCAGGGCCTTGCTGGATGACACAGCACCGCACTCAACGCACTTCTGCTTGGCACTGGCGCGCCTTTGTGCCCGGCGGCTGCGCCGCAGCAATCGACGACCGGCTCAATCAAGGCAGGCACGGGTATTTGCCATTGTGCCCAACAGCGTCGAGCTCGATGTGGCGAACTTCGCTACCCGCCTGGTCGCCGAATTCACCCGCGCCGGCCGCACGGAATTGGTGTGGGATGCGCGCGCCAGCACGCACACAGCCGGCTGGTTCAACAACATCGAAGAATCGAATGACTACGTGCTGTACGTGGCGGACCCGGGAGCAACGGGTTGGACGCGTCAGTGCTGCCGGCAAGCGGACGTAATACTGCTGGCCGCACCGGCCGCCGCCCGCGCGCAGCCCTGGCCGGCCGGCGTTACCGAGGCAGCGATGGCCCGCGGTGCACGCGTCGAACTCGCCCTGCTGCACGAAGAGCGCATCGAAGTGGGCGCCGCCACCCGCTGGCTGCAGCATACGCCGGCCGCCCAGCACCACCACATAGTCGATGCTGCGGATCTGGGCAGGCTGGCCCGACTGCTGACCCGGCGCGGGGTGGGCCTGGTGCTGTCGGGCGGCGGAGCGCGCGGCTTCGCACATTTGGGGATCATCCGCGCATTGCGCGAGGCGCGCGTGCCCATCGATTTCGTCGGCGGCTCGAGCATCGGCTCCATCATCGCCGCCGGGGTCGCGATGGGATGGAGCGATGAGGAAATGCGCATGCGCTATCGCCGCAGCTTCGTCGACACCAATCCGGTGAACGACTACACCTTTCCCTTGATCGCTCTCACGCGCGGCCGCAAGGTCTCAAGACTGCTGGAGCGGGAATACGGTGATACGCTGATCGAGGATTTGCGGCAGCCGTACTTTTGCATCAGCGCCAATCTCACCACCGGGCGCGCGCTCGAGCATCGCGACGGCCGCTTGTCCGAGGCGCTGCGCGCCTCGGTCGCAATACCCGGAGTCATGCCGCCGGTGCACCGCGGCGGCGACGTGTTGGTCGACGGCGCCGCCATCAACAATCTGCCGGTCGACATCATGCATGCCCACGCACCCGGCCTCGTGATCGGCAGCGACGTCGGCGCGGATCGCTTCGCGCTGCAGTCCGGCCGGCGGCGCATCAATATTTTTCAGATCCTCATGCACTCGGGGTTGGTCAACAGCGCATCGAGCGCCGCTGCGCAGCGCGATCTCGCGCATGTACTGCTGAGGCCGCCGCTTGCCAATGTCGATCTGCTCAATTGGCGGGCGTTCGATCGAGCGATTCAGGCCGGCTACGACTACGCGCGCCAGGTGCTTGCGGATCTGCCGGATGTCCCGCGACTGCCGGTTCCCGCCGCGCTCGGTGCGGCGCGCAACTCCCTCTGCGAGCTGGCACAGCGCCTGGCGGCGGCGATTTAGCGGCTTACTCGGACAGGCTGCGGGCGATGCTCTCCACCCATTCGAGTTCTGCCGGACTGTATTGGCGGGCGCTCAGGCGATTCAGGCTGACGGGCTCCACCTTGCTGCCTGCCGGCGAATGCACGATGCGGAAGCTGTGAAAGCCGGCCCTGCGGGTGGCGGCGAAGCCGATCACCAGACGAAATTCGCTGCGCTGATCGCAGACCACGAAAAACGCGTCCTGCATGCGCCGCGCACCGAAGGCTTGTGCCTCATGCAGCGCCTCGAAAAAGGCGCGCACCTGCGATGCCACCATATCCGCGACCGCCACATGCGGCTGCGCCATGGCGACCCAGCGAGTGCCGCGCTCGATGCAGTTGACGATGAACAGCGCCAGCCGGCGCGTCGCCAGGAATTGCCAATCGGCGTTGGCGGCAGCGCCAGCGGCGAGGGTGCGTGCAGTGACGCCGATGCGCGCCGAGCGCACGGCTTGGATGGTGTTGACCCCCAAAGCCGCCAGCCGCATGCGGCGATCCTCGCTCACCAGGCAGGTCGGCCGATACCCCGGACGCAGTACGACCTCCTCGTTCTTAGCCTGCAGCCACACGGGCGACGCCTCATCGACGCGCGCCAGCATGCCGGCCACGGCGCCGCAGGGTGCGAACGATTCGAAGTGGCCGCGCAGCTTGTCGTGCGCCAGCAACCTTGGAAAGTACATCAACGCATTTTCATTGGCGAGGTGCCAATCGCGCATGCCGCGCAGCGCATCGTCGGCCGTCAGCCAATGAGAAGGCGGATCGACGATCAACAACGCCCGCCGCTCCTTGCAAAAGCGGGCACCCACCAACAGCGCGCTCGGCCCAATGTCCTGCTCGCGCGATAGGGGCGGAATGCACAAAAAATTGAAATAGTCCGCGGACTCGAGCGCGAACAGGCCGGTGCGATCGCTCGCCCGGCCGATCAAATCGTAGTCGGTGAGCGGCGCGCCGTCGTCGCCGTCGGTATTGGAGTTGACGTACCCCGTCGATAGACCGCTGGCAGCATCCACGGTACGATCTGGACGCTGCCCCGGAATGTCGCCCGACAATTGCACCAGCACTGAGTCGGCGATGGCGCTCGGCAGGAAGTTGTCGGCCTCGGGTCTGAGCGACAGCTTGCGGAAGATCTCCTGATCTTCCACCTGTCCCGTACCCTGCACGCGCACGCGCTGCACGGTGAGATTGAATTCATCCGTGTCCTGCGCAGCGATATTGTCATAGTCGACGCTGGCGCGCAGATACTCACGGGTGCCCGGCCGCACCGCGCGCAAGGTAATAGCGCCCGCGCCCGCGCACAAGGTAAGCGTCGCCGCGCGCGCGCCGTTGACCACCCGCACTATCAGGGCTTCGCGCCCGCCGTTGTCGAAGAATTGTTCGACGGCGTAGCCCAAGGGACTCGGCTGCCACAGTCCGCCGAATACGTGTTGGAACTCGGTGAAAGTCGTGATGAGAATGGGTCGATTGACAGGCCCGCGCAGCGTACGGCCGACGAACGCCGCGCGCGCCGAGCCGAGGCGCTCAATGGCGTGATCTGGGCCGCGTTCTTCCTCGACCTGGAGCCCTAAATTGTTCGGTGTCACCAATTTTATTCTCTTGGGCGCAAGCCTGGCGACTCTATCACAACGCCCGTGTTTGGCGCCGCTTGAACATAAACACCAGCAGCATGCCGGTCAGAAATCCGCCGATGTGCGCGCGAAATGCGACCCCCGAACCGACGTCGTGCCCGCTCCAGTCGCTGACCAATTGCACGGCGAACCACAGCAGCAGCAGCAGCACCGCGGGCATGCGCAGAGTCGTGAAGAAGAACGGCAGAAGTACCAAAGTCAACACCCGCGCGCGGGGAAATAGCAACAGGTAGGCGCCGAGCACTCCGGAGATCGCGCCGCTGGCGCCGATGATGGGATAGGGCGAGTGCGGATCGGACAGCGCCTGCGCAAAGACGGCTGCGACGCCGCACAGCAGGTAGAACGCCAGAAAGCGCCAATGTCCCATGGCGTCCTCGACATTGTCGCCGTAGATCCACAAAAACAGCATATTGCCCAGCAGGTGCATCCAGCCTCCGTGCAAGAACATGCAGGTGAGCGGCGTTGCGAAGCGCGGCAGCCATCGCAAATCGGACGGCAACCGCGCATCCGTCAGCAGCACCGCGGGAATGGCGCCGAGCGCGTCCACCGCCTGGCGGCTCGACGCCGCATCCAGCGATCGCTGCCACAGATACACCACGGCGCAGCCGACGATCAGCGCGATCGTCACGAACGGTTTCAATTCGGACGGCGAATCATCCTTGAGCGGAATCATCCCTGCGCACGATCTTTGCCGGAGCGCGCCGGCTCATCGCCGCGGCCCGGCTCCACCGCATGGGCCGGCTCCGCGAGCCGTGCCCGCTGCGCCTGCCCCTCGGCCCGCGCCTGCCCCTCGGCCCGCGC
>JBDUBO010000090.1:0-16074 GCA_040004115.1 Gammaproteobacteria bacterium | reverse complement strand
ATTCGGAATTGGCGCGGGTGTAGTTGGCGGAAAAGCCCAAGCCGAAGTCGAACGCATATTGACCGCTGATCTCGAGGCCTTGGATCTTACCCGTGCCGCCGTTGACCGGTGTGGAGACATTGGCGGTGGTGCCGCCCACGCCATCCCCCACCAGCGTCGGAACGTTGGCGGTGGTTATGAAATTATCCACGGCCTTGTAAAAGTAGCCGACGCTCAACAGGCCGTTGCGGGCGAAATAGTCCTCCCAGGACAGGTTGAACTGCGAGGCGCGGAACGGATCGAGTTGCGCGTTGCCGGCGTGACCGCCGTCGAACTTGAAACACACCGGGGCACCGCCGGTGCACTCACCGGGGGCGGCACGTGTGAATCCGTACTGCAGGCCGCTGCCCAACTGCTGCAGGTTCTGCGGCGAGGTTACGCGGGCCGCGCCGAAGCGCAGCTTCTGGGTGTCCGTGGCGTTCAACACGAAGTTGAACTGCGGCAGCACATCCGTGTAGCTGCGGCCGCTGGTGATCGGCACGTCGTTGGCGTTCACGCCGTTCCACGATGCCGTACCGACGAAGGTCGATCCGTTCGGGTTCGTCTGCGCGCCCTCCACGGTCAACTGCGTTCTGACGGCTCGCACACCGAAGTTGGCGTGGTACACGTCCCCCGGATTGCCGGCATCGCCCATGATGTACACGGCCGTGGTCTTCTCGGTGACCTGGAAGGAGTTCAGGGGATCCTTGAAGAAGGCCTGCGTGCCGTTCGCCACTCCCGCCTGTTTCCACAGGGTGTTCAGGTAGGTCGAAGGATCGGTCATGCCGCCCGTCACTGGATTCTTGACGGTGATCGGGCCATTGGCAAAGTTGTTGTAATTCAGCGCCAGGTTCGGGTTGGTCTGCGGCGTGGAATAGGGAATCGCGGCATATCCCGGATCCTGGTAGTACAGCCAGGTGCCGACGGCCGGATTGTGCGAGCCGTCCGGATTCTTGGTGCAACAGTTGCCGGCGTCCGTGCCGGCGCCGACGCCGCCGATGCCGTAGGGATCGATGCCGTTCTCCAGATAGCGGCCGTGCACAAAATCCACTTCGCGATTCTGATAACGCGCGCCGCCGGTCAGTTCGATCAGATCGCTGGCTTTGGCGTGCAGATCGAACTTGAAGGAATACTGTTTCTCGTCGAGCTTGTTAGCCCAGGCCCAGTTGGACTTGAACAAGGTATAAGCCGGGTTGGACAATACGTTGGTGTAGCCGTAGTTATTGGGATAGGACGCAGAAGGCAGACCCGACGTGCCGCCGTTGTTCCAGACCCAGGCATAGCCGTGATTGCCGTTGGTGCAATTGTTGGCGCCGTTATTGCAACCCGGGGCGGTCGGCTGGATCGAAGGATTGGCGCTGCCGAACGCTCCGTAAAATCCGTGTTCGACGTCGGCTTGCGCGGCTTCGTAATCGCCGGTCGCCTTGGCATACGCCATTCCCACATTCCCCGACACTGGGCCCACGCCCTCGAACTTGGTGTTGAACTGGAAATTATTGGCCTTGGTGTGGTTGGACTCATACAGGGTCGCGGTTTCCGCCCCATTGGCCATCATGGTGGCCGACTCGATCACTCCGTGGCCGTCGATGGAGTACGGCTGCGACGGGTCGATGCCGGGAAAAGATGCCGGCGCGTTGGTTGCATTGTTCTCGCCGCTGCCGCCGGAGAACCAGGCCTTGTTCGAATAGGTGGTGCTGATTTCCTTTTCGTCGATGAAGAACCAGTTGAAGTTACTGGTGACGTTCTCGTTCCACTTCCATTCGACGCCCAAGGTGGCACCCTTGGTCGTTATTTGATCGAGGATGTCGCTGAAGTAGGCCAGCTGCGGGTCGATGTAGGTCCGGCCCCCGGGCAGGACGGTATTCGTGCCGGCGACGGGGCTGCCGGCGTAGGAGCCGACGGTGGCCGTATTGGTTACCAGCCATTGGCTGCGGTTCTGATCTTGGAATTGCTTGTCGTGAGTCTTTTGATCGTCGTAGGACACGCTGCCGGTGATGGCGAAACTGTCGCTGAACTTGAAACCGCCGACCAGAGTGCCCACTGGTGTGACACCGTCTTGTGCGCCCGATGCCTTGGTGCCGCGCAGGTTGCCGCCGAAATTCAGGCCCATGTCCTGCGTCAGCGGCGAGCGAGTCTTCAAGTCGATGATGCCGCCGAGGCCGCCTTCGCGATTCTGCGCGGTAGGGTTCTTGATGACGTCGATACCGCCGATTTCTTCGCTCGGTATGCCTTCCAATGACGCGTATTGCAAGCCACCCGTGCCGCCGCCGCCGGAGGCTTCACCCGCGACGTAGATTTCACGGCCGGTGAGCAGCACTTCGCCGTTCAATGTAATGAGGTTGTTGCCGAGGCCGTCGATCAGCACCTGAGTGCCCTTGCCCCCGGAACGGTTGATGGAAACGCCCGGCAGGCGCTGCAGCGACTCGGAGACGTTTTGATCCGGCATCTTGCCGATGTCTTCCGCCACGACGGACTCGATGGGCTGAATCGAATCGCGCTTGCGATTCAGGGCCGACTGCAAGGACTCGCGGTATCCGGTGATGACAATTTCCTGCAATTCATCGGGTTTTGCAGTGCTCTGGGTGGTCGATTGGGCCGGATCCGCAGCGATGGCCAAATGACTCAGCAGCGAGGCGTCCAGTGACACCGCTGTCATTAATGCCAAACGAACAGCCTGACGTACGCGGTTTTCCCTACGATGCGACATGGTAATTGATCTCCCGAGTTTACATTTATTCGACAACGGCGCGGATTGACTGACGCCCGGCGGCAAGCGTTTTGTGCTTCCGCCGAGTACATTTTGCGCTCTTTACCCCCCCATCAACCGGTCGTTGACCCAAGTCGATGCAATCGGGAATCTAACTCCGCCGGCAACCGGCGTCAACGATTAAATATATTCTTTGTAGTTAATCGGGGTCCTCAGTGTCAGCGCTGACAGGTCAAACTGAGATAGGCTAGGATGGCAGCGATGTCATCTGCGCCTTCTGCAAGCGGCGCCGACTGCTGCAAAAGGGGGGGGCAATGAAGAAACGGTGGCAAAGCCTAACGGTGCTGCTGGCGCTGTATTGTTGCATGGCGGACTGGACGGCGCTGCCGGCCGCGGCGGTTGTTGCTACGGACGGCAATTTAGGCCCATACAACGTCAAAATTCTGGAAGGCGGGGTGGGGCTTACTCGGCCGCTCGCCGCGGATTCGCCGCTCGCCGCCGGCGGTACTTCGTGGTCGCTGTCAGGATGGCTGAGCCTATCCCGCCGCATGCCGGGGTCGGCGGTCATTGCTGCGATCGGTGATGTTGCCGGCACGCAGTGGCGCGGGCTCGAGCTGCACGAGGGCAGATTGCGCATCGTGTGTGGGGCGCCGAGCGCAGACTCGCAGCGGCCGCCGCTCGATGCCGGACGTTGGTATGCGGTCGCCGCCACATTCGATGGCAGAACGGCGCGATTGTACGTGGACGGCGCTGAAATCAGCGCACAGGCAGTCACGTCGCCGCGCGTGCCGCCGCAGATGCAACTGGCGCCGGCCGGGTTGCCGGCGCATTTCGGCGGATCCTTGGCTTTGTTCACCTTCGTGCCCACGGCGCTCTCGGCGGAGGCGGTCCGGATCCTGGCGAACCCACGGCCCGATTTTTCACTGATCACCTTCAACAACATCGGTGTCGGCTGGCCTTGGCAGGAACATGCCTGGCGCGGCCTTCAGGAACCGCAAGATGCTTGGACATTGCCGCGGGCTATAAGCCCTCCGAGCAACCCTGTGGCGGAGCCGGTGCCCTCTGCCAGAGGTTTGCAGCCGCGCGGTCCCGAACGGTGGTCGCTCGGTGCTTGGCGATTGCGCGCCGCGCCGCAGGTTGCTGTGGACGGCGCCCGGCTGTCTGACCCGGAATTCGATGACTCGCAGTGGTTTGCGGCGGTGGTGCCGGGCACGGTACTCACCACTTTGATTGCTCGCGGCATTTATCCCGATCCCGACTATGGCCTGAACAATCTCGCGATCCCGGACTCCCTGAGCCGGCAGGATTATTGGTACCGAAGCGCGTTCGACGTGCCCGCCGACATCAAGGGCAGGGAATTCACGCTGACATTCAAGGGCATCAACTACGCTGCGGAAGTTTGGCTGAACGGCGTGCCGCTGGGCGGCATCAAGGGTGCTTTTATTCGCGGCGTATTCAATGTGACGGCCACGCTGCGACCGGGTCGTCGCAACTCGCTGGCGGTGCGGGTGTCGCCGCCGCCGCATCCCGGTATTCCGCATGAGCAATCGATGGCCGCAGGCCCCGGTGAAAACGGCGGCAATTTGGCGATCGACGGTCCGACATTCATCGCCTCCGAAGGCTGGGATTGGATTCCCGGGATTCGTGACCGCAACACCGGCATCTGGCAGGACGTCGAGCTGAAGGCGGGCGGGGCACTGCGGCTGCTCGATCCGCATGTGGTCACACGATTGCCCCTGCCGCGCACCGATGCCGCTGATGTGTCCATCGCCGTCGCCGTGGAGAACCGCGCGGCGCACCCCGTGCGTGCGACGCTGCAGGCGAGCTTCGATGCAGTCAGGGTGCAAAAAGAGGTGACGCTCGATGCCGGGGTCAGCGAAGTAAAGCTCGATGCGCAGGAATTTCCACAATTGCATCTGGTGGATCCGCGCCTGTGGTGGCCCAATGGCTATGGGCCGGCGAACTTATACCGGCTTGAACTCAAAGTTCTCGCGGACGGCGCACCCTCCGATGCCATGGAGCTAAAGTTCGGCGTTCGTGAATTGACCTATGAGTTGTCGCTGTTCGACGCCGTCGGCAGGCTGCGGCGCGTGGAGGTGGATCCGACGGCAGGCAGCGCCCTGGGCCAGCAGTTGGTCGACGTGCGCCACGAGGCCATTAAGCGCACGCCGCAGGGATGGGCCGAATCGCTGACTGCGGCGGGCGAGAGTTCCCCCGCGGTGCGCGCGATTGCCGACGAATCGCTCAGCCCCTATCTCGCCATTCGCGTCAATGGTGTGCCGATTGCGGCGCGCGGCGGCAGCTGGGGCATGGACGATTCGCGCAAACGTATCTCGCGGGCGCGTCTGGAGCCTTATTTTCGTCTTCATCGTGCTGCGAACCTCAACATCATCCGCAATTGGCTTGGGCAGAACACCGAAGATGTTTTCTACGATCTGGCGGACGAGTACGGCCTGTTGATTCTCAACGATTTCTGGGTGTCGACCCAGGATTTCCAGGTCGAGCCGCAAGACCCTGTGCTGTTTCTCGCCAACGCGCGCGATGTGATCAGCCGCTACCGGAATCATCCGTCAATTGCCGTTTGGTTCGGACGCAACGAGGGGGTGCCGCAACCCATCCTCAATGAGGGCCTGGCCGCCCTGAGCGCGTCGCTCGACGGCACGCGCTACTACACCGGCAGCTCGAATTCCGTGAATTTGCAGGGCAGCGGGCCTTACAACTACCGGCCGCCGGAACAATACTTCACCAACCTCGCGCGGGGTTTTTCGGTGGAGGTCGGCACGCCGTCCTTGTCGACGCTCGAGTCGCTGCGGGCGTCGATTCCGCAAGCGGATCGCTGGCCGTTGAGCGATACGTATGCTTACCACGATTGGCATTTCGGCGGCAACGGCGATGTGGCGACATTCATGGACGCGCTCGCGCAGCAGTACGGTGCCGCTTCCGATCTTGAGGACTTCGAGCGCAAGGCGCAGCTCATGGACTACGTCTCGTACCGCGCGATATTCGAAGGATTCCAGGCGCACTTGTGGACCCAGAACAGCGGCCGTCTGCTGTGGATGACGCATCCCTCGTGGCCGAGCAACACCTGGCAGATTTACAGCAGCGACTACGACACGGCCGCAGCCTACTACGCGGTGAAGAAGGCCTGCGAGCCGCTGCACGCGCAACTCAACTTGCCCGACTTCGCTCCGGCCGTTGTGAATATTTCGCGCGCGGCGCAATCCCGCTTGAGTCTGCGAACGCGTGTTGTCTCGCTCGATAACCGTCTGCTTGTTGAGCGCCTCGATGCGCTCAGCGTGGCCGCCAATGCGGTGACCACTTTGCCGGCTCTGGATTTGCAGCCTGTGCTGGCGCGCGAGGGATTGGTGCTGGTGTCGCTGGCCTTGCAGGATTCCGCGGGCGCGACACTCTCCGAAAATGTCTACTGGCCGAGCCGGGACGGCGCGAGTCAACGGCGTCTGGTCGAACTGCGCCCGCAGCCGATCGCCCTCTCCGCGAGCTCGCGCAGGGACGGCGCCGACACGCGCGTCGCCATATTGCTGACGAATCCGGGTAAGGTGCCGGCGCTTGGCGCAAAGATAACCATGCTTGACGCACATGGCGCCCGCGTGCTGCCGGTGTACTACGACGATAATTACGTTGCACTGCTGCCGGGGGCCTCGCACCGGATCGAGGTGCTGTGTCCGGCGGCGTCCGGGCGCTGCGCGAGGCTGGCACTGCGCGGCTGGAATGTGGAGCCGCAGGAAATCGCGCTCGAGCCTGCAGCGCACTGAACGGAGTTCAATGAGCCGGAGTTGACCGGTACACTGCGAGGCTGTTCCCGATCAAGGAGTCTGCTTTGGACGCACTTCGCTACCACATCGATTTACGCAGCGACACTGTCACGCGGCCGTCGCCGGGCATGCGTGCCGCCATGGCGGAGGCCGAAGTGGGCGACGATGTGTACGGCGATGATCCCACGGTCAATCGCCTGCAGGCGGTGGTCGCCGAGCGCTTCGGCTTCGAGGCTGCGCTGTTCTTCCCCAGCGGTACGCAGAGCAATCTGTCCGCGTTGATGTCGCATTGCGGCCGCGGCGACGAATATGTGGTCGGCCAGGAAGCCCACACCTACAAGTACGAGCAGGGCGGGGCGGCGGTTCTCGGCAGCATTCAGCCGCAGCCGCTCGAGAATGAAGCGGATGGCGGTATCTCGCTGCAGCGTATCGCCAATGCCATCAAACCGGATGACGATCATTTTGCGCGCACCCGGTTGTTGACGCTCGAAAATACCATCGGCGGCCGGGTGCTGCCCACGACCTATGTACGCGAAGCCACTGAATTCGCTCATGCTAAGGGCCTCGCTACGCACTTGGATGGCGCACGAATCTTCAACGCCATCGTGAAATTGGCGACCGACGAACCCGCGGCCGTTGCGGGGTTCGATTCAGTGTCGGTATGCCTGTCGAAGGGACTCGGCGCACCGGCAGGCTCGGTGTTGCTGGGCACACGTGATTTCATTGCGCGAGCGCGGCGCTGGCGCAAGGCTCTGGGCGGCGGCATGCGTCAGGCGGGAGTGCTGGCCGCGGCGGGTCTTTACGCCCTGGAGCATCACTTGCCGCAGCTGGCGCAGGATCATGCCAACGCAGAATTTCTCGCCGATGAATTGCGCGCCATCGGCCTGCAGGTCGAGCCCACGCAGACGAACATGCTGTACGTACACATCCCCGCAACACAGTTGACGAATCTGAGATCGCACCTGGAACAGCGCGGCATCTTGGCCACTATCACCGCGCGCACCCGCCTGGTAACGCACTTGGACCTGCCGCGGCCGAAAATCGCGGCCGCCGCAACAGCCTTTCGCGACTTTCCACACTGGAACGGGGTTTAGCCGGAGCAGCAACGCTGCCCGGCGGCAACAGCGGCGTGGCGGCAACGGCTGCCTGCGTGGCGGCAACAGGTGCGTGGCGGCATTTACACCATCTTTACATCGGCGGCCATAATCTTTGTCCAGTTTTTCCACCTGAAAGCCTAATTTGGCGATGTCGCGGTCGCAACCGCGCAGATCCAGGGGAGGTGCGGTGGATATTCTATTCCTGATGATTTTCGCGGTTTTCCTGCTGCTCACGCTGGCGTTGGTCGCCGGTTGCGCGGCGCTGGAGCGAAAGAAATGAGCTGGGCTTATGGGTTGAGCGGCGCCATTGCTCTGGCGCTGCTGGTATATCTGGTGGTTGCCTTGATCCGTGCCGAGGATCTGTGATGACGGGGCAAGCGTGGTACACGCTGCTGCTCTACTTGGGCGTGCTTACCGCCTTGAGCTATCCGCTCGGGATCTACATGGCGCGCATTGCGGATACGGCGCCGATCGACGGTATGGTTGGCAAAATCGAGAGAGCCATTTATCGCGTCGCGGGTGTCGACGCCGCACAGGACATGCCATGGGCGCGCTACGCCGTGTCGGTGCTGCTGTTCAATGCCTTAGGCGTGGCCGTCGTCTATCTCGGGCAGCGCCTGCAGTTTTGGCTGCCCTTGAACCCACAGAGCATGGCGAACGTCACCGCAGACTCGGCGTTCAATACGGCGGTGAGCTTCGTGACCAACACCAATTGGCAGGGCTATGCCGGCGAATCGACGATGAGCTACTTCACGCAGATGCTCGCGCTCACCGGGCAGAATTTCTTCTCTGCGGCCACCGGCATTGCCGTGGCGTTTGCGTTGATCCGTGGATTTGCGCGGCGCTCGGCCCAGGGCATCGGCAATTTTTGGGTGGACCTTACACGCTGCACCCTGTACATCCTGCTGCCGCTGTCATTGGTGCTGGCGGTGATCTTTATGGGGCAGGGCGTCATCCAGAATTTCGACGCGTACAAGGAAGTCAGTCCCCTGGAAAGCGTCACGTACACGCAACCCAAGGTTGACGCCGCCGGGCAGCCTCTCAAGGATCCCAGGGGCAACGCGCTCACCGAGACGCTGACTGCGCATACCCAGACTTTGGCGATGGGTCCAGTGGCCTCCCAAGAGGCCATCAAGATGGTGGGCACCAACGGCGGCGGCTTCTTCAATGCCAATTCCGCGCATCCCTTCGAGAATCCGACGCCGCTCAGCAATTTTCTGCAGATGATCGCCATGTTTCTGATCCCGGCCGCTCTGTGCTTTACATTCGGCCGCATGGTTTGGGATTCGCGCCAGGGCTGGGCCGTGTTCAGCGCCATGACGGCGATCTTCGTGGTGATGGCGGTGATTGCCATGTCGGCCGAGGGGCAGGGTAATCCGCTGCTCACGCCATGGGGCGTCGATCAGACGCACGGCGCGCTGCAAGTCGGCGGAAACATGGAGGGCAAGGAGTCGCGCTTCGGAATCGTCGCCTCGGCGCTGTTCGCCACCATCACCACGTCGGCTTCTTGCGGGGCCGTGAATGCCGTGCATGATTCCTTCACACCCTTGGGCGGGATGGTGCCCATGTGGCTGATCCAATTGGGCGAGGTGGTCTTCGGCGGCGTCGGATCCGGCCTCTACGGCATGCTGATCTTCGCCATCATGGCGGTATTCGTGGCGGGACTGATGATCGGCCGCACGCCGGAGTACATCGGCAAAAAAATCGAGTCATTCGAAATGAAGATGACGTCGATCGTCATCCTGGTGACGCCGTTCCTGGTGCTGGTCGGAACCGCCGTGGCGGTGATGGTGGAGGCGGGCAGGCTGGGGATCTTCAACCCAGGCGCGCATGGATTCTCCGAGGTGCTGTACGCCCTTTCGTCGGCATCGAACAACAACGGCAGCGCCTTCGCCGGATTATCGGCGAATACCCCGTTCTACAATTCTTTGCTGGCGATAGCCATGTGGTTCGGGCGATTTGCTTTCATCGTTCCGGTGCTTGCAATCGCCGGATCTCTCGCCAAGAAGAAACGCATCGAAGCGACTGCCGGCACCCTGCCTACCCACGGAGCGTTATTCGTGGCGCTGCTGGTGGGCACGGTGGTGCTGGTGGGTGCGCTGACGTATGTGCCGGCGCTGGCACTCGGACCCGTGATCGAGCATCTGCAGCTTCACGCGATTCACTAAAAGGACCACCATGGTTCGCAAGTCTTTGACGCTTTTGGATCCCGCACTGCTGGGTCCCGCCGTTGCCGACTCATTCCGCAAGCTCGCGCCCGCGGTGCAAGTGCGCAATCCCGTCATGTTCGTGGTGTACATCGGCAGCATCCTGACGTCCGTACTGTTCCTGCAGGCGCTGCGCGGCCAGGGCGAGGCTTCGGCGGGGTTCATATTCGGGATCAGTGCCTGGCTGTGGTTCACGGTGTTGTTCGCGAATTTTGCCGAAGCGCTGGCCGAAGGGCGCAGCCGCGCGCAGGCCGCTTCGCTGCGCGGGCTCAAGCACTCCGTCAGCGCCAAGAAATTGCGCGCTGCGAAATACAGCACGGACTGGACGGCGGCGCCCGCGCCGCAGCTTCGCAAGGGAGACTTCCTCCTGGTCGATGCCGGCGACATCATCCCGGCCGACGGCGAAGTGGTGGATGGCGTGGCCTCGGTGGACGAAAGCGCGATCACGGGCGAGTCGGCGCCGGTGGTGCGTGAATCGGGCGGCGATTTCTCGGCGGTCACCGGCGGCACGCGCGTGCTGTCGGACTGGCTGGTGGTTCGCGTCTCGGTCAATCCGGGCGAGGCGTTCATCGACCGCATGATTGCCATGGTGGAGGGGGCCAAACGGCAGAAGACCCCGAACGAAATCGCGCTGACGATATTGCTGATCGCGCTGACACTCGTGTTCCTGTTGGCAACCGCCACCTTGTTGCCGTATTCGCTGTTCAGCGTTGCGGTCGCCAAGCTCGGTTCGCCCGTCACCATTGCCGTGCTGGTCGCCTTGCTGGTGTGCCTGATACCGACCACCATCGGCGGCCTGCTCTCGGCCATTGGCGTGGCCGGCATGAGCCGCATGATGGCCTCCAACGTCATTGCCACGTCGGGGCGTGCCGTGGAAGCGGCGGGGGACGTGGACGTGCTGCTGCTCGACAAGACCGGCACCATTACCTTGGGCAACCGCCAAGCCGCCGCCTTCATCCCCGCGGAGGGCTGCACCGAGCTGCAACTGGCCGATGCCGCGCAGCTCTCCTCGCTGGCCGATGAGACTCCCGAGGGTCGCAGCATCGTGGTCCTGGCCAAGCAACGCTTCAATCTGCGCGAGCGCAATTTGGCGGAGCTCAAAGCTGTGTTCGTAGCGTTCTCCGCTCAAACGCGCATGAGCGGCGTGAACCTGGGGCAACGCGAGGTGCGCAAGGGTGCGGCCGACGCCATACGCAAGTATATCGAGGCACTGGGCATTGCCTTTCCGTCGCAGGTGTCGCGCGCGGTGGACGAAGTGGCGCGCAAGGGCAGCACTCCCTTGGTGGTCAGCGACGGCGGCCGGGTGCTGGGAGTGGTTGAGCTCAAGGACATAGTCAAAGGCGGCATCAAGGAGCGATTCGGCGAGCTGCGCCGCATGGGCATTCGCACCGTCATGATCACCGGGGATAACCGCCTAACTGCGGCGGCGATTGCGGCCGAGGCAGGAGTCGATGATTTTCTCGCCGAAGCGACCCCGGAGGCCAAGCTCACATTGATCCGCCAATATCAACGTGAGGGCCGCCTGGTGGCCATGACCGGCGACGGCACGAATGACGCGCCCGCGTTGGCGCAGGCCGACGTCGCCGTCGCCATGAACTCCGGCACGCAGGCGGCCAAGGAAGCCGGCAACATGGTGGACCTCGACTCGAACCCCACCAAATTGATCGAGATCGTGGAGGTCGGCAAACAGCTGCTGATCACACGCGGCTCGCTCACGACGTTTTCCATCGCCAACGACGTGGCGAAATATTTTGCCATCATCCCTGCCGCATTCGCCACCACCTATCCGCAGCTGGCGGTGCTGGACGTGATGCGGTTGACGAGCCCGAATTCGGCAATTCTTTCCGCCGTGATTTTCAATGCGTTGATCATCGTGCTGCTGATCCCGCTGGCGCTCAGGGGCGTTAAATATCGAGCGCTCGGTGCCGCGGCCCTGCTGCGCCGGAATCTTCTGATCTACGGCGTGGGCGGCATCATCGTGCCGTTCGCGGGCATCAAGGCGATCGACATGACGCTTACGGCGCTGCGGCTGGTATAGGAGTTCGAGATGACGACAATGCTGCGACCCCTGCTGGTGCTGTTCGCCCTTCTGACATTGCTCACTGGCATCGTCTATCCTCTCGCCGTGACCGGCATCGGGCGCCTGGCATTCGCCGATCAGGTGTCGGGCAGCTTGGTGATGCGCGACGGCAAGGTCGTCGGCTCCTCGTTGATCGGCCAATCGTTTCAAGATCCGAAGTATTTTTGGGGACGCATTTCGGCAACCTCGCCCATGCCGAACAACGCGGCGGCCTCGAGCGGCTCTAATCTGGGTCCGACAAACCCCGCGCTGATCGACGCCGTGCGCGGTCGGATCGATGCCTTGAAGCACGCCGATCCGCAGAACGCGTTGCCCATACCCGTCGACCTTGTGACTGCATCGGGCAGCGGGCTCGACCCGCATGTGAGTCCGGCGGCTGCGCTGTACCAGGTGGCCCGCGTGGCCCGCGAGCGACGCTTGGACCCCGTCAAACTGCGCGAGTGGGTGCTGGATCATGTGGAAGGGCCGCAGTGGTGGGTGTTCGGCGAGCCGCGGGTCAACGTTTTACTGCTCAACCTCGCCCTGGATCGCGCAGAATAGAGGCTGATGCCGACATCGAGCGAACATCGCCCCGACCCTGACCTGCTGCTGGCGAAGGTGAAGCGACAGGAAGCGGACGCGCAGCGGGGCAAACTCCGCATCTACTTCGGTTCGTCCGCGGGGGTGGGTAAAACCTACGCCATGCTGGCGGCCGCACGCAAGCTCAAGGCCGAGGGGCGCGACGTGGTCATAGGCGTGATCGAAACTCACGGCCGGTCCGAAACGGCGGCGCTGCTCGGCGATGTGGAGATCCTGCCGCCGAAGGCCATGCCGTATCGGGGCAAAGACTTGAGCGAGTTCGATCTCGATGCGGCCTTGCTGCGCCATCCTGCATTAATCCTGGTCGACGAGCTCGCGCATTCGAATGTGCAGGGAGCACGCCATCCGAAGCGTTGGCAGGACGTCGAAGAGTTGTTGGCGGCGGGCATCGACGTGTTCTCGACGCTGAACGTTCAACACTTGGAAAGCCTCAACGATGTGGTCGGCGGAATCACCAACGTGCGCGTTTGGGAAACGGTCCCCGACACGGTGTTCGACGACGCCGACGAAGTCGTGCTGGTCGACATCCCGGCGGAGGAGTTGCTGCAGCGGCTGCGGGCGGGCAAGGTGTACGTGCCGCTGCAAGCCGAGCGCGCCGCCGATAACTTCTTCCGCAAGGGCAATCTCATGGCCTTGCGGGAACTGGCGCTGCGACGAACGGCGGAACGCGTCGAGGGCGACGTGCAAGCCTATCGCGTCGACAAATCGATCGGCTCTGTTTGGAAAACCGCCAATGCGCTGTTGACCTGTGTGGGCCCCGACGCGGGCGCCGAACGGGTGGTGCGCGGCGCTGCGCGGCTCGCCGGCCAGTTGAACGCGGAATGGCATGCCATTTATGTGGAGACACCGGCATTGCAGCGCCTGCCGGCGGCACGGCGCGAGAAGATTCTGGCGACGCTCACCTTGGCCAAGGATTTGGGCGCGACCACCGCAGTGATTGCCGATTCCGACGTTGCGATGAGCGTGGTGGTCTACGCCCGCAGCCACAATCTCTCGAAGCTGGTCATCGGCCGCGATCCATCACGGCGCCTGTGGCCATGGCAGCGATCCAGCGGCCAAAAGCTGGCGTTGCTGGCGCCGGACATCGACTTGATCGAGATCGGACGCACCGACGGTGCGATGCAGAACGTCGATGCCAGGAACTCCTCCCCGTGGCCCATGCAGCCCGGCGCCGAATCCGCAGATCGCCGCCGGATGAAGCGGCTGCGCTATCTGTGGGCGGCGCTATCCTGCATTGCTGTGACCCTGGTGTCGATGCCGTTGGCCGCGCATTTCGATCGCTCGAACATCGTGGCGATCTACATCCTCACCGTAGTGCTGGTCGCGGTTCGCTTCGGCCGCGGCGCAGCGGCCTTGGCTGCGGTGTTGAGCGTCTGTGCCTTCGATTTCTTCTTCGTGCCGCCGAGATTCTCGTTCGCGGTGAGCGATGTGCAATATATCCTGACCTTCTGCATCATGCTGGCGGTCGGCTTGATTACGGGCCAACTGACCGCGGGGCTGCGCTTTCAGGCAAGGGTGGCTGCGCATCGCGAGGAGCGCGCCGGGTCGCTCTACGAAATTGCGCGCGACCTGTCCGGGGCCGTGCAGATCGATCAAGTCGTCAGAATCAGCGATCAATCGATCGAGCGTACGTTTCGTGCGGCCGCAGCCTTGCTGTTGCCCGACGAGGACGGTCAACTGTCGATGCGGTCCGAGCGCGCCGATACCGCGCTTGTCGTGGAAATTGGCATCGCGCAATGGGCCTTTGACAAGGGTCAGCCGGCGGGTTTCGGCACGGACACGCTGCCGGGCAGCGAGGTTCTGTACATTCCGCTGCGTGCGCCGACACTGGCCCGCGGCGTATTGGCGGTCAAGGCGCACAATCGCCGGCTGCTGCGCATTCCCGAGCAGCGGCAGCTGCTCGACACGTTCGCCGCACTGATCGCCATCGCACTCGAGCGCGTGCACTACGTGGAAGTGGCCCAGGATGCACTGGTGAGCATGGAATCGGAGCGCCTGAGAAATTCATTGCTGGCTGCGCTGTCGCATGACCTGCGTACGCCGTTGACGGTGCTGGTCGGCCTCGCCGAGTCGCTGACGCTCACCAAGCCGCCGCTGTCGGCGGCACAGATAGAGAGTGCCGAGGCCATACAGGATGAAGCGCGCCGCATGAGCACCTTGGTCAGCAATTTGCTCGACATGGCGCGCATCGAAAGCGGCGAAGTGAAGCTCAACCTGCAATGGCAGCCCTTGGAAGAGGTGGTGGGTTCGGCCTTGAACGCGGCGCGCGCCATGCTGAAACAGCACGTGCTGGATGTGAGTGTGCCGCGTGACCTGCCGCTGGTGCGCTTCGATGCGCTGCTGATCGAACGAGTCCTGGTCAACTTGCTGGAAAACGCCTCGAAGTATACGCCGCCGGGCAGCAAGATTACCCTGGCGGGGCAGATTGCCGGCGACAGCTTGAGCGTATCCGTCGCCGATGACGGCCCCGGTCTCACGGTTGGCCACGAGGAGGCAGTATTTCAAAAATTCACCCGAGGCGAACGTGAGCCGGCGACACCGGGCGTGGGCCTGGGGCTGGCGATTTGCCGCGCCATCGTCGAATCGCATCACGGAAAAATCGTCGCCACGAATCGGCCGGGCGGCGGTGCGCAGTTTGTCTTCACTCTGCCGCTCGGACAGCCGCCGGCGGCGGCCGAGGAAGCGGAGACGGCCAATGGGTGAACCGCAGCCGGTGGCCATTCTCGTCGAGGACGAGCGCCAAATTCGCAGATTCGTGCGCACCGCATTGGAAGCAGAAGGCTGGATCGTGCATGAGACGGATACCCTGCGGCAGGGACTGATCGACGCCGGCACGCGCAAGCCCGAGCTGATCATTCTGGACCTGGGTCTACCGGACGGCGACGGCATGGAATTTCTGCGCGACTTGCGCGGCTGGTCGAATGTTCCTGTGATCGTGCTGTCGGCGCGCGTCGGCGAAGCGGACAAAATAGAGGCGTTGGATGCCGGTGCCGACGACTACTTGACCAAGCCCTTCGGAGTGGGAGAGTTGCTGGCGCGCGTGCGCGCGGCGTCCCGCCGCCGCCGCGACACCGGCATGGGATTGGGTTCGGTCTTCGAATTCGGCGACGTCAAAGTCGACTTAAGCCTGCGCACCGTGCACAAGGGCAGCGTCGCGATCCACCTGACTCCTATCGAGTATCGTATGCTCAACCTGTTGATTGCCAACTGCGGCAAGGTGCTCACGCATCGGCAAATCCTGCGCGAAGTGTGGGGTCCGTCGCATACCGAAGACGGTCATTATGTGCGGGTGTACATGGGGCATCTGCGGCAGAAGCTGGAAAACGATCCCGCACAGCCTAAACATATCCTGACCGAAACCGCCGTCGGTTATCGGCTGGTGCAAAGCGCCACCGACTGACGGTGACGGTGAGCCTCAGCCGACGAAGCGCCGTCGCCTCGCTGCGTGCAGATCTTGCGGCGTATCCACATCAGAGCCCGCGGAGGGAAGATTCAACAGCACTTGCTGCTGTGGCGACAATCCGGCAACCAAGCCGCGCAGTCCCACGTCGCCGCGCACCTCCAGCGCCCGAGCGTACAACCATCGCGGCAGAATCAGGGGCACGCCTGCGTG
>JBDUBO010000156.1:0-4748 GCA_040004115.1 Gammaproteobacteria bacterium | reverse complement strand
CGACGTCCGGTCCGGCTGTCCGCCGCCTTCGGGGCGACGCGAGCTCAAGTCGTTGCGATTCTCACCGCGCGGGCGATCGCGGCGCGGATCCCGAGGCCCGTCGCGTCGTGCATCGCGACTGCGGTCACGATCGCCGCGGTCACGGTCTCCACGATCACGATTGCGATCCCGGTCGCCGCCGCTGCGGGAGCGATCATGACGTGCATCACGGTGTGCCGGACGGTCGCGTTGTGTCTGCGTCACAGCCGCGGAAGCGGGCGGGGCGGTCTTTCTACCATCGGTGCCACCGCCAAACAGCCAACGCCACAGTCGCACAAACACACCCGCCTGCGGCACCACGGCAGCAGCGGGCGCCGGTGCGGCCGCAGCTTCTGGTACGGGCAGCGGAATGATAGGTGACGCGGACGCGGGCAGAATGCTAGGAACCAGCGGAACCTCGCCCTGCGGTTTCTTGTCCCGATTTCCGATGTTCGAATCGTCGACGGTGGGCTGATCGGCGAGCTGGTAACTGACGGTGTTGTTCTCCGGCAGCTCCTTTTCGTCGTCGCGGATGCGCCGCAGCGTATAAGCCGGCGTCTGCATATGCTGATTCGGTACGATCACCAGCGACACCTTGTCGCGGGACTCAATCTGGTTGAGCCAATCGCGTTTCTCGTTCATGAGGTAAGTGGCAACGTCCACCGGCACCTGGGCGACGACGCCGCCGGTGCGCTCCTTGCGGGCTTCCTCGCCGATCAGGCGCAACAGCGCGAGCGACATGGATTCGACGCCGCGTATGGTGCCCATGCCGCTGCATCGCGGGCAGTTGATGTGAGTGGTCTCGCTCAAAGCAGGCCGCAGCCGCTGGCGCGACAGCTCGAGAAGGCCGAAGCGAGACAGCCGTCCCAACTGAATGCGGGCGCGATCCATCTTGACCGCGTCGCGCAGCATGTCTTCGACCGCGCGCTGATTTGCGGTCGACTCCATGTCGATGAAATCGATGACGATGAGTCCGCCGATATCCCGCAGGCGCAATTGCCGCGCGATTTCCTCAGCCGCTTCCAAGTTGGTATTGCGCGCGGTGGCTTCGATGTCACCGCCGCGGGTGCTGCGCGCCGAATTGATGTCGATCGACACCAATGCTTCCGTGTGGTCGATCACGAGGCTGCCGCCGGAGGGCAGGTGAACCTTGTGCGAATAGGCGGATTCGATCTGACTTTCGATCTGGTAGCGCGTGAACAGCGGCACCGGGTCTTGATATAGCTTGAGCTTGCGCTGCGCGTCCGGCGGCATGAAGCGCTGCATGTATTCCTGGGCTTTTTGAAAGGCGTCAGGGTCGTCAATGAGACACTCGCCGACGTCGTCGGAGAAATAATCGCGCAGACCGCGAGTCACCGCATCGCTTTCTTGAAAAATCAGAAACGGCGCCGGCCGGCCGTCGTTGGCGGCGACGATGGCGTCCCAGGCAGTCTTGAGATTATTCAAATCCCATTGCAATTCTTCGGTCGTTCGACCGACTCCCGCGGTGCGCACGATGGCGCCCATGCCGTCGGGTATCTGCAGGCCATTCATGGCCTCGCGCATTTGATCGCGGTCTTCGCCTTCGATGCGGCGCGAAACGCCGCCGGCGCGCGGATTGTTCGGCATCAATACCAGGAAGCGGCCTGCAAGGCTGATGAAGGTCGTGAGAGCGGCGCCTTTGTTGCCGCGCTCTTCCTTCTCGACCTGAACGATCAGTTCCTGGCCTTCCTTGAGCAAATCCTTGATGTTCATCCGCCCGCCGGCAGCAGCCTGCGGATTGAAGTATTCCTTGGAGATTTCCTTAAGCGGCAAAAAGCCATGGCGCAAGGCGCCGTACTCGACGAACGCCGCTTCGAGACTGGGCTCGACGCGGGTTATCCGGCCTTTATAGATATTAGATTTCTTTTGTTCCCGTGATGGGATCTCAATCGATAAATCGTAGAGTTTCTGACCGTCGACCAGTGCGACTCGCAGTTCTTCTTCTTGAACTGCGTTGACGAGCATTCTTTTCATGTGCCCCAACTAAGGTGGTAGGGGCCGAGGAGGTGAGCTTGAGAATAGAAGCCGGGACCGCGACGAACGGGGGAATCACGAATGGGGAACGGCTAAGCGCAGGCCCTGCGACCGGCATCAGTTCAGCCCAATTCCGCCAAAACAAGATTCCCCAAAAAAACATACGGCAAGCCCCGCGGCCTTGTTCTCGGTTAACCGCTTGTTAGACGCCGAAGCTCAAATTGGGCTCTCTTGCGTCAGTCTCATCGGCCGAGCGATGGTCTGGAATTCCAGAACCAACTAATATGCGGCTCCCCAACGGATGGGGGGCCACCGAAACCGGTGTCTACATGCATAACCTTAGAAACGAGCGTCGCCCAGAAATGGTTCAGCGCCTGACACGGTTTTAGGACATTATCACGACGGCCCCACTGGGTCAATGTAATCAATACCTTAGAAGATTGCTCAGCAAAGATCGCGAAAATCATGAACATCAAGTTGGCGGAACCGGATCGGCCGCATTCCCCTAAGAGTCCGGTCATCCTGCGTCAGATAACCGCCGATGAGGCAGGCCAACGGATCGACAATTTTCTCATGCGGCACTTCAAGACGGTGCCCCGCAGCCGGGTGTACCGACTGTTGCGCAAGGGCGAGGTGCGGGTCAACCGCAAGCGCGTCGACGCCGAATATCGAATTCAGGAGGGGGACGAGGTGCGCTTGCCGCCGGTCCGGATCGAGGCCGGCGATGAGTCGGGCGGCGGCGCTCTGGGCCGCCCGTCGAGCAGCCTGATAGACCTGCTCGAGCGAGCGGTCATATTTCAGGACAAGCACCTTCTGGTCATCGACAAGCCTGCCGGTGTCGCCGTGCATGGCGGCAGCGGCATGAGTTTCGGTGTCATCGAGGCCCTGCGCGCGTCGCGCCCGCGCGAGACCTTGGAACTGGTGCATCGCCTCGACCGCGACACCAGCGGCGTATTGCTGGTGGCGCGCGACCGCAGCACCCTGACGGCTTTGCATGCTCTGATACGCAACGGAGGCATGCACAAGACCTACCTTGGGCTGGTCGCCGGTAGCTGGCAATTGGGGACCAAGCGCATCGACGCGCCGCTTGCGACCGACAACCGCCAGCACGGCGAGCGGCATGTACGGGTGGCCGCCGCCGGCAAGGACTCGGTGAGCGTATTCAAGCCGGTGCAATTCTTTGGGCCGCTCGCGACATTGATGGAAATAGACATTCCGACGGGACGGACGCATCAGATTCGGGTGCACGCCTCCTTCGCCGGGCATCCGCTGTTGGGCGACGACAAGTACGGTGACCGCGAGCGCAATGCCGAGCTCAAGCATCATGGCTTGAGGCGCACATTTTTACACGCTCAATCATTGGCCTTCGAGTGGCCAAGCTCCGGCGTGCCATTCCATGCCAGTGCGCCGCTACCCGGCGAATTGGCCGCGGTGCTGGATGCGATTACGCCGATGAAGCGTCGGGCCGCGCCAGGCCGGGCCGCGCCACGAGGCGCCTCACCACACCGCGCCGCGCCTGATCGAAGGACGCGCTCGAAGAGCCCGCGCTCACGGTAGCTCGAAGCCGACGCTGCGCAATACTCTGCTCAACTGAATCAACGGCAATCCGATCAGCGCGCTCGGATCGGTGCTATCGATCGATTCGCAGAGCGTGATCCCAAGGCCCTCGCTCTTGAAGCCGCCGGCGCAATCGAACGGCTCCTCGAGAGCGACATAACGTGCAATGGTGGCGTCATCCAGCGTGCGAAATATTACCTGGGTGGTATCGACAAACTCATGTGCCGCGTGTGCCTTGTGTTGCACCACCGCCACCGCAGTCATAAAGGACAGGGTTTGACCGGAACTGCCACGCAATTGCTCCGTGCACAGCGCCTGCGTACCCGGTTTGCCGAGGATAAGTTCCCCCAAGGCGCCGTCGACCCTAACCGCGACTTGATCGGAGCCGATGACCCAGGAGTCGGGGTGTTGCAACGCCACGGCCGCGGCCTTGGCGCGGGCCAGCCGCACTGCTAGGTCGAGTGGACGCTCGCCATTGCGGCGGGTTTCATCGACCCCCGGCGCACTGCAGGAAAACGGCAGCCTCAGCCGGCAAAGCAGCTGCCGGCGGTAGGTTGAGGTCGAGGCCAAAATAAGTGAAGGCGGAGACTTCAAAAACAACGACTTGCACTCGATTCATTTTGACAGGGGTGGTAACGGGCCCTATTATACGCGGCCCATGGCACCAGGCTTGCCTGACCGAGTGGATTGCGCGCAGCTGGCCGAGAACGCGGTGCTGCTGGATCGTGTCTACGCGCTTCAGTCCATGCCTCGCTTACAGGATTTATTGGCGGATGCGCGCGGGTCGGTGCGTGCGAGATTCGCATTTGCGAGAATCGATTCGCAGCGGGCGGGCGCTAGTGTGACGGTCGAGGCGACGCCGCAGTTGATCTGCCAGCGCTGCCTGCAAGGCTTCGCATTCGAGGCCACGGGCAGCAGCGAGATTGAATTTTCGAGCGGCGCGGGGCCTGATGCGGCGGATTCGCAGCGCGAGTTGTATGCGATGCACGAGGGTTCGATCAGCTTGTGCGAATTGGCGGAAGAGGAATTGTTGCTGACTTTGCCGATCGTGGCGGTTTGCAGTGCCGCTGAGAGCTGCGGCCGCGCTTCGCAGCACGCAGCACACGACCAGGCACAGGAATTATCGGTAGCCACACGGCCATTTGCCGCGTTGCAGGATTTGTTGAAGAAAACTTGAT
>JBDUBO010000155.1:0-4807 GCA_040004115.1 Gammaproteobacteria bacterium | reverse complement strand
TGGTGCGGCCTGTCCCGGTGCGCCTGCGTCGCCGTTTACGCTGGTGTTTCTCAATCCCGAGGTGGTGAGTTCTGCGGTGCTGGCGCGGGATCCGCTGCGCTTGGCGGAGGCTTATTTTCGCGGCGATTTGGACATCGAGGGCGATTTCTTTGCAGCCCTGCACCTCAAGAATCACCTCCAGGATATGCAAATGTCCGTCGGCGAGCGGATAGGTGCGGCCGCCGCGGCGGTGCGTCTGCGCAAATTAAACGCCGGCAGGCACGGTGCGCTCAGCCGGTGGACGCCCTCGCATGGGCTAGCCGTCAAAGCGCATTCCAAGGAGGAAAACCGCGACGCGATTCATTTCCATTACGATGTCTCGAACGACTTCTATGCATTATGGCTGGATCGGGCAATGGTGTATTCCTGCGCCTACTTTGAAACGTCGGAGGCGGACTTGGATGCAGCGCAGCACGCTAAACTCGAGCATATCTGCCGCAAGCTGTCGCTCAAGCGCGGGGATCTATTTTTGGACATCGGCTGCGGCTGGGGTGCACTGGTCATGCACGCGGCCAAGCATTACGGAGTGACCGCCTACGGTGTCACGCTGAGCCAACAGCAACTAAAGTTGGCCCGCGAACGCATTGCCGCGGCCGGACTCGCGGATAAGGTAAGCGTCGAATTGCAGGATTACCGCGACATTCCCGGCGATGCCGTATACGACAAGATCGCCAGCGTCGGCATGTTCGAACATGTCGGCTTGAAAAACCTGCCTGCGTACTTCGGCAAGGTGCAGCGACTGCTCAAGCCGCACGGACTGTTCCTCAATCATGGGATTACGCACGATGGGGAAGGGTGGCAAAATTCCATGTCCACGGAATTCATAAATCGCTACGTGTTTCCGGATGGGCAGCTGGACAATATCAGCAACATCCAGCACCTCATGGAGGGGGAAAAATTTGAGATTGCCGACGTCGAAGCGCTGCGACCGCACTATGCGCTCACTCTGCGCCACTGGGTTGCACGGCTGGAGGGTCATCATGAGCGTGCGCTGCAGTTCGTCAACGAGGCCACCTACCGGGTATGGCGCTTGTACATGACGGCCTGCGCGCTGGACTTCGAGGAAGGTGGTATTGGCATCTACCAGGTGCTGGCGGCCAAGCGTGCCGCAGGCAATCTACCGGTGCCGCTGACGCGAAAATACATGTACCTCTAGGCCGTATCAAGCGTCCCGAACTCGTATTCCATTGCCGGCGTCTGTAGGCGGAACCCTACAGTGCGCCCATCGAACGAGCGCTGGACGTCGGTAAAGCGACGGTGAAATACTGCGCAACGTCGCAAGGAACAGTCATGCATAGCAAATTCATTGCCCTCGCCGCAGCGGCGGGGTTAGGTTGGACCGCAGCCGCAACCGCAGCCTTCAAGGATTGGCCCAGCTACAACAACACGCTCACGGCCGAGCGCTACGCCACTCTTGATGCCATCGACTCCAAGAATGTCACCGGCTTAAAGGTGCTCTGCAGCTTCGATACCGGCGAGCAGACGTCTTTTCAGACCGGGCTCCTGGAAGTCGATGGGGCGCTGCTTGCGACGACCGAGCACGACACGATTTCTATCGACGCCAACACCTGCAAGGAAAAATGGCGTGCTCACGCGGAATTCGAATCCGGATTCCTTAAGGTCAACCGCGGCGTGGCGATGCTGGACGGTAGGGTATTCCGGGGAACATCGGATGGCCGCGTCATCTCCTATGCCGCGAAGAACGGCAAACCGTTGTGGTCGACGGTCATCGCGGATGCCGCCAAGGGCGAGTCGGTGCCGGCGGCACCCATTGCATGGGGCGGCCTGGTGTTCATCGGTATCGCAGGCGGTGACAACAAGGGTGTGAAGGGGCGGATGTACGCGCTCGATGCCAAGACCGGCGGTATCGTGTGGGAGTTTTACATGGTGCCGAAAGCGTCGGCCGACGTGGCGCGCGGGCCGCAGGCGCAGGGGATGCCGGCCGCAGCGGCGACGTCGTGGAAGAATGCGAAGGGCACTCCGGTGAGCGGGGGTGCGACCTGGACTTCTTATTCGCTGGATCCTGTCAAGGGACTGTTGTACGTGCCTGGCGGCAATCCAGCGCCGGATTTCGTCAAGGCGGCGCGCCCGGGCGAGAATTTGCTGGCCAGCTCAATCGTGGTACTCGACGCTAAGACCGGCGCCTATCAAAGGCATTTTCAACTGGTAAAGCGCGATTTTCACGACTGGGATGTTTCCAGCGCGCCGGTGCTGTTCCTGAGCAATCGAGGACATCGAATGCTGGCCGAGGCGCCGAAGGACGGGCACTTGTACCTGCTCGATCTCAACAGTGGTGCGACGGTGTTCAGAAGGCCGGTCACTACAGTGTCGAATGCCGACGCCCCGATGACGGCCGAAGGCACGCGATTTTGCCCCGGCACGCAGGGAGGCGCTGAGTGGAACGGCGCGGCGTTCGATCCTGCGGACAATCTCATATTCACGGGGGAAGTGGACTGGTGCACGACGGTGCGCCTGGCACCGGCGGCATCGCTGGCCGCCGTGAAATCCGGCGCGCCATGGAGCGGCGCGACGCAAGGCTTTGGTCAGATGGACGATTCCAAGCGTTGGAGCGGCTGGATGACGGCAAGCGATGCGGTCAGCGGCGAGACCAAGTGGCGGTTCCATGCGCCGTTTCCCATCATGGGCGGGGTGACGCCGACCAGCGGGCGGCTGCTGTTGTTCGGCGACATGGGTGGTAACTTCTACGCGTTCGATGCGGCCAGCGGCAAGAAACTGTGGTCGATTGACCTTGGCGGCGCAATAGCCGGCGGCGTAATTACCTACGATACGGGTCAGGGACAAAAAATCGCAGTCGCAGCGGGCATGACTTCCCCCATTTGGCCGACCCCAAAAATCAACAGCAAGGTGGTCGTGCTCGGCCTGTAAGGGGGCGTGGCTATTAGCCGCGCTCATCGCACACGAGGCGCAGCGAACTCATCTGCTCGCCCCACCAAAGGCCGATCATCCGGCTGAATTCGGCCCCCTGCAGTCCATGGCGTGCCGGATGATCGGATCGCAGCGCGGACAAGCCGCGATGGGTCACCGTCACCAGTGTGCCTGCAGCGGCAGGGGCGAATTCAACCTCTACTTCAGTGAGTTCAGTGGGCGCGAAGTTGACATTGCGCCAGGTAAACGCCAGCAGCCGCGGTGGGTCCCACGCCCGCACCCGTCCCACCTCGTAGACCAACGGGCCGTCGTCGCCGTCGATCGATTCGAACAGCCGGCCGCCCACTGCGGGCTCGATGCGCAGCAGCCCTCGCCGAGCGCCTGCGTGGCGAAATTTGCTGCCGCGCCGCCACCAGCGATCGATCTCCTCGGTGAAAATCTCGAAGGCCAGCGGCGGCGCCACCTCGACGGTGACGCTGATTCGTGCGCGGTCGCCGATCATGTCTTGGCCTTGCGTCCGCGCGGCGAGCCCTCGGCATAGGTTTTGAAGCCCTGCAGTTGTCCGCGCCACATTTCTTCAACTTGCGCCAGCCACTGCTGCACGGGCTGAAAGGCGGCGGCGTGCACGCTGTATACCCGCACGCGCGCGTCGCTCTCGACCCCTTCCTCAAACACCAAGCCCGCCTTGCGCAATACCCGCAAATGCCGGCTGAGCGCTTGCGGACTCATGTTGACGATTTGTGCTAATTCGCCGGCGCGCTTCGGCTTGTGCAGCAGCGTGCGGATCATCTCGCGCCGCGACGCATCGGATAGCGCCGTAAAGGCCGCATCCAGATTGGGTTTGGCAGAAATCTGCGGCACGGCGGTCAGCTCAGGCAGTGGGCGGATTGCGCAGACGCTGGGTCATCCACCACAGGTGGCCTTCGATATCGAGGGCGCCGTAGCTTAAGTCGGCCCAATAATCCTCGCCGTAGTCGTGGGTCGCGGGCTCATCCACGATGTGCGCGCCGCGCGCGCGCGCGTGGGCGCAGTGCGCTTTGGCGTCGTCGACGAATAGCATGAGGCTCTGAGTGCAGGCGCCCTGCACGGACTTGGGACTGCGCATGGCCCGCTTCCAAACCTTCTCCGCATCCGGCGTTTCCTGGCCGACCATGATCAGGGCTTCGCCGTAGGTGAGTTCGCTGTGCTCGATCCGACCATTGTCGCCCTCCACTTTGAGACGCACCGAAAAGCCGAAGGCATCGCACAACCAGTCGATGGCCGCCGCCGCGTCCTGATAAAAGAGCCCGCTGGACAACCTCGGCCAGCCGCTCGGAGTGGGTTTCATACGCGATCTCCATTGTTAAATATTAACGGTGTAGAAGAATGTTAACGTGTGCATTAATTAAATGCAAGGCCGGCCGCGGCGTTTGCACGCGACCCGTGCGCTGATGTTAATATTTTCGGCGGTATCCAAAACTAAAGCACAAGATGACCGCAAAATTCGCCGAATTGATTATCGAAAAGCGCTCGATCGACTATGTGCCCATTGCCGAGCGGCATGGCAAAGTGTGGCACCTCTGGCCGGTTTGGTTTTCCGGCGACGCGCACCTGGCGACCGTCGCGACCGGGGTAGTCGGCGTCGCGCTCGGCGGACACTTATTGTGGATGGCGCTCGCGGTGCTGCTGGGTTGTGCATTCGGCACCTTCTTCATGGCCTTTCACTCTACTCAGGGTCCGCAGCTCGGCCTGCCGCAAATGATTCAATCGCGGCCGCAGTTCGGCTACATCGGTGCGCTGCTGGTGTGGGGCGTGGCGCTGTTTGCCTACATTGGCTTTAATGCCTTCAATCAAATCCTGGCGGCGCAGACCGTGCAATCGCTGTACGGCGGCGATAGGACAC
>JBDUBO010000154.1:0-4817 GCA_040004115.1 Gammaproteobacteria bacterium | reverse complement strand
GCGAGAAGACCCAGGACGTGCTGAAGCGGGTGGAGGCGAAGACCAAGGAACTCAAAGAGTCGATTCTGCCGAAGGATGTCAAGATTCTTCCGTTCTACGACCGCAGCAACCTGGTGGAGCTAACCACGCAGGTCGTCGAGCGCAACCTGCTGCGCGGCATGTTGCTGGTCGTCGTAATCCTGATATTTTTCCTCTACGATATTCGCGCCGGCCTGATCGTCGCCGTTAGTATTCCATTGGCGCTGCTGTTCGCATTCATCTGCCTCGATCTGCAAAATGCGTCGGCCAACCTGTTGTCCATCGGCGCGGTGGACTTTGGAATCCTGGTGGACGGAGCGGTGGTCATGGTGGAAAACATCTTCCGCCAGATCGTCGCACGCAAGGGCAATCCGCTCAACGTCAAGGAAATCATTCTCGAAGCGGCGGCGCAAGTCGATCGGCCGCTGTTCTACGCGGTTGCCGTGATCGTGGCGAGCTTCCTGCCGATCTACGTTTTGTCGGGCCCTTCCGGAACGCTGTTCAAGCCCATGGCAGACACCATGGTTTTCGCGCTGATCGGCTCGTTGATGGTCACGCTGACGCTGTTACCCGTGCTTTGCGCGTGGTTCATGCGCAATGGCATACGCGAGCGGCGCAATGCCGTATTTGAAGCCATCCAGTCGGTCTACAGCAGAGGTCTCGACTTCTGCCTGGCCCATCCCTGGGGAACCACCGCCGCCTCGGGCCTGGTGCTCGCGGCTTCGCTGCTGCTCGTGCCGCGTATCGGCGCCGAGTTCATGCCGCATCTAGACGAGGGCGCGCTATGGGTGCGCGCCACCATGCCTTACACCATTTCGTTCGACGAATCGGCAAAGATCGCACCCAAGGTACGCGACATCCTAAGCGCTTTTCCCGAAGTCACAACGGTCGCCTCGGAATTGGGCCGGCCCGACGACGGCACCGATCCCACCGGCTTTTTCAATGTCGAATTCTATGTCGACTTGAAGCCCTACTCCGAGTGGAGCGGCTCGTATCGCACCAAGGCGGGACTGATTGAGGCCATCAACTCGAAGCTCGCGGTATTTCCCGGAATCAATTTCAACTACACGCAACCGGCAGAAGATGCCGTGGATGAAGCGGAAACAGGATTGAAAAGCGCACTGGCCGTCAAAGTGTTCGGCTCGGATCTGGATACTTTGCAGAAAAAGGGTAAAGCAATAAAACAAGTCCTGGAGCACGTGCGCGGCATCCGCGATGTGACCCTGGTGCAGGAACTGGGACAGCCGAGTCTGACCATCAAGATCAACCGTGCCAAAATCGCCCGTTACGGAATGAACGTCGCCGACATCAATAGCTTGATTCAGACCGCCATCGGTGGTGACGTCGCCACCCAGGTGGTGCAGGAAGAGAAGGAATTCGATCTGGTCGTGCGCCTCGAGCGCGAGTACCGCGACAACCCCGAAGAGATCGGCAATATCCGCGTGGCCACGCCTTCCGGAGCGCAGATTCCGCTCAAGGAATTGGCTGACATCGACGTGGCGAATGGCGCCTCGTTCATTTATCGCCAGGACAATTCTCGCTACATCGGAGTCCAATTCTCGGTAGCCGGCCGCGATCTCGCGGGTGCGGTGGGCGAGGCCATGCAGCGGGTGACGGCCAAGGTTTCCCTGCCGCAGGGTTACCGGCTGGATTGGGGCGGCGAATACACGGAATACACAGCCTCGCGGCAACAGCTGAGCGTCATTCTACCGCTGACACTCTCTCTGATTTTCCTGCTGCTGTTCGCTCTTTACAGCAATTTCAAATTCCCGTTCATCACCGTGCTCGGCGTGGTTTTGTCCGCGCCGGTGGGCGGTCTCGTCGCCCTGTGGATTACCGACACGCCGTTCTCGGTGTCCTCCGGCATCGGCTTCCTGGCCTTGTTCGGCGTCTCGGTGCAGACCGCGGTGGTCTACATTTCCTATGTCAACGAGCTGCGCCGCGACGGAATCTCGCTTCAGGATGCCATTCGACAAGGCGCGATCCTGCGGCTGCGCCCGATCATGATGACGGCCCTGGTGGCTGCTCTCGGCCTATTGCCCGTGGCACTGGCCACGGGGGTGGGCACCGATTCTCAGCGCCCCTTTGCCCTGGTCATCGTCAGCGGCTTGTTCACGCGGCTCTTGATCAGCGTTTTCCTGATGCCGGCACTTTATTCCCTGGTGGCGCGGCCGGGAGATCGCCTGGAGGTGTGAATTCCCGCGGGCTCGCCGGAGGCACGATATACCCGGTCGCTGCGCCCTTCCCCGCCGCTTTACAATACTTTACGCGCCCGACACCTGCCGCTAATGGTCGCGGCAGATACTTCGTTTGGAGCTTTTTCCAATCACCAACCAAGGACTGACCATGACCACTCCAATACCGGCCGCGACTCCCTCGCCGCCCCGCAGACTACTGTTCAATCGCTACTCCGTGCTCGCCTTCGTCGCCGGCGCGGCGCTGGCCGCCGGGCTCGGTGCCGGCGCTTGGGCGGGCGGCATGGGCGGCTGCGCGCAGGGAATGATGATGGGCGCCCACGGCGGCGCCGACATGACCGCTCATGTCGACCACATGCTCAAGCACTTCTACGTGGAGATCGATGCCACCGATGCGCAGAAGGCGCAGATCGATCCCCTTGTAAAACAGGCGGTAAGCGATCTGCAGACGATGCATTCGCAGCTGCACGCCGCGCACGGCCACGCCATGCAGGCGCTGACGCAGGCCAGCGTTGACCGCAATGCCCTGGAAGCCGCGCGCTTGGAGCACTTGCAGCTGGCCGACCAGGCGTCCAAGCGTTTCACGCAGCTCATCGCGGATGTGGGCGATCTGCTCACCGTCCCGCAACGCAAGGCACTGGCCGACCACCTCGAACGCATGCATGGGATGCCGCACTCGTAATCGCCGCTGGTGAAGGCGCCGTTCAGGCACTACAGTCGGTGCCTAATGGTTGAGCACATTCTGCTGATCGAAGACGATTCCCGTCTGGCCGACATGCTCTCAGAGTATCTCGGTCAGGCGGGATACCGCATTACGGTTGCATCGCTGGGAGCGGCCGCCCTCGAGCGGTTGACCAGCGCGCAGTTCGATGCGGTAGTGCTCGATCTGATGTTGCCGGACATGGATGGCCTCGACGTATGCCGGCGTTTGCGCGCCACATCCGATACGCCGGTGCTCATGCTCTCAGGCCGAGGCGACGCAGTCGACCGCATCGTCGGCTTGGAAGTTGGCGCCGACGACTACCTGCCGAAGCCCTTCCAGCCGCGCGAATTGCTCGCGCGCCTGCGCGCCATCCTCAGGCGCCGAACTCGCGCGGGAGCCGCCGGCGACCATTCCTTGCACTTCGGCCGCCTGGAAATCGACGTCGCGGCGCGCGCGGTGCGGTTGGACGGGGCCCCGCGCGATCTCACCGCGTACCAGTTCGACCTGTTGGTTGCATTGGCCGAAAAGGCCGGCCGCGTACTGTCGCGGGAAGTCCTGATGGACCTTGTAAAGGGGGAGCAATTGGAAGCCTTCGACCGTTCGATAGACGTACATATGTCGCGCATCCGCGCCGCCATCGAAGACGATCCAAAGAAGCCGCGGCGTGTCATCACCGTACGCGGCGCGGGATACGTGTTCGCCAAAGCGCAAGACTGATGTTGCGGCTATATTTGCGATTCTACTTCGCGCTACTGGCCAGTCTATTGCTGTTCGTGCTCGCCATCGCAACCCTGTGGCATTTCACCGGCGGTTCGATGGAGCAGACCGGGACCACGCTGAGCAAGCTGGTGCAGAACGCATTACCGGCGGCGGACTCACCTGCCGCCGAGCAACAAGTCGCGCTGCGACGGCTCGCTGCGGGACTCAATGGCGACATCACTCTGTTTGACAAGGCGGGCGCGCCCGTGGCGGTCATCGGTCACTCCCTGCCCCCGCCCGGAACTCTGCGTGGTCACGAAACGCGCATGGTTCCTGGGGGCCATGGACCGATTTCCTATGTCCCGCTGGCCGACGGCCGATGGCTGGCGGCCACCGTGCCCATGGGATATGGGCACGCGAAGTTCATCTTCCACATGGCGCTCACACTGCTCGCAGTGGCGATCGGCGCGGCAGCCTTCCCCATCGTGAGGCAGATCAGCCGGCGGCTGGAACGTCTGCAGCGAGGAGTCGAATCCCTCGGCGCCGGCGACCTGACTTCCCGCGTGGCCGTCGAAGGCCGCGACGAAGTGGCCCGACTGGCACAGAGCTTCAACCGTGCCGCACAACAAATCGAACAACTGGTGCAGAGTCACAAGTCTCTCCTCGCCAACGCGTCGCATGAGCTGCGTACCCCGCTGGCCCGAATCCGCTTGGCGGTGGAATTGATGAGAGATTCTGCGGATGAAAAGCGCAAATTAGGATTGGAACAGGACATCGCGGAATTGGACTGGCTGGTAGACGAGATCCTCCTGGCGAGCCGGCTCGACGCCATTCCCCGGGCCGCAGCGACCGAAGAGCTCGATCTGCTGGCGCTTGCGGCCGAGGAATGCGCGCATTACGACGATGTTCAGCTCGAGGGCGCACTGGCCGGTATTCGCGGGGACGCGCGACTGCTGCGCCGGCTGCTGCGCAACCTGCTGGAGAACGCCCGCCGGCACGGCGCGCCGCCGACGCACGTTCGAATCGCGCAGGACGCAGCGGGCGCCACTATTACCGTGTGGGATGGCGGCGTCGGCGTGCCGGAGACGGAATTTGAAAATGTGTTCCGCCCCTTCTATCGGCCCAAAGATGCCGGCAATAGCACCGGAACGGGTCTGGGTTTGGCATTGGTGCGGCAAATCGCGCGCCGCCATGGCGGCGAC
>JBDUBO010000021.1:0-47349 GCA_040004115.1 Gammaproteobacteria bacterium | reverse complement strand
AGCCGCATACCGACACCTGCCCGGCCGAGGGCGAAATGAACCCCGCGATCATGCGCATGGTCGTCGACTTGCCGGCGCCATTGGCACCCAAGAAGCCCAGCACCTCGCCGGGCGAGACGCTGAAGGTCAAGTCATCGACGGCCAGTTTGTCGCCATAACGCTTGGATAGATTTTTTGTTGTGATCATGGGCGCCTTTGAGCGTTCATAACTAAAAGAGGTTCAAATTTTTTTTTGGCGCGCGATCCGTTCGCGAACAATGCCGCGGCCTCCAGAACGCTTAGCGCCTAACCGCCCCCGACTTTCGCATCGATGGCTGCCTTGCTTTCTTTGAGTATACGCCGTACTTCCGGCAATGAGGGGCGGCCCGCCATGCGTGCGATAAGTTCGGGCAATTCGTACCACTTGCGTCCCCATTGCACCAAGCGAGCCGCATCGGCGATGACTTGTGCGCGCGCATCATCTGCGGGTGCGTTGTCGGGCGGCGCGGCGGCAGAACTCTTGGCCGGCTTGGCCGCGCTCTTCATCGGACCCTTCATCGGCGGCTTCGCAGCAGGTTTCACGGCCGGCTTGAGCGGCACGTTGGCGCGGCGCTCCGTGCGCGCTACTTGTGCCGTGCCCGCGGCGGACGGCGGACGCTTTGCGGCCAAGAATTTCGGCATCTCGCGGGTGGCGGTGGTCGTGACCGCCGCGGTGGTCGTGGTCGCATCCATCGTCTGCCGCGGGGCGTCCGGCGCTGCCCGTTGCAGGGAACGCTCGTTGTGCGCTTCCACGATGGGGATGAATCGCTCAATATGCTCAGAGCCCACCAAGTTCGCGAGAAAGATCATGAGTTCCAGTGAATCGGAGTACTGGGCGTCGCCCATCTTTACGCGCTCTTGAACGTGGCCGCGCAACGCCAGGGTCTTTTGTATGGCCAGATCGATAATCCATCGGCTCGGGCGCTGATGTTCGGCCCAGGGCTGAATCTTCCAATAGCTGTCGTCGTCGAGCGAAGAATACTTCGCATGGAGCTCTAGGCTTTTGAGCCATTTGTCCATCAATTCCAGCAGTCGTTGATCGGCGGGTGTTGCCATGTCTTTGCAGCTCCAGGCAGCACCCTAAACGAACCGACGCCTGATGGCTAGCGGTACCTGGACACGGCGCAATCGCGGCCCATGCTTGCCGCCTGCGGACTGCTAAACTCACGTCATGTGTGGAATAGCCGGCATTGTCAGTTCACGGGCCAGCGTGGAACTCGCCCGCAGCATGGCGCGGCGCTTGCAGCATCGCGGACCCGATGGCGAGGGAGTCTGGAGTGAACCCGGCGTAGCCCTGGCGCACCGCCGCCTCGCCATCTTGGATTTGTCGCAGGGCGGCCACCAGCCCATGGTGTTCGGCTCGCAGGCGCTGACTTACAACGGCGAGATCTATAACCATGAACAACTGCGCGCCGGCTTGCTTGGGCCATGGCACTCGAGCGGGGACACCGAAGTACTGGTCCATCTTTTGGCGCAGCAGGGCAGAGCCTGCCTCGAGCGATTGGTGGGGATGTTCGCGTTCGCCGCCTGGGACAGCCGCGAGCAAAGTCTGTTGCTGGTGCGGGATCGACTGGGGATCAAGCCGTTGTACTACCAGCTGCTGCCCGACGGCATCGCATTTGCCTCGGAACTCAAGGCGCTGCTGGTGCTCGGCTCAGGCCCGGACTTGGGGCTTGGCGTCGGGCAGCCGCAAATCGATCACAGTGCGGTGCGCGACTTTCTTTTCCACGGCTACATCCCCGCGCCAAAAACCATTTACCGCGGCATCGCCAAGCTGCCGGCCGGGCACACACTGACATGGAAGGCGGGCCGGATCAGCATCGAGCGCTATTGGAATCCGTCGACGGCGATCGTCGCGCGCAGCGCCGACGACACCGTGCACGGTCTGGATGCGTTGCTGCGTACCGTGGTGCCGGAGCACACCCTGTCGGATGTGCCAGTCGGGGTTTTCTTGAGCGGCGGAATCGATTCTGCGCTCACTAGCTACTACTTGGACCGGCCGCGAACCTACACCTTGGGATTCGACGGCGGCGCGCGCTCAGAAGTCGCGGCGGCGCGCCGGGCGGCAGAGCACTTGAATACCGAGCATCTGGAGTTGACGGCGCCGCTGGCGGATTTTGCGGAGGCGCTGGACAAGTTGACGGTGTTGTTCGACGAGCCGTTCGGCGACAGCGCCGCCTGGTCCAATTATCTGATCGCGCAATTTGCACGTCGCGAAGTGACCGTTGCCTTGAGCGGAGAGGGCGGCGACGAAATATTTTGCGGCTACCCAAGGTACTGGTCGAGGATCGGAGCGCGCTCGAGTTTCCTTAACAGATCGCTGGCCCGATACTTGCCGCCGCTGTCGCGCTTGGGCGTATCCATGCAGCGCCACGCCTACGTCGGCTTGCCGGCCTATGCGGCGGCGCTCGGAGGCATGACGGCGCAACAGATCGAGTCTCTGCTGGCGCAGGACTGGCAGGAGCCACAGTACGATTATCTTTGGTTCTACCGGCAGTACTGGCATGAAGGCTTAAGCCCCCTGGCTCAGCTGCGCTGGCTGGATTTGAACACGGATCTGCCGGAAGGCCTGCTCACCAAGGTCGATCGAACCAGCATGGCGCACTCACTCGAAGTACGGCCGCCGTTGCTGGATCATCGCCTGGTTGAATATATGTTGAGCGTGGACCCGCAGGTGCTGGTCGATCAGAGGCGCGGCCGCGGCAAATTGCTGGTCCGGCGGTTGATGGAGCCGAGATTGCCGCCCGGTCATTTACAACAGCCGAAATCCGGCTTCGGCCTTCCCGTACATCGTTGGCTGCAGCGGCATCCGCAGATATTGCGCGCGGCGGTCGCGCGCCTGATGGATCGCGGCGTGCTGCAGCGTTCCGTGGGGCCTGAGTTTCGCCGGGCCTGGTATATCTTGGTGCTGGACCGCTGGTTCGCCGCCTTTGCGTGACGCCGCGCCGCGAATCTTGTTTGTGCCGGTCTCCGGACCCTACGGCATGGGTGAATATGCGCGTTGTCTGGCGATTGCGCGCGCCGCGAGCCGCCGCTGGCAGGGCGCCGCCATCCATTTCGCATTGAGCCGCGAGGCGCCGTACGCCGCGGATGCTCCGTTTCCCGCAACCCTGCTGGACGCATCACCGACATTTCATTCCGCAGCTGTCATCGATTTGCTCGAATCATTGCGGCCCGACGTCGTGATATTCGATAACGCCGGGCGCACCGCGCAGCTGCGTGCGGCGCGGCGGCTGGGCGCGCGCGTGGTCTTCATCAGTGCACGCCGGCGCCAGCGACGCAAGGCGTTTCGCTGGCGCTGGATGTCGCGCATCGACGAGCACTGGATTGCGTACCCGGAGTTCATTGCCGGCTCTTTGGGGTTTTTCGAACGGCTGAAGCTCAAGGTCGCCGGAGGGCCCAGGGTCCGCTACCTCGACGTCATATTGTCGCGCGCCGACCCAGCGCAGCGCGCAGCCATTCTGGCGCGCGCCGGCTGCGATTCTGGAAGCTTCGTGCTGGTGGTTCCGGGCGGCGGCACCGGTCATCCGGGCGTCGACGATGCGGCGGATCGCTTCAGAGCCGCGGCGCGTACTCTTGCCGCAGCCGGCACGGCCACGGTCTACGTGGGTCCGGCACAGGCGAGCGGGGCGGCGGAGGACGGTGGCGCGCCATCGAATTGGCATCCGTTGGGATCGCTGCCGCAGGCCGAACTCGTGGAACTCATGCGCTCGGCGCGCCTCGTCGTCGCGAACGGCGGCTCGACGCTGCTGCAGGCCATTGCCTGCGGCAAAGCCTGTGTCGCAGTGGCCATTGCCAAGGATCAAGCGGACCGCATTCGGCGCTGCGTTGCTGCGGGCGTGGCGCTTGCGGCGCCGCTCGATGCAGCCGCCATGGCGCAAAGCGCAAACCGGCTGCTGCAGGATGAAGCTGCGCGCGCGGCGCTCGCGACGCTGGCCGCGCAGCTCGGGCTCGCCGATGGCGTGGAGGTGGCGCTGCAGGCGCTGGCCGGTCTGTTGCTGCCGGCACGCGGTGCCGCAGCGACATGACAGCTATGCCGCAGGCGGTGTTGTTGGGCTACGACCTCGAGCAACCGTCATTCCGTCACCGCATGCGCAGCCTCAGCGGAGCGCTCGAAGCGGCGGGGTGGCAGGTGCGGCTGGAGCGTTTTCCCAGCGGCCGCTACGGTCTTCGCACCTGGGAGCGGCGCGCGATTCTGCGCACTGCCGACGTGGTGGTGCTGCATCAAATCAAATTGAGCGCCATCGAAGCGCGATTATTTGCGGCGTTCAGCCGCCGCAGAGTGTTCGATGTCGATGATGCCATCTACGTGCGCAAGCCACGGCGATTGGGCGACGCCGCCGATGAGTCGGCGTGGCGCAAGCGAAAGTTCGCGGCGACTTGCCGCTGGGTCGATCTGGTCGCCGTTGGCAATGACGTCCTGGCGGGCGTCGCGCGTCCCGCGGCGCACGCCATAGCCGTCCTGCCGACCTCCATCGACACCGCCATGTATCGGCCGACGACGGCGAGCGCGTCCGATCCGCCCACCGTTGCTTGGATCGGCAGCCCTGAGAATCTGCTGTACCTGGAGATGATTCGACCCGCCGTGGCGCGGCTCACGAGCCGCCATCCGACGCTCAAATTGCGGGTCATCTGCTCGCAGTTTCCGGACTGGCCCGAAGCCAACATCGAGCGCATTGTCTGGAGCTCGGCCACTGAAGCGCAGTCACTTGCGGAGGCGCATATCGGCGTCATGCCCTTGACGGACGACGCCTGGGCGCGCGGCAAATGCGCCTTCAAGCTCCTGCAATACATGGCAGCTGCGTTGCCCTGCGTGGCCTCACCGGTGGGCGCCAACGTTGAGGCCGTCATCGACGGCTACAACGGCTTTCACGCACGCAGCGCCGAGGACTGGGAGCGAGTTTTGGAAACCCTGATCCTTTCGCCCGAGCTGCGGACACGCTTCGGCGCGAGCGGGCGGGCGCACGTCGAATCGCGCTACGCCATGCGCACCTACCAGTCGCGATATGTGGAAATGCTGTCGCAGCTGGCCGTGCGCGGCGAGCCCTACGGGGACCCGGATTGAATGCGCCGATCTCCGGAAGCCGGTATGCTTTGAGGTCATGCCGGCCTTGCATATCTATCAAATCCTGACTCCGTATACGTCGCGTCAGGAGCTCGATCCGGGCTTCGAAGTCTTGGATAATTCCGCGAACGAGCGGCCCGATTGGTTCGAGTACTGGCCGATCAGACAATTTTTACTCCGTGAGGCATTGGACGAGAATGCTTTTTATGGATTTTTGTCGCCGAAATTCAAGCTCAAGACCGGCTTGACCGCTGAGGCGGTGCACGAATTCGTGCTCGCCGCTGATCCCACGATCGAGGTTGCCCTGTTCAGCCCGAGCATTCACAACAGCGCCTACTATATGAACGTGTTCGAACACGGTGACGCCGAGCATCCCGGCCTCAAGAAGGTCGCCCAGGATTTTTTCCGGCGGATCAAATTGCCCGGCGACCTGGATGAGCTGGTGTCCGATTCGCGCAATACCGTGCACTCGAATTATTTCATCGCCAAGCCGCGCTTTTGGCGGGCATGGCTGGCGATCAACGAGAAGCTGTTCGCGATTGCCGAAGCGCCGGTCGATAACCTCGGCGAGTCATTGCGGGCGCCGACGCGCTACCGAGGCGCGGTCGATGTTCAGATGAAAATTTTCATCATGGAGCGGATGGCGAGCTGGCTGCTGACCCGCGGCGGCGATTTTTCGGTGCGGGTGCGCGATCCGTTCGCGGCGCGCTCGCGAATCTACAAGCTGCCCACCGCGATCGTCTGCGATGCCTTGAAGATTGCCTACGCCACACAGCGACGCACTCAGTACAGGGACGTCTTCCTGCTGGTTCGCGGCCTGCACAAGTTGCTGAATTTTGAAATTCGCCTGGGAAATGCGCTGCGAATGCGGCGGGTGGCTCCGGCATTACGGGTACTGAAATCGTACTGGACGAAGAATGGCCATTAGCGTCGAGGCGATGACGGGAAGCGACGGTCCGGCGCAGTTCTGGCGCGGCCGGCGGGTGTTCCTGACCGGACATACGGGCTTCAAGGGCGCGTGGATGAGTCTGTGGCTGGAGGGCTTGGGCGCAGAGGTCACGGGATACGCGCTGGCGCCGGTTGGTGAACCCAATCTGTGGAACATCCTGGCCGCATCGACGCCGGCCGCGCGGGCACCACGCTCTCTGATCGCCGATATCCGCGACGCAGAACATATCGCAGAGGCCGTGGCCGAAGCGGATCCGCAGATCGTGATTCACATGGCGGCGCAGGCTCTGGTCCGAGAATCCTATCGCGATCCGCTTGGCACTTACGCCACCAACGTTTTGGGCACTGCAGCGCTGCTGCAGGCGTGCCGTGCGCTGCGCCACCTCGAGTGTGTGGTCATCGTCACCAGCGACAAGGTGTACGAGAACCGGGGCGAGGGCCGCGCCTTCTCGGAAGGCAACCGCCTGGGCGGTCATGATCCTTACAGCAACAGCAAGGCCTGTACCGAGTTGGTGACCGCGAGTTTTCGCGACAGCTTTTTTATCGATGGGCCGCCGATTGCCACCGCGCGCGCCGGCAATGTCATCGGCGGCGGTGACTGGTCCGAGGATCGCCTGATTCCCGATTGCGTCAGGGCACTGAAGTCTGGGCGGGCCGTGACTCTGCGCTATCCCGATGCCGTGCGGCCCTGGCAGCATGTGCTCGAACCCCTATCCGGATACCTCACCCTGGCGCAAGCCTTGGTCATGTCACCGAAACGAACGCCGCGCGCTGTTAATTTCGGTCCGGACCCGGCATCCTTCTGCAAGGTGCGAGAGGTGGTCGACGCCTTTGGCGCGAGATTCGCGGGCAAGCCCGGATGGGTGCGCGACCCTGCGCCGCAGCCCCCGGAGGCGCAGGCGCTGACCCTGTCGTCGACGTTGGCGGCGCACGCACTGCAGTGGCACCCGACATTGAACATCCTTCAGTCGCTGTCGTGGACGGCGGATTGGTATTCGGCCCATTCGGCGGGAGAGAACATGCGGGCATTTTCCGAAGCGCAGATCGCGCGGTATTGCGAATTGATTACGGTAACGCCATGAAGTGCGTAATTCTCGCCGGCGGCAGGGGCACGCGTATCGCCGAGGAGTCGAGCACGCGCCCGAAACCCATGGTGGAGATCGGTTCACAGCCGATCCTGTGGCACATCATGAAAATGTATGCCGCATTCGGCGTATCGGAGTTCGTCGTATGCCTTGGCTACAAGGGATACATGATCAAGGAATACTTCGCGAATTATTTCCTGCATCAAGCGGACGTCACTTTCGACATGACGGAAAACCGCGTCGAATATCATGACTGCCGCAGCGAGCCGTGGAAGGTAACTCTGGTCGACACGGGCGAGGACAGCATGACCGGCGGGAGACTGTTGCAGGTGCGCAAGTACCTTAATCCCGGCGAGCCGTTCTGCATGACCTACGGCGATGGCCTGGCCAGTATCGACATTGGCGCGGAGCTGGCATTTCATCAAAGTCACGGCCGCAAGGCCACGATGGCCTGCGTGCGGCCGCCGGCGCGCTTCGGCCGCACTGTCACACAGGGCACTCAGGTGGTTTCATTCGAGGAGAAGCCCACCGCCGAAGGCGGATTGATCAATGGCGGTTTCTTTATCTTGGAACCCAGTGTGCTCCAGCTGATCGATGGTCACGACACGATTTGGGAGAAACAACCCTTGGAGACTTTGGCCGCGGATGGTCAATTGGCGGCCTGGGTGCACAGAGGATTCTGGCAGCCGATGGACACCTTGCGCGACAAGCAGAATCTCAACTCGCTATGGGATAGCGGCGCCGCGCCTTGGAAGTTGTGGGATTGAGCCGCACCGACGCTGCGGGGCCGCGATGAGCGGCGTCCCAGGATGGCATCCGATGGCGGTGCATTTCCCGCTGGCGCTGGTCATCACGGCGACCTTATTGCTGTGGGCGGCGCGGCTGTGGAGCCGCACGCGCCATGCGGCGACTTTGAGTATCGTGGGCACTTGGAATCTATGCTTGGGCTCGGTCGCTGCTTTGTTTGCGCTGGCGACGGGGCTGGCCGCGGTGGTGGATCTGCATGTCGGCGCTGCCGCGCATCTCGCCATCTCATTGCATTTGCGATGGGCCATTGTTTCCACGCTGTTGCTGGTGCTGTTGTCGGTGTGGCGCGGCGCGGGCACCGCGCACGAATCTCTGCCCTCCTGGATTTTCCTGGCGGTGCTGACGACAGCGGCCGCGTCGCTGGCCATGACCGGTTATCGCGGCGGGCAAAACGTGTATCGATACGGGGTCGGCGTACATCCCGCGGACGTTCGGTGAGCGCACCATAATGGCGGCTCGCACTGAATTGTCGCGCGGGTTTTCGCCAATCGAGCTAGTTGCGCCGTCACCGACTTTGCAAGAGCGGGTCAGTGCCCTACAGTGTTGGAGAGCCTTGCGGGATTGCCATGCGGGTCGGAGTCAGTTGTGCGCGAAAATGATTCGAAAATAATTCGACGTATGCGGACGAGTACATTTCGCCTTGGCTGCGCAGTTATCGCGGTTCTTCTGGCGGGTGCGGCTCAGTCGGCGCAGCAACCCGACGCCGCCATGATGCAGCCTGTGCACGACCTGGTGAGTTTCATGAGCACGCTGCGCCGCGGCGAGCAGCCTACGGTGTTCGCGCGCCGCGGCGCGTGCATCGTTGAAAATTTCGCACCGTATCTGTTCTGCGGCTTACAAGCGGCCGCGAACTGGGCTGCCGGCTTTCGAGCGCACGCGGCTGCGGATGATCTCAAGGAGTTGAAAGCAAGCTTCGGCGCCGCTCAGGATTTCAGTGAAAGCGGAAAGCGCGTCTATTTCTCGTTGCCGACGACGTGGACAGGCCAGACTCACGGCCGGCATTTCGAAGAGCAGGGGGCGTGGTCCTTCGTACTCGAACAAGAGGCTGACCGCTGGCGGATTGTGGGATACGGGTGGGGAGTGACGGCGGAGCATTAACCTATGAAAAAGCTAAAACACGAGAGCGAGTTGTTCAAGGCGGCATTACTGGCCGGCGTCAAATATGCCGAAGGTCGCGGCGCGGTTGAGTTCGAGGCGACCGATTCGGCTGCCGACAAGGCTTTGTACGTGTATCGATTGCTGGTGCATGACAAGATCATCGCTCCCATGCCCGAAGAGCAAGTCAGCGAGAAGACGATTCGCCATCGGCTCGCGAGCTGGCACGCGCATCAATTGCCCAAGGGGGATCCTCTGCTGGAGTGATCAATGCTGACAGCGGTTCTCGCTTCCAGATCTTGCCATCCGCCGCCGAGTGACTTGTACAGCGACGCCAGAGCCTCGAGCGTGGCGGTTCTGGCCGTGATGTCTTGCTGTTCGGCGACCATGTAGGCGGATTGTGCGTTCAAGAGGACGATCAGATCATCCTCACCGGCCCGGTAGCGCTGGCGCGCGAGGTTCAATGCCTCCTCGCTCAGTTGCCGGGCTAGCTCTCGATCCCGCTCGCTGCTCTTTGCAGCGGTAAAACGATTGATGGCGGTCTCACTATCCTTAAGCGCGGTCAGCACCGCGCTCTCGTAGATGGCGGCCGCCGAATCGGTGCGGGCGTTAGCGGCACGGATGTTTGCTCTGATCGTGCCGCCGGCAAAGATCGGCCAGTGCAGGCTCGGACCTACCGAAAACCGGCTACTGCCCTGAGTCAGCAGGTCACCGCCAGTCTGGGACTGCTGGCCGATTGACCCAACCAGCGAGAGGCGTGGGAAAAGTTCAGCCGTCGCGACCCCAGCATCGGCCGTGGCCGCGGCAAGCTGCCGTTCCGCCCGCCGAACATCGGGACGCCGCCGCAGCAGATCCGACCTCAGGCCCGCGTTGACGGTCGCCGAATTCTTCGGCAGGTTCGCGGCAACACTCAGGCGCTGGGTCAGTGCCTCGGGTGGCTGGCCCGTCAGCAGGGCGAGTTGGTAGGCCGCGGCTTGTGCGGTCGCCTCGAAACCGGCAACCGCCGCGCGCGTGGAGTGGGCCTGCGCCTGCGCACGAAGATAATCGAAGCGCGATGACTCTCCGGCCCTGAAACGTTCGTCGATAAGCGTCGCGACGCTGTCCTGCGCCTGTGCGTCCGCTGTTGCGTTCGCAGATTGCTCTTGCGCGCCGCGTAGGTCCACGTAACTGCGCACGACCTCCGCGACCACCCGCACGAGCGTATCCCGACGCGCGTCCGCGGCAACTTCCGTACGCGCGCTCGCGGCCTGAACCGCGCTTGACTGGTGACCCCACAGGTCGATCTCCCATGAGGCGTCGAATCCCACCTCATAGAGCCACAGATCACGTTTGAATCCCGGGATGCGAGCAATGGGAATCTCGCCGTTCTCGCTGATGCGGTGGCGCGCCGCTGAGGCAGAAAGATCGGCCTGCGGCAGACGCTGGCCCGCCGCGGCGTCGCGATTCGCGCGCGCTTCGCGCAGGCGCGCGTCAGCCACTTTGATGTCGAGGTTTTGTGATACGGCCAGATCCACCAGGTCGCTGAGCATCGGATCGTTGAGCGAATGCCACCACGCGGCATCGACCGGTGAGGAATCGGTGGTCCCCACCCAGCGATCGTTGAACGTTACCTGCGGCGGACGCGTGTACTTTGGGCCGACCGCGCAGGCGCTGAGCGCCAGCATCGCCAGCATCGCCACTAAACGAGTGTAAGACATCGTGCTCACTCCATGCGTGCGCGAAAAAGCAAGGACGAGGCCGCCAGCGTCAGCGACGCGATCGCCGCCAGCGGCCACGTGTTGGCGAGGATTTCCATGGGAGGCATGGCCTTGAGGAACACGCCCTCACTGACGATGAGGAAGTGCTTGGCCGGATTCCCTTGGGCGACGACCTGCAGCCAGCCGGGCATGTTGTCGACGGCGCTGGTATACCCGGACAACAGGATGATGGGCACCATCACCAAGAATGAGCCGAGAAACGCCTGCTGCTGGGTTTGCGAGAGAACCGACACGAGCATGCCGACTCCGATAAGGGCGCACATGTACAAGATCAGCGCGACATAGAACAGCGGCACGGAGCCTGTCAAGGGCACCCTGAACAGGGTGGGAATGAGCAGCAGGTAAACAGTCGAATTGACGATGCCGACCAGCAGCGGCGGCACCATTTTCCCAATCAGGATCTCATACACCCGCAGCGGTGAGACCATCAGTTGATCGAACGTGCCGAGCTCGCGTTCACGCGAGATAGTCTGGGCGGTGACGGCGAGTGCAGACACCATGCTGATGATGACCAAGAGTCCCGGCATCGTGAACCACAGGTAGTCGAGATTGGGATTGAACCAGTTGCTCACCGTCGACTCGGACCGCGAGGCCGGCGGCGGGGCTCGTATCGTCGCGGCGAGGGAAGCGCCCATATCCGCCACGATCCGTTGTAGATAACCCGCTACGATCTGCGAGGCGTTGGAGCGGCGTCCGTCATAGACGGCGCCGATGACGGCGGTTCGGTGGCCTGTGACGTTGGCGCTGAATTGCTGATCGAACATGAGCACCACAATCACGTTGCGATTGTCGATGGCATCGCGAGCGTCGGCTTGGGAGTGAATACTGACGATATGGCCGATATTCGGGCTGCCCGCGAGGCGCTGAATCAACTCCTGGCTGCATGCGCCGCCGTCGCGGTTAAAAATCCCGACATTGAAGTTCTTTACTTCGAGGGTGCTTGCGAATCCGAACACGAACAGCTGCACGACCGGCGGGACGATCAGAATGACGCGCGCGCGCGGATCACGCAGGATCGCCCAGAGTTCCTTCACCACGACCGCGTAGAGCCGGCCCCACATCAGGCGATCCTGCGGCGCGTGGCGTGAATGGCGAGGCCGAAGAACAGCGCGCCGAAGGCGAGTAGGATCGCGATGCTGCGGACAAACATGCCCCAAAGATCGCCCACCAGAAAAACAGACTGCAGCGAGGGGATGAGATACCGCGCCGGCACGATATAGGTGATGGCCTGAATGGCGGCCGGCATCGACGAAATCTCAAACAGGAATCCCGACAGTAACATCGCGGGTAGAAAAGCAGACAACAGCGCTACCTGGCTCGCGACGAACTGGTTCTTGGTGACGGCGGAGATCAACAAGCCCTGACCGAGCGCCGGCACGAGGAAGGCGGACGCCAGTGCGAACAGGCCGAAGACCGAGCCACGAAACGGTACTCCGAATACGAACATGGCCACGAGCGTGCATAACACCATAGATCCCATGCCGAGCAGGTAGTACGGGATCACCTTGGTTGCGAGAAACTCCGGCATGCCGACCGGAGTCGCCATGATCGCCTCCATCGTGCCGCGTTCCCACTCGCGCGCCACCACGAGTGCGGTCAGCAAAGTTCCGATCATCGTCATGACGATGGCGATGGAGCCGGGGATTAGAAAGAAGCGGCTCGCAAGGTCGGGATTGAACCAGTAGCGATTGGCCAATTCGATGGCAGGCCGCACGGCGTGGCGCTGGCCCGCTTCCCAGGTTGCCCGAACCCCTTCGGCGTAGCCGGCAATGAAGGTGGCGGTGTTCGGCAGGCTACCATCGGTGATGATTTGGACCTGCGCCACTTTGCCTGGAGTGCGGAAGCGGCTACTGAAGTCGTTTGGAATGACGACGATTCCGCGGATGCGTCCTGCGGCAAGGTCGAGCGTCAAGGTCTGCGCGCTGCGTCGCCCGGTTACCTCAAACCAGCGGGAGCGCTCGAAGCTCGTGGCCAGACTTAGCGCCGCAGCGCCGGAGTCCTCTAGCGCAATTCCGACCCGAATGCGGGTCGGATCGAGGGACACCGCGTAACCAAAGAGAAACAGCAGAAGCATCGGCAGTACGAACGCGATCAGGAAGGTGGAGGGATCGCGAAGTATCTGCAAGAATTCTTTGGCCAGCATGGCGCAGAATCGCTGCCAGCGGAATGTGCCGTTCACGCCGCCTCTCGCATGCGGTCGGATTCCTCGATCAGGGCAATGAAGGCATCTTCGAGAGTGGGGTCACTGGGCCCGCCCTTCGTGGCGGCCGTCTGTTTGAGTTCGTCTGGGGTGCCAACGGCAATCTGTCGGCCGCGGTAGATGAGGGCGATACGGTCGCAATTTTCAGCCTCGTCCATGAAATGCGTCGTCACCAGAACGGTTACGCCGTGTTCAACCAGGCCGTTGATGTGGGTCCAGAACTCGCGCCGTACGATCGGATCGACACCCGAAGTCGGCTCGTCGAGAAACAATACGGTTGGCTGGTGCATGACGGCGCACGCGAGCGCGAGCCGCTGCTTGTAGCCCAGCGGCATCGTGCCGCTGTTCGACGCGAGATAGTTCTGGAGGTGAAAGATCTCGATGACCCGGTCGATGGCAGCGCGCTGCGCGCCCGCCGTTAGGCCGTAGATGCCGGAGAAGAAATTTAGATTCTGGCGCACGCTCAAGTCTCCGTAGAGGGAGAACTTCTGCGCCATGTAACCCAGAGATTGGCGGCAAGCGGCGCGTCCGGTCCGCAGGTCGAACCCGGCCACGCGTCCGTTGCCCGAGGTGGGGGTCAACAGCCCGCAGAGCATTTTGAAGGTGGTTGACTTGCCGGCCCCATTCGGGCCGAGCAGCCCAAAAATCTGCCCGCGCCCGATGGAGAACGAGATATCGCGCGCCGCCGTGAACTCACCGAAGCGCTTGGTCAGTCGGTCCGCGATGATCGCAGGCTCGGTGCTGTCCGGGATCTTGCGGTATCTTTGTGCCAGAGTGCTGGTGCCTAAGGGTCCGCCGCCGAGTATGTCGACGAAGGCGTCCTCAAAGCGCGGCGCGGCCGGCTCGATGCGCGTGCCGGTGGGTAGTTCGAGCGCTTCCACGGTGGGCGGCTGCGCTTGAGGCTTCATAACGAGGCGGATCGATGCGCCCTGGATGGTTCCATCGCTCACGCTGTTGAGGTTCAGCGCCTGCTCCAGCACTTTGCGTCGCCCGCTCGCACCGCTGAACATCCGGAACACCCGCCCGTCCATGCGCCGGGAGAGCTCTGACGGCGGCCCCGCGTACAGCAGCTTGCCCTCGTTCAGGAGAAACACCGTGTCGCACTTTTCGGCCTCATCGAGGTAGGCCGTCGACCAGAGCACGCCGATTCCCTGCCCGGTCAGGTCGCGAACCATCTTCCACAGCTCGCGCCGTGAGATCGGGTCGACGCCGACACCGGGTTCATCCAACAGCAGCAGCTTCGGTGTCCTCACCAGTGCGCAGGCCAGGCCGAGTTTCTGCTTCATGCCGCCGGACAGCTTGCCGGCGAGGCGGGTGCGGAAGCGCTCGAGGTCGGTGAACGCCAGCAGGCGCCTAAAGCTCTCCTCACGCTCCAGCGGCGGAAGTCCGCGCAGATCGGCGTATAGCGACAGGTTCTCGATCACGCTCAGATCCTCGTACAGACCGAAGCGCTGCGGCATGTAGCCGATCGACGACCTGTCCTGGTCGACCGCGGCGACGCCGCCCACGTCGACGCTGCCGCTATCCGGATCGAGCAGCCCAGTGAGCAGCCGAATCAGAGTCGTCTTGCCGGCGCCGTCAGGACCTACCAGCCCCGTCATCCGTCCCGCCACTATCTCAATGTCGACCGCATCGAGCGCGGCTGCGGCGCCGCGAGAAAATCGCTTCGTGACGGCGACTGCCCGGGCTATGGGGGCATTCATCTTCAGTGCCTCGGGGTGAGGTAGGCGTCGGGAACCGCCAGCGTCACCGGCTGGCCTTGCCGCAGCAGATCATCTGGGTCACTCACGATGATGCGCAGCCGGTACACCAGCTGGGTGCGCAGGTCCTGGGTCTGAACCGTCTTCGGCGTGAACTCGGCCGCGGGCGAGATGAATCCTATGGTGCCTCGGTAGGTTTTCGGATTGCCGTCGGTCGTGACGGACACATTCATGCCGGGCGCGATGCGGCCGAGATCACCCTCTGACACGTAGGCGCGTACGCGCATGGGCCGGTCGATCGTCAGGACGAATACGGATTCGCCGGCCGCGACGATCGCCCCCGGCTCGTTGGCGCGAGTCAAAATCGTGCCGTCAGAGGGCGCGTGCAGCGTGGCATCGGCAAGGTCGGTGTGGACCTTGTCGCGCTGTGCGACCGCCGCGGCGAACTGTGCAACTGCCGCGGCAATGTCCTCCGCGCGCGAGCCGGCGCGCTGCAGCGACAGGGATTCCTCGGCAGCACGCAGCTGCGCCTCGGCCGCGAGAGACTGAGCTCGGGTTGCCAGGAACACCGCCTGACTAACGGCGCCGGTCTTGACCAGTTCCGAGCGCCGCTCATCATCCGCTTTGGCCTGCGCCAGAGTAGCGCGCCGCTGGGCCACCAACGCCTGCGCCTGAGCGATGTCCTGCAAACGATTGCCGTTGCGCCGCTTGTCCAGTTCCGCGCGAGCTGCACCGACCTGCGCCTCCGCGGCATTCAGTGCATCGGTGAGCGGCTGGCTGTCGAGCTGCGCCAGCACGTCACCCGCCTTGACCGTCGCTCCCTCCTCCACGGGCATGACGGCGATGCGCCCGGGAACACGGAAGCCTAAGTCCACAGATCGGATATCAACGTTGCCGTACAGCGTAAGCGCGCCGCGCTGATTCTTGCGGAACGAGCCGAAGGCGACGGCGACGGCGAGGAGGAGGAGGGCGACGCCGCCGGCGACGATGATCAGGCGCTTGTTCACGATGGTTTGCCCTTAAAGTGAAGAGAGTATCGCGCGCACGTTGGCGTGCACGACGGCGCGGATAGCGACCGCCTGGGCGGCCCCGACGTCATCCCAGTGCGTGACCCGCAGCACAGTGGCGCGCGCAACCCGGAAGACGAGCAGCTGACCGACAATGGTGAGGGCGCGAATGCGCGCCTCCTGCGCATCCCAGCGTCCGGCACCGGCCCGCTCGATGAGCGCCACCAGGTGTCCGCTCAGCTTGCCCATGAATTCATTCCACAGGATTGAGAAGGCCTTGGAAGGATCTAACTGCTCGCGCACGATGAATCGCGCCCATGGAGCCGACTCAGGACTTAGCATCAGCTGGAGGAATGCGTCGGCCATGGCGAGGACACGCTCGATTGCGGCCTTTGGGTCAAGATCCACCATATCCGCTGGAACGTCCAACGCGGTCAACATGCGGCCGCTAATCTGCTGAGCGATATGGCGCGCCGCGGCAATGTGCAGCCCCTCCTTGCCGCCGTAGTGATACGTGATTGAGGACATGGCGGTCTCGGCGGCGGCGGCAATGGCCCGCGTGCTCGCGCCTTCCAGCCCTTTGCGGCCGAATTGGTCGATGGCGGTATCGAGCAATCGGTCGTCAATCGGCCGCTTCGGTGGTTTGGTTTTCATTCGAGACCAGATTAGTTCGTTCGAACGAATACATCAAGACGAAAGCCTATTGCACGTTTGCTGCTAAGCCGCGCGAGACCCCGGCCTCATGCTTTGATATGGCGCTCCCTACGAGATTCGAACTCGTGTACTCGCCGTGAGAGGGCGATGTCCTGGGCCACTAGACGAAGGGAGCGGTGTTTGCGGTTCTGGGCGCTAGGACCCAAGAGGGCTGGTAGTATACGGGCCAATTTTTTGGACTCAAGCGGAACCCCCCTTTTTGAACGCCCCGTCGACGCCATTTCCTCCCATAGTCATCCCTCGCTCCGAGCATTCGATATCGCGGGCCGCGATCTCTCCGAACGCCTTGAAAGTCCTTTACCGCCTCAAAGAGGCGGGTTATCAGGGCTTTTTGGTGGGTGGGGCGGTGCGCGACTTGCTCTTGGGCATCACTCCGAAGGACTTCGATGTGGCGACCAATGCGTTGCCGGAAGAGGTCAGGCGGCTCTTTCGCAACTGTCGCCTCGTCGGCCGGCGCTTTCGCCTCGCGCACGTGCATTTCGGCAATGAAATTATCGAAGTAGCGACTTTCCGCGCGGCGGCGGCGCCGGAGCGCGAGGACACGGAGGAGGCGGACCCGGAGTCCGAGAGCGACGCCACCGAGGGTGCCAAGCCTGGGGCGATCGAGACAGCGCCGGCCTATGACTCCGAGCACCGTGCTTTCGACCAGCGCGGCCGGATCCTGCGCGACAATATATACGGCACCATCGAAGAGGACGTGTGGCGCCGCGACTTCGCTGCAAACGGGCTTTACTACAACATCGAAGATTTCTCGATTTGGGATTTTGTCGACGGCGTGCGCGATGTTCGGGCGCGCCGCCTGAAGCTGATCGGCGACCCGGAAACACGATACCGCGAAGATCCGGTGCGGATGCTGCGAGCGGTGCGCTTCGCGGCCAAGTTGGATTTCTCGATTGACCCCGAGACCGAGGCGCCCTTGGCCAAGCTCGCCTACTTGGTCGACGGCGTGCCGCCGGCGCGATTGTTCGATGAGTGCCTGAAATTGTTCTTATCCGGTTTCGGCCTCAAGGCGTACCGGCTGCTGCAGAAGTATGGGTTATTTGCGCACTTGTTTCCGCTGTCTGCCGCCGCATTTGCGTTGCCGCCCTACGCTTATGCGCAGGACATGCTGGAGCGCGGTCTGATCAATACGGACGAGCGCATCGCGGCCGATAAGGCGGTTACGCCGACTTTTCTGTTCGCGGTGTTGCTGTGGAGCGCGGTGCTGCGCGAAATGAACGAGCGGCAAGCCGGGCCGGCGCCGGATCTGGCGCAGCTCATGCAAGCCTGCGACACGGTGCTACGGGCGCAACAATCGCGCGTGGCTATCCCGCGGCGATTCGGCATACCCATGCGCGAATTGTTGATGCTGCAGCCGCGGTTCAACCGCCGCAGCGGCGTCAAATCCTTGAGTATCATGCAGCACCCGCGTTTTCGCGCGGCCTATGATTTCCTGTTGCTGCGTGCTCAGGTCGGGGTCGCCGACCCGGAATTGGCGACATGGTGGACGGACATTCAGGTGCTGCCGCAGGAAGAGCGAGTGGCCCTGGTTCAAGCACGCCCCGCCGAACCGCTGGCGGAGGGTGGCGCCGCCGCGGCTCCCGGCCGGCGCCGCCGTCGCAGACGCGGCGGAGCGGCGCGTACCTGAGCGGCGTGCACGTCAAGGCGTGCGGTTCAAGGGGCGCAGCTAGGATGTGCTCTTGAGCCCGCTTTGGAGTCCCGCGTACGTGGCGATTGGCAGCAATCTCAATGAGCCGCGGGCCCGAGTCTTGGAGGCTTTCGAGCGCCTGGCTGAACTGCCTGCGACTTGCATCGTGCTGCGTTCGCGCCTCTACCGGAGCCGGCCCATGGGGCCGCAGGATCAGCCGGATTTCGTGAACGCGGTGGCTGGTTTGCTGACTCAGTTGAAAGCACGCGAACTGCTCGACGGACTGCTGCGCACGGAGCAGGCGATGGGGCGAAACCGTCAGGTTCGATGGGGGCCGCGCGTGATTGATTTGGACTTGATCTGGATGCCGGGCGGGCCCATCGACGAGCCCGGATTGACGCTGCCGCACCCCGGAGTGTCGACCCGCAACTTCGTCCTGTATCCTCTGGCGGATATTGCCCCTACGCTCGCTATTCCGGGACACGGCACGGTGTCGGAATTGCTGGGCGGTGCCGACAACGACGGAATTTCGATCCTGGATTAATACGAGTCTTCAATGCCGAGCGCAATACCGCACCGATTCATTGTGATTGAAGGTCCGATTGGTGTCGGTAAGACCAGTCTCGCGCGCCGCCTGAGCCAATCGCTGGGCGGGCAACTCATCTTGGAACAGGCGGATCAGAATCCGTTTCTCGAGCGCTTCTACAAAAATCCGCGCGCGGCGGCATTTCAGACGCAGCTGTTCTTTTTGTTTCAGCGGTCCCGCCAGTTGGAGGACGTCAGGCAGGAGGATTTATTCGGCGCGGTGCGCGTCGCGGATTATCTGCTGGAGAAAGACCGGCTGTTCGCGCGCGTGACTCTGGACGACGCCGAGTACGCGCTCTACGAACGCGTCTATGAAAGGGTGGTCGTGGATGCGCCCAAGCCGGACCTGGTGGTGTACCTGCAGGCGCCGGTGGACGTGCTGATGGATCGCATTGCCAAGCGCGGCATTCGCTATGAGCAGCACATCGAGCGCAACTACCTCGACAAGCTCACCCAGGCTTACGCGCGATTCTTCCACAGCTATGACGCCTCGCCGCTGCTGATCGTGAATTCCGCGGCGATCGATCCTGTGAATAATGAAAACGACTATCGGCAGCTGTTTGCCGAAATAAGCAAGAAGCGTCGCGGCCGCCATTTCTTCAATCCGGTGGGCAGCAGTTTGTTGCCCGCGGGCTGACCGGGGCGCCGCCGGCAAGCGCGTCGCATTGGCGCCGACCACGGGTGCCAAGCTACGAGCGCGCCTCATCGACCGGCACTGAGTGCTGAGCCAGCGCCCATTGCACATGCTCCCGCACCACGGCGGAGGGATGCTGGGCGCGGCTCTGCAGTGACTCGAGCAGTGCCGCCGAGGTCGGTGCATTGCCGAGCGCCACCGCAATGTTCCGCAGCCAGCGCTCGTAGCCAATGCGGCGGATGGCGCTGCCCGCCGTGCGGGTCAAGAATTGCGCCTCACTCCAGGAAAATAGCGCCACCAGCTGCGAGTGATCCAAGCCATGGCGCACCGCAAAGTCCTGTTCGGCGGTGGGGCGCGCAAACTTGTTCCACGGGCAGACCAGCTGGCAGTCATCGCAGCCGTAGATGCGGTTGCCGATGGCGCGGCGAAATTCGACTGGAATCGCTCCGGCGAGCTCGATGGTGAGATAGGAAATGCAGCGCCTGGCGTCGAGCCGATACGGGCCGATGATGGCGCCGGTGGGGCAGGCCGGCAGGCAGGCGCTGCAACTGCCGCAATGGGCGGTAGCGGGTCGTTCTTCGGGCAGTTCCAGATCCACGTAGATCTCGCCCAGGAAAAAGTACGATCCGGCGTCGCGGTCGATCAAGTTGGTGTGCTTGCCGATCCAGCCCAGGCCGGCGTTGCGTGCCAAGGCCTTTTCCAATACCGGCGCGCTGTCGGTGAACACACGATGGCCGAAAGGCCCCACCGCGCCTTGGATACGCTCGCAGAGTCGCTGCAGGCGCGCGCGCATGAGCTTGTGATAGTCGCGGCCCAGCGCGTAGCGCGATACATAGCCGACATTGGGGTCGGCTAGGGTGGCTGCGGCATCGGCGGCATCCTTCGGCCAATAGTCCATCCGCACGCTGATGCAGCTGACTGTTCCCGGCAGCAATTCCGCGGGGCGGCTGCGCTTCACGCCATGGCGCGACATATAGGCCATCTCGCCGTTGAAACCCGCATTCAGCCAATCGAGAAAATGCGCCTCATCGCGCGCCAAATCGATGTTCGCCACCCCCAATCGCGCGAAGCCCAATTCCTTGCTCCAACGCTGCAAGTCGGCCGACAGCGACGTGAGGTCCAAGCGGTCGGCGGGGGCGGCGGCGGATTCCGGGTTCATGTCGGCAAGGCTACGTGGACGGACCGTATAATGTCTAAAAAGCGCACCGTCGCGACTGGACCCGCATGCCGCAACCTTTCCTGGATTTTGATCTGGCCGACAGCATTCGCACCGAAGCGCTGGGGCAGGCGCTGGCGCGGGCGTTGCCGGACATGAGCGGCGGTGCCGTGGTGCACTTGCAAGGCGAGCTCGGCGCCGGCAAGACCACGTGCGTGCGCAGTTTGCTTCGAACCTTAGGGGTTGTCGAGCTGGTGCGCAGCCCGACGTACACTCTGGTCGAAACCTATGTTCTGCCCAGCCTCACCTGCGTGCACGTGGACCTGTATCGCCTGCAATCCCTGACTGAAGTGGATGAATTGGGCCTGCGGGATTCGGTGGGGGCGGGCTGTCTGTTATTGGTGGAATGGCCCGATCGAGGCGCCGGCCATTTACCTGCTGCCGATGTAGATTTGACCCTGCTGTATGCGGGCGATGCGCGTCGCGCGCGGCTGCAGGCCAAGACCGTGCTGGGCACCGGTTGGCTGCGGAACTTGGGACACGACACTAGCTTAAGTTCCTATGTCTCTAATTTAACTTGAAAAATACCTGTCTTAGGCCTAACTTAATGAGTTATGAGATCCGTTTTACCGCCAATGGCCTGGGCTGCTCTGTTGTCGATGGCGCTGCTGTTGCCGGCGCATGCCGTCGATGTGCATGCCGTGAGGCTGTGGGCTGATCCGGACAGCACGCGGGTGGTGCTCGATCTGTCGGGCAGCGCCCAGCACAGTTTGCATAGCTTGAAGAATCCCGATCGTGTCGTGCTTGACGTGGCTGGGGCGCGGCTCGGTCGCGGCGTACGCGCAGCGCAGGCCGGCACCGGGGCCGTGAAGCAGGTGCGCATGGCGCGCCGCTCCTCGGGTGAGCTGCGGATCGTGCTCGACCTGACGCGACCTCTCAAGGCGAAGAGCTTTCTGGCGGCCCCCAATGACCGCTACGGTTATCGATTGGTCATCGAACTGGGGTCAACTCAAGCCGTCGCCACGCCGGGCGTCGCCACGCCGGGCGTCGCCACGCCGGTCAAAGTGGCGCACGCGCGGCCCGACGCCCGCGATCTGGTCATCGCCATCGACGCCGGTCACGGCGGCGAAGATCCCGGCGCCATCGGCAAGAACGGCACACGCGAAAAAGATGTAGTGCTCGCCATCGCTCGCGAACTGTCGTTCAAAATCAATGCGGAACCGGGGATGAAGGCTGTGCTCACGCGCGATGGCGACTACTTCGTGCCGCTGCGCGATCGCATGCGGCGCGCCCGCGCCCAACAGGCGGACCTGTTCGTGTCCGTCCATGCCGATTCGATTCGCGATCGGCGCGTCGACGGCTCTTCTGTGTACATCTTGTCGCAACGGGGCGCGACCGACGAGGCGTCCCGCTGGTTGGCCGAGCGCGAGAACGCATCCGACTTGATCGGCGGCGTGTCGCTCGATGACAAGGACGATGTACTGGCTTCGGTGCTGCTGGATCTGTCGCAATCGGCCTCTTTGAGCGCCAGCCAAACGGCGGCGGAACGTGTGCTGCGGCAATTGAATCGCGTCGGTGAAGTCCGCAAGCCGCAAGTGCAGCAAGCGCGCTTCATGGTCCTGAAATCCCCGGATATACCGTCGATGCTGGTGGAGACGGCCTATATTTCGAATCCGCAGGAAGAGCGACGGCTACGTGCGCAATCGCACCAGGCCAAGCTGGCTGCCGCCATCCATCAGGGTGTGCGCGATTACTTCTATGCCAATCCGCCGGCGGGCACACGCGTTGCGCAGCTCGCCACCGGCACGGCACCGCACGCCGTGACGGCCGATGCAGGCGACTCCGGACGATAGCCCCTGCCTCGCGCCATCCTCGAGTGTGCGAAAATGCACGCCAACGAGGTCGCGCTTGTCCATTCAACTCCTTTCCGATGCTCTTATCAGTCAAATCGCTGCCGGCGAGGTCATCGAGCGGCCGGCGTCCGTGGTCAAGGAGCTGGTGGAAAATGCCCTGGACGCTCGCGCCGCGCGCATCGACGTGGAGCTCGAACGCGGCGGCTGCGGCTTGATTCGTGTGCGCGACGATGGCGTAGGCATTCGACCTGAGGAAATCGCGCTGGCGCTGGCGCGGCATGCCACCAGCAAGATCGCCTCCTTGGAGGATCTGGAAAGCGTTGCGACGCTGGGGTTTCGCGGCGAGGCGCTGCCGAGCATCGCCTCTGTGTCGCGGCTGTCGCTGGCGTCGCGGGCGGCAACGGCAGCTCATGCTTGGGTTGTCGAGGCTCGCGATGGCGTGCTTGCAGCCGCGGTGCCCGCATCGCATCCGCCGGGAACCAGCGTCGAGGTGCGGGATCTGTTTTTCAATGTGCCGGCACGGCGCAAGTTTCTGCGCACCGAGGCTACCGAGTACCAGCACATCGTGCGCATGCTGGAACGCCTGGCGCTGTCACGCTTCGAGACGGCTTTCTCGCTGGTACACAATGGCAAGGCGGTGTGGTCGCTGGCGGCGGCGCATTCGCCGGCGGAACGCCTGGCGAGGGTCGCGAAAATATGCGGCGAGGATTTCGCCGGCCATGTCATCGAATTGAAGCACGACACCGAATCTCTGCGCCTGTCCGGATGGCTGGCAGCGCCGACCTTTTCGCGCAGCCAATCGGATTTGCAATTCGTCTTTCTCAACGGGCGCTACGTGCGCGACAAGCTGTTGGCGGGGGCGGTGCGCCTCGCCTATCAAGACGTGCTGTTCCACGGCCGGTTTTCGGCGTATCTGCTGTACTTGGAGTTGGACAACGCCCAGGTCGACGTCAATGCACACCCGCAAAAATTGGAAGTGCGGTTTCGCGATTCGCGGCGCATTCATGACTTCGTATTTCGCACGCTGGAACGGGTGTTGGCCGATACCCGCCCCAGCGCCGAATCGGCGGGCAGTGCGCCGCTCGATTGGCTGACCGGCAGCGCGCGGTTCAATGGTGGGGCGCCGAATCAGGCGCGCTTCGCATTACCGGAGGCGCGCGCTCGGGGGGGTGAGGATGCCTATCGCGGGCAGGTGGCGCCGGCGGCGCTGGCCGCTGATGGAGGCATCGGAGTAAGCGATGCGGACGGCGCGATGCGCATGGATGCGGCGGCGAATGGCGACGCACCTCTGGGCTATGCGCTGGCGCAGCTGCACGGCGTGTATATCTTGGCGCAGACCGCCGGCGGCGTGGTGCTGGTGGACATGCATGCTGCCCACGAGCGCGTGATGTACGAACGCATGAAGAAACTGCTGGCGGGGGAAACCGCGCAACAGCAACTGCTTATCCCGCAGGTAATGCACGTGACGCCGGCGCAGGCCGAGGCTGCCGAGACGCACGCGCAAGAATTTGCTGCCCTTGGCTTCGGGGTGTCGCGCCTGGCCCCCGATCAATTGGCGTTGCGATCGATTCCCAGTTTGTTGGCGGGCCGAGATGCGTCCGGCGTCGTGCGGGATGTGCTGTCGGATTTATTGGAGCAGGGTCATTCGCGGCGGGTCGAGGAGTCGATCAACCACTTGCTGGCCACCATGGCCTGTCACGCGGCGGTCCGTGCGCAGCGTAACTTGAGCCTTCAGGAGATGAACGCCCTGCTGCGCGAAATGGAAGGCACCGAGCGGGCCGACCAATGCAATCACGGGCGGCCGACCTGGGTTCGTTTGTCGATGACCGATCTGGACCGCCTGTTCCTGCGCGGGCGATGACCAACGGGGCCGGGACGGCGGGCAATGCCAGGCTGGGCACGCGTCGCGCGATCTTGTTGATGGGTCCGACGGGGTCGGGAAAGTCCGACCTCGCGCTGCGTTTGGCCGAGGCGCTGCCGCTCGAGATCATCAGCGTGGATTCGGCGCTGGTGTATCGAGGCATGGACATCGGGACCGCCAAGCCCAGTGCCGCCATGTGCGCCAGAGTACCCCACCACCTGTTGGACATTCGCGATCCCGCCCAGAGCTATTCGGCGGGCGAGTTTACGCGCGATGCTGTCCACGCCATGCAGGATATCTGGCGGCGCGGGCGGCAGCCCCTGCTGGTGGGCGGCACCATGCTGTACTTCCACGCCTTGAGTCATGGAATCGCGCAACTTCCCGAGGCGAATCTCGAGGTGCGCGCGGACATCGAACGGCAGGCGGAATTGACCGGGTGGGCTGCCCTGCATGTGGAGCTTCAGCAGGTGGACCCGGCCGCCGCAGCGCGCATTCATGTCAACGATCCGCAACGAATCCAGCGCGCGCTGGAGGTGTATCGGCTGACCGGCAAGACCATCACGGGATTGCAACAAAAGCGTGTGTCGGTTTTCGCCGACGTCGATGTCACAGAATTTATCGTGGCGCCCCTTGAACGCCGCGATTTGCACACCAGAATCGAAATGCGCTTCGGCCAGATGCTGACCTCGGGTTTTTTGGCTGAGGTGCGGACACTCTACGAAAGAGGCGATCTAACCGCGGAACATCCGTCGATGCGCGCGGTCGGATACAGACAATTATGGCGACATTTAGCGGGACAAGGTTCGTTGGACGAAGCAGGCAAACAAGCGATTGCGGCGACGCGGCAACTGGCCAAACGGCAGTTGACTTGGGCAAGGCGGCGGGAGCGCGCGCAGTGGTTCGAATCCGTGCACCCCGAGGTTGCAGGGAAGATGCTCGACGCACTGTTGGAGGGCGGATTTTCTGCTCCGTCCGATGTAACGCCGCAAGGTTCGCTGTGCTAGCATGATGACCTATGTGCCTGGCGCCACAGGGAAGTGGTTCGGCAGTACAATTGAAACCAAAAAACAAGGAGCTCCATCCATGGCCCGTGGCCAGTCACTGCAGGATCCATTTCTCAATGCCCTGCGCAAAGAACGGGTGCCCGTCTCAATTTATCTTGTGAACGGCATCAAACTACAAGGTCAGATCGATTCCTTCGACCAGTTCGTCGTCTTGCTCAGAAACAGCGTGAGTCAGATGGTCTACAAGCATGCCATTTCCACTGTGGTGCCCGCGCGCAATGTGCGTCTGCCCACCGGCGAAGACGGCGAAGTAACGGAACCGGCCATCGTCGAATGAACCTTGGTCGACTGACGTTGATCATGTCCGTCGATCGGGTGCTGCCGCAAACCTGCGCGATGGGGCGGTTCTCTGCAGTTATTTGAACGCCCTCGAGGTGGTGAGCGGGCCATTCTGGTCGGCGTGGGCATCGGCCATTCGGTAGATCCCAATGATATGGCTGAATTCTCGGCGTTGGCCGCCTCGGCCGGTACCCAGGTGGTCGGCCATGTGTTAGCCACGCGAGCGCGGCCCGATCCTAAGTATTTTGTGGGTTCAGGCAAAGCCGAAGAGATACGCCTCAGTGCGGTAGCGCACGAAGCCGACGTCGTCCTTGTCGATCAAACCTTAAGTCCCAGCCAGGAACGCAATCTCGAGAAACTCACAGGCCGTCGAGTATTAGACCGCAACGGCTTGATTTTAGATATTTTTGCGCAGCGCGCGCGCAGCTTCGAGGGCAAGCTGCAGGTCGAACTCGCACAACTCTCGCACCTGGCGACGCGCTTGGTCCGGGGCTGGACCCACCTTGAACGCCAGAAGGGAGGCATCGGTTTGCGAGGTCCCGGCGAGACCCAATTGGAAACGGACCGGCGCCTGATTGCCAAGCGCATCCGCACTTTAAAGTCGCGCCTGGAAAAACTGGCACGGCAGCGCGACACCAGCCGGCATGTACGGCGCGAAGTGCCGGTGCCGACAGTTGCTCTGGTGGGCTATACCAACGCCGGCAAGTCCACCTTGTTCAATGCCCTGACCGACTCGTCGACATACGTCGCAAACCAGTTGTTTGCCACCCTCGATCCTACGGTGCGGCGAGTCAAGTTGGCGGGGGTGGGCGAGGTGGTGCTGGCCGATACAGTAGGCTTTGTGCGCGCCCTGCCGCATGAATTGGTGGCGGCCTTCCGTTCCACCCTGCAGGAGGCGCGCGATGCCGACTTGCTGCTGCATGTGGTGGACGCCAGCGACCCGCTGCGGGATGAACGCATCGAGCAGGTCCGCGAGGTGCTGCGGGGCATTGGCGCGGGCGAAATCCCCGAATTGGTGGTATTCAATAAGATCGATCTGGTGGGGGAAGAGCCCCGGACCGTGGAGGGCGCGGACGGCACGGGCCGCCCCGCCATGGGCCGCCCCGCCATGGGGCGCCCCGCCATCCTCACGCGGGTGTCGGTGTCAGCGGCCACGGGATCGGGCCTGCCAGGGCTGCGCGAGGCTCTGGCGCGCGCCGTCCGGCCCAATCAGGTCCGCCGCACATTGCACCTGGATTTACTGGCTGCCGCCGTCCGGTCCGATCTGTACAAGCGCAATGCGGTGCGTACCGAGCATCAGTGCGAGGATGGCAGCTGGGACCTAGATGTCGAGCTGGATTTGTCCGAGGTGGCCAAACTATTGGGCAGCAAGGGGGTCAACCTTGTGGACAATGGGGATAGCACTCGCGAACAGCAGGTGGCTTAGTACCCTTGTGGCGGCTAAGTCCGCTGTTAGAATGCGCCGCTCTTCATATATAGGCATTAGGCATGGCTTGGAACGAACCTGGCGGCGAGAAACGCAATCCCTGGAACCGTCCGCAACAATCGCAAAACGATTTGGATGATGTGTTGCGTAATTTTCAGCGCCGGCTGTCGGCGCTGTTCGGGCGCGGCAGCGGCGGGGCGGCAAGCGGCGGGGGAGCGGCCTCCGGCGCTTTCGGCAAGGGCTTGGGCAGCATCCTGGTTCTGCTCGGGGCGGTCTGGATCGGCAGCGGCATTTATCGGGTCGATGCGCAGGAACGCGCGGTGGTGCTGCGCTTCGGCAAGTATGTGCATATCACCGGGCCCGGCTACAACTGGCACCTGCCCTGGCCGATCGAGCGGAAAGTCATCGTCAACGTCTCGCACCAGTACAGCGTCGTCGATGATGCCAGCATGCTGACTTCGGATACCAATCTGGTCGAAGTCAAATCGGCGGTCCAATACATTCAGCCAGACGCCCTCAAGTTGCTGTTCAAGGTGCGCGACGTCGAGGACACGCTCACCCAGGTGAGCGAAAGCGCCATGCGCGAGGCCGTGGGCCAGGCGTCGCTCGACAAGGCATTGGCGTTCGATGCCTCGATCACCGACCGCGCCAAATTCTTGTTGCAAAGAACGCTAGACAACTACGACATGGGAATCCACATTCTGAGTGTGAATCTCACCGGCGTGAATGTGCCCGAGGCCGTGCAGGACGCGCAGCGCGACGCCATCAAGGCGGACAAGGATCGCCAGCGCTACCAGCAGGACGCGGAAACCTATCGCAACGACGTGCTGCCGCGCGCGCGCGGCGCGGCCGCCAAGGAAGTGCTGGACGCCGAAGCCTACCGCCTGCAGGTGCTGGCGTTGGCGCAGGGAGAGACCGCGCGTTTCGATCAGGTGCTCGCCCAGTACGAGCTCGCGCCCGCGGTCACCCGCGAGCGTATGTATCTCGAGGCCATGGAAAATGTGTACAAGAACTCGCGCAAGGTGGTGGTCGATACCAAGACCGGCAACAGCATGATGTACCTGCCGCTCGACAAGCTGATCGCCCCTGGACCGCAGTCGATCAACATGCCCAACGATACGATGACCGTGCCTCCGGCGCGGGCACCCGAGATCCAGGCCCCGCCGGTCGAGGACTCGGCGCGCGCACGCGGGAAGCTCTGATGCAAAACCGAATTCTGTACATGTTGCTCGGACTGGTGGCGCTGATCCTGGTGGTGCGCGCAAGCGTGTTCACGGTGAGCGAAGGCCAGCTCGCCATCAAGTCGATCGGCGGCGACATCGTCGAGTCGAAATTCGAGCCGGGGTTGCACTTCCGGATTCCCCTGGTCGAAGAGGTCAGGCGCTTCGACAAGCGCATCATCACACAGCTGTACCGGCAGGAACTTTTCCTGACGCGTGAACAGGAACAGCTCAAAGTGGATTTCTACGTGAAATGGCGCATCAATAACCTGCGCCGCTTCTATGAAGCCACAGGGGGTGAGGAAGAGGTGGCCAACGACCGGCTGGGCGAGACCATCAAGGACAGCATCAAGACCGTGGTGACACAGCGCACTCTGCAGCAGGTGGTCACCGCCGAGCGTGCTGAATTCACCGACTCCATGATGAAGAACGCCCGGCCCGCCGCCGAGCAGCTCGGGGTGGACTTGGTCGATGTGCGCATCACCCGCATCGACCTGCCGCAGCAGGTGCAGGATTCGGTATTCGAGCGCATGCGTGCAACCTTCAAGGCTCAGGCCGCCAAATTGCGCGCCGAAGGCGTCGAGTCATCCGAGCGCACGCGCGCCGACGCCAACAAGCAGCAGACGCAGATTCTGGCCGACGCGGCCAAGCAAGCAGGCCAGATCCGCGGCCAGGGCGATGCCTCGGCGAGCGAGGTGTACGCCAAGTCGTATACCAAGAACGCGGAGTTCTACAGCTTCTATCGCAGCATGCAATCGTATCGCGAGGCGGTCGGCACCCAGGGCGATGTGCTGGTGATCGCGCCGGACAATGCCTACTTCAAGTATTTCAACAAGTCGCAGCCGCAACCCGCGCCGCGATGATGGAAGTCGGCTGGACTGAACTCGCGCGCTATTTGGGCGGCGCCTTTGCCTTGTACCTGGTTCTCGAGGGTATATTGCCCTTCGCGAATCCGGGCGCCGCGCAGCGCCTGATGGCGAAATTGGCGAACACCAACCCTAAGCAGCTGCGCTGGGGCGGCTTGATCAGCATCGTGGCGGGACTGGCATTGCTGTGGATGGCGCGTAATGGGTAAAAACCTGGTGGTAATCGGCTTGCAATGGGGCGACGAAGGCAAGGGCAAGGTCGTCGATCTGTTGACCGATCAAGTGCAGGCCGTGGCTCGCTTCCAGGGCGGTCACAATGCCGGGCACACGCTGGTGATCGGCGGCAAGAAAACCATCCTGTCGTTGATTCCATCCGGAATCCTGCACGCCCACGTGCAGTGCCTCATCGGCAATGGCGTGGTGCTGTCGCTCGAGGCGCTGTTCAAAGAGGCGGAAATGCTCATCGCGCAGGGGGTTCCTGTGTTCGAGCGCCTGCGCGTGAGTCCCGCCTGTCCCTTGATACTGGCCTCGCATGTCGCGCTCGACCGCGCCCGCGAGAAGGCACAGGGCGCCAACGCCATCGGCACCACCGGACGCGGCATCGGGCCTGCGTACGAGGACAAGGTCGCGCGCCGCGCGTTGCGGGTCGCAGATCTGTTTCACCGCGAACGTTTCGCCGCGAAACTCGGCGAGATTCTCGATTACCACAATTTCGTATTGCAGCGCTATTTTCAGGTTCCCGCCATCGACTTCCAGCAGGTTCTCGAATCGAATCTGGAACTCGGCGAGCGGCTCAAGCCGCTGGTGGCCGACGTCACCGGCATTCTGGAGCAACTCAGCCTCGATGGCCGCAATGTGCTGTTCGAAGGCGCCCAAGGCGCGATGCTGGACGTCGATCTGGGCACCTATCCCTATGTCACGTCATCGAACACGACCGCCGGCGGGGCAGCCACCGGCACGGGCTTGGGTCCGCGCCGTCTGCATGAGGTCCTAGGCATCGTCAAAGCCTATGCCACGCGAGTGGGTGCCGGGCCCTTTCCGACCGAACTGTTTGATGAGATGGGCGAACATTTGTCGCGAGTAGGGCATGAATTCGGCTCTGTGACCGGGCGGCGGCGACGCTGTGGCTGGTTCGATGCCGTCGCCTTGCGCCGCTCCGTGGTGCATAACAGCTGCTCCCTGCTGTGCGTCACCAAGCTCGACGTGCTCGATGGGCTGGACACAATTCGTGTCTGCGTGGGTTATCGCATCGACGGCACTGTTCGTTCGGCCCCGCCGCTGCTGTCCGAGCACTTCGGCGATGCCGAGGCCGTCTACGAAGAGTTGCCGGGATGGAAGGACAGTACGGTTGGGATCAAGGAATTTGACGAGTTGCCGGTCAATGCGCGCCGTTACCTCGAACGCTTGCAGGCCTTGGTTGGGGTGCCCATCAGCATCATTTCAACCGGACCGGACCGCGATCAAACCATCATGCGCCAAAATCCCTTTGGCTGATTCACCAAGGAAGGCTTCGACACATGGCATTTGAAACCGCAGCCGCCGCGCCGGCGTCCAACACCGCGGGTGGCGCCGCCGTCACTTACGCGTCCAATCTGCAGGTATACGTCTACGTGCTGTTTTTCGCCTTCGGCGGCATCACCAGTCTGAATGACGTCATTATCCCCAAGCTCAAGGCGCTGTTCACCTTAAGCTACGGCGAAGTGATGCTAGTGCAGTCGGCGTTTTTTGCTGCCTATTTCATCATTTCCATTCCGGCCGCAGCGCTGGTGCGGCGCATCGGATATATTCGTTCCGCGGTAGTCGGCCTGCTGACCATGACGGCGGGGTGCCTGCTGTTCATCCCGGCGTCTTCGTTCGGACTGTTCGGGTTGTTCCTGGTGGCCCTGTTCGTGCTGGCATCCGGCATCACCACGGTGCAGGTGGTTGCGAATCCGTTGATCTCGATGTTGGGACCCGGACGCACCGCCAGCAGCCGGCTCACCTTTGCGCAGGCGTTCAATTCGCTGGGAACCACGATTTTTCCCTATGTGGGATCTATTCTGATTTTGGGTTCGCTCGCCGCCATCGACCCTACGACATTGTCCGGCGCCGCACTCGACGCATTCCGCGGGGCCGAGACTCAAGTGGTGGTGCACACCTACATGGGCCTCGCACTTGCGCTGGTGCTGGTGGCCATCGTCATGTGGCTGCGGCGCACGAGTTTGGTGGAGGCGCTGCCGGCGCCGACGCCGATTCTGCGTGCGTTCAATTTGCTCGCTCGACCGCGTTTTGCTTTCGGCACATTGTGCATTTTTCTCTACGTGGGAGGCGAGGTGGCGATCGGTTCACTGATCGTCAATTATCTGATGCAATCCAATGTGCTGGGATTGGCAGGCGACGTCGCCGGCAAGCATCTGCCGTACTATTGGGGCGGCGCCATGGTGGGGCGCTTCGCGGGCGCCTGGCTGCTGCGGTTGTTTGCGCCCGGCAAGGTCTTGGCGTGCGCCGCGGCGGCGGTCATCGTGCTATTGACGATCTCGGCGAACAGCGTCGGCCTGGTCTCGGGCTGGTCGCTGCTGTCGATCGGATTGTTCAACTCCATCATGTTTCCGACGATCTTCACTCTGGCAAGTGAGGGCTTGGGGAAGCGCGCCGCCGAAGGCTCAGGGGTCATCTGCGTGGCCATCGTCGGTGGCGCCATCGTGCCGCTGGTGACGGGCACGGCAGCGGACGTGTGGGGCTTGAAACATGCCCTCATCGTGCCGGCGGTTTGCTACTTCACCATCCTAGCCTTCGGATGGTCTGCGCGGCGGCCGCTAGCGTAGATGCAACCCACCGGCGCCGCCGAACAGACCCAGCAATCCGGTGATGATCAGATAAATCGCGACGATGTAATTGAGCAGCCGCGGCATCACCAAAATAAGAATGCCGGCAAGCAGCGCCACCAAGGGCGCGAGACTTAAGTTTACGTTCATGCGGTGTCCTTGGATGGTGCCCCCACAAGCTGGGGCGGGTGCAAGCTTACTGAAATAGCTTCAGTGCATTCTGTAGGGTTTTCATCACACCCCAGAGTAGGGGAATTCCTACCAAAGTCCACAGCACAACCATCCGGCCTTTCATTATTGCGTGCTTCCGCGGTGGAAAAATGTCTCGTTCACCGCGTGCATGGCGAAATTGCACAAGAATCCGAGCAACAGCAGCCCGCACATGATGTACATGGTTATCGAGTAAGCCTGCGCCTTGGGCACGCCGCTGTCGATCTGATATTGGCGTATGTAATTGATCAGCACCGGGCCCAGCACTCCCGCCACCGACCAGGCCGTGAGCAGCCGGCCGTGAATGGCGCCGACCTGGTAGGTGCCGAAAATGTCGCGCAGATACGCCGGGATGGTGGCAAAGCCGCCGCCGTACATGGAAAGAATGATGCAGAAGGCAGCGACGAACAGCGGAATGGAGCCGATGTGGCCGAGGCTCGGCACCGATGCGTACAGTACGATGCCAAGCGCAAAGAAAATCATGTAGGTGTTGCGCCGTCCGATGTAGTCGGAGGTCGAGGCCCAAAAAAACCGGCCTATCATGTTGAACAGGCTGATCAATCCGACGAAGCCGGCCGCGGCAGCCGCCGTCACCCTGCCGGTGAATATCTCCTGAATCATGGGTGAGGCCTGCCCGAGCACGCCGATACCGGCGCTCACGTTCATGCATAGCACCACCCACAGCAACCAGAACTGCGGCGTTCGCCAGGCCAAGTCGACCGCCACATTCGCGCTGGTCACCAACTGCTTCGGCTTTGCCGGCGCAGTCGAGCCGGCGGGCTTCCAGTCAGGCGCCGGCACGCGCACCGCGTATACACCGATCATCATGAACATGAAGTAAATGACGCCCATGGTGACGAAGGTTTCGAGCACACCGTTCGACGTCGCCGTCTTGAAGTGCGCCATCAAGAGCACCGAGAGCGGCGCGGCGATCAGAGCGCCGCCGCCGAATCCCATGATGGCCATGCCGGTGGCCATGCCGCGCCGGTCCGGAAACCATTTGATTAAAGTGGACACCGGCGAGATGTAGCCGATGCCGAGGCCGCAGCCTCCCAGCACACCGTAGCCCAGGTAGATGATCCACAGCTGGTGCAGGTGAATTCCCACCGCGGACACCAAGAAGCCACCGCCGAAACACAGCGCGGAAGCGAACATGGATTTTCGCGGGCCGACCCGCTCCACCCAACGTCCGAACGCCGCGGCCGAAGAACCCAGGAACACGATGGCAATAGAAAATATCCACCCCACCTGTTTCAAATCCCAATTACCGGGTGCGGAGGCGGTGACGCCGAGCAGCCTGGTGAGAGGGAGATTGAATGTCGAGAAGGCGTAGACCTGGCCGATGGACAGGTGTACGGCCAGCGCAGCGGGGGGCACCAAAAAGCGATTAAATCCGGGTGGCGCGACGGTGCTCTGACGGTCCAAGAAGGCTGTCATTAGCGTGACCACCCTATTATCGTTGTAGATGCGGGCGTCAATATGCCCTGTGCGCTCAACCTTGTCACTAGTCCTCAAGGGCGGGGTGCTCACGCGACGGTTGAGATGTGTTACACCTGGGCGAAGGAAACACCCGCGCCCAGTATGACGTTTGTCGCCCCCGTGGCGCGGACGGCGTCGATGAGCTGCTGCATGCCGGCGATTTGCCAGGTGTAATTGACGGCGTAGTTCGCGCCATCCCCTGTGATGTACTGCGTCAAGGTGCCGCCATGCCTCAACACATCCCAGTCAACCTCATTGCCGGTCAACTAATACAGGAACGGCTCGTTGAACAGCGAGAGAGTCACATTGGGGTAGCTTGGGATTTTGGGCCAATGGACAGAAGTTTTTCGGCGATGCCGTAATGCCGGTGAAGCCGCTGCCCTTCACTTCGATTTCGGTGCCGACAATCCCGCTACTCGGCGTGAAGCTCGAGGTGCGCACGCACGCATGATGAAATCTATCATCGCGCGCGTCGAACACCGGCACATGCTCATCACGGATGGCCGATGCAGATTACAAAGGCCTCGTGCCGGCGGGTGCTATGGGCAATTGGCCGTTCCGGCGGCCACGCAAAGGTAATGCGCCTTGACGTACACCCCGTAGCCGTCGGTGGGAGTACCCGTGGAATCCTTGATCAAGATGTTGTCCTGATTCTGCCAGACATCCCACGACCATCCTATGTAGGACAATTTTAGTGCATCCGCCTTCGGCAATAATACTGATACAAAAGGCGAGCCGACGGTGCCGGGCGCGTTGTGATCCCCGAATTCGGAGATAAAGACTGGGTAGCCGGCATCGACCACGCTCTGCATCCACGTGTACGCGATGTTGCCGAACTTCGGCAGCGCCGCCTGAGGGTCGCCGACCGTGCCCGAGTTCGGATACGCGTGCCAGGCGGCCCCCATCTGACCCAATGGGTCGTTGGGCCTGTACGCTATCCACTGCGACAGATCCTGGGCGAAGGAAACGCCCCCGACCATCACGACGTTCGTCGCTCCGGTGGCTCGGACGGCGTCGATGAGTTGCTGCATCCCGGCGGTCTGCCAGGTGTAATTGACGGTGTAGTGGCCGCCATCCCCAGTGATGTACTGAGTCAGGGTGCCGCCGTGCATCAACACATCCCAGTCTACCTCACCGTCGGTCATATAATAAAAGAACGGCTCGTTGAACAGCGTGAACTCCACGTTGGGATAGCCTTTGAAGGTGTTGGCGATCGAAGTCCAGAATCTGATCGAGTTGTCGGCATCGGCCATGGGATTTTGCGCCAACGGACAGAAATTCTTCGGTGCCGACCAGTGCAGATCTATGGAGACGTACAGCCCCGCCGCGGTCGCATCGGCAACCGCCTTCTTGACGGTGGCCTGATAGTTGTGGCCGGGATCCGGATCGCGCAGCGCGCCGGTATAGTCTGCGCACATATACCCGAGCCACGAGGCTTCATTCAACGGAAAGCGAACGGCATTGGCCTTCCAGGTCTTGATGGCCGCAAAATTCGGCGCCTGACCGCTGCCACCCCACGGGTCGGCCGGACTCCAACCTTGCACGGCCACGAATTCGAGTCCCGATACGTTGACGCCGCGGAGTTGCAGCACCAGACCATTCTGATCGACTAAATCGTTCCCCAATACGCGCATAGACAGCGCTGTGTTGCCGCCGGACGGAGTTACCGTATACGACGTCGCCGACAGAACCGAATGCTGCGGATTGAGCAATTTGATTGGCCCGCTTGTGCCGTCGGCGGGTACCACGACTTCGATCATCGTGTCGGTCAGCACTTGGAACGATGCGTCGTGCCCATTGCCCACCCAAGCCGCCGTAATGCCGGTGAAGCCGCTGCCCTTCAATTCGATTTCGGTGCCTACCGTGCCGCTGCCCGGCGTGAAACTCGAGATCACCGGCTGCGCGTAAGTGACCACAGTGCTCACCGTGAACGAAGGGCTCGTGGCGGCAGAGTGCAGCGGATTGAGTAAGGTGATCACGCCGCTGACGGCATCGGCGGGGACGGTGACGCTGGCCTGACTATCGCTGATCACGCTCACGGCCGCGTCGTGTGCAGTCCCGACCCATGCCGATGTGAGGCCGGTGAATCCGCTACCCGTCACGGTGATAACCGTGCCTACCATGCCGCTGATCGGCGTGAAGGAGGATATGGTCGGCTGCGCATAGACCACCGGCTTTGTGACGGTGAAACTCGCCGGCGAGAACGCCGCATGCAGTGGATTGAGCACGGCGACCTGACCCTGGGTTGCATCTTTCGGCACCGTGATCTTGGCCTGCGTTTTTCTGACTACCACGACCGTCGCATCATGCGCGGCGCCGATCCATGCCGCGGTGAGACCGGTGAACCCGCTGCCAGTCACGGTGATCAACGTGCCCACCGGGCCACTGCTCGGCGTGAAACTTGATATGTATGGCTGGGCGGATGCCACCGTCGCAGTGACGGTGAAACTCGCCGGCGAGAACGCCGCGTGCAGCTGGTTGAGCACTGCAACCTGACCCTGGGTAGCATCCTTGGGCACGGTGATCTTGGCCTGCGTGTTGCTGACCACCACGACCGTCGCATCATGCGCGGCACCGATCCACGCCGCAGTGAGACCGGTGAACCCGCTACCTGTTACGGAGATCACCGTACCCACCGGGCCGATGATAGGCGTGAAGCTCGCAATGTAGGGCTGCGGATTAGAGACTGCTTTCGCCGCAGCGCCATCGCAGAGGGCGACGAAGAGGAAGCACGATAAGAAAATGATTGCCGACCGAGGTGTGCATGCCCGCATGATAAAACCCATCCATGTGTTCAGGAGCGGAACTCGCTCGCGAGTAGCTATGACTGAGACTGGGACATCACCGAAAGCGATGCCTTCAGAATCTGGCGGGCGGGGCTAAAGCGATTTAGCCTGCTTCATGGCGAAAGTTTGAGCGGCTAATTTACGGCGATCTGTACGCTAAACCGCCATGCAGTGCGGAAAAACTCGCCAAAAGCGTGACGCAGTGGGCAGTTCCTGTAACCGCCCGAATATCGCATTGACATAATACAGTGAGCGTGCGAATCGTCCCCGATCACTGCAGCGCAGTTGGGCGCGCGCCATGCGGTCGTTCACACGGTACAGACGTCGCCTGCGCGCGGTCACATCGCTGAACCACAGAATACCCAGCGGTCGGACGGTGCCCGGTGTCCGCGCCGACCGTGCTGCAGGGAAAGGACCAGGCCACAGCTACACTTATAGAAGTCAAATTGAGCCCCAATTGGGCTTGCCAGCCATTAAGAGCAGCTTCATGATCATTGGTGGCGAAGCCAAGAATTCAAAAATGAAGCTATTCGCGGGACTGAGAAAATTACGAGAATTCGAGAAAGCGCAGCTTCCCTTTCTAAGGTCTGTGATTGATTTTGATATTGTCATCGAAATTGGTTACGAACAAGAGCGCAGCCAGCCGATGACCGTGAAACAGCTTCTTCTTCTCGATATTTGCTCGCGTGCGACAGCGCGCCGAAAACTGGCTAGGCTGATTGAAGTGGGCATAATTATCCCACGCAAGACCCTGGACGATCGGCGTGCCACGAAACTGGTGGTTGCTCCTTCAGCAATTAAACTATTCGGCAAGTACGGTGGTGCAATTGCCGCCATTTCGGTATCACATTTCAAGTAGTACTTGCGCGTACCAACGCCATGAGCGAGCCAACCATTCGGTTTCCGGTGACGTGTCCGAACTGTGGTAGGGAAAATCTTACGGAGTTCGCGGTGGCGACAGTTGCGAGCGGTCTCCTGACATCGCACAGTCTAAAATTATATGCACCGTGCCACGATATCCACTGGGAGGCCAGTTCGGTCGAGCTTGAACAAATCCGCGAATATCTTGGATCAACTTGGATCACTGCGCATCCCAGGTGATGGCCCAAACCCGACCCTGAAGTCCCGTTGGTGATTCTCTTCTATTGAATCCGTCGCGACTGAACCGATGTCCGCGGCGAGGTGCGCCTTGACATAGTCAGGGACACGGCGTTTTCTTGCGCAGGCGTTAAATACCTCGCGGGCAGCTAAATCATACCCCGCGAAAGCTGCTCTCCCGCAGGAAATGAACTACCAAAGGTAATAAGGTGCCATTATTCTCAGTCGCTTCACCGTACCCTACTGCAAAGCGGATAGAGCCGACATATGCCTGCTGAGCGAGAGGTTATTGACTACCCGACGGTGCATCGCAGCGCTTTTTGGCGCGGCTGGCAGGGAGCATTATTTCGATGGCATCAGACAACAACAATGCAGCCATGGCATTGCAGGCATTGAACACACCCACCTTTTTGCAGGGCGGCGGTGAAATGGGCGCGCTCATGCGCTCCCATGACTGGCGCGCCACAAAGCTAGGAGAGCCGAACGGCTGGCCTGGCCCGCTGCGCACCGCCCTGCGAGTGATCCTGAACACTGGCCATCCGATGTACATCTGGTGGGGCCCCGAGCTTTTATGCTTCTACAACGACGCATACCGACGATCGATTGGTCCCGAACGGCATCCCGGATCGCTCGGTCGTCCGGGACGCGAGGTGTGGGAGGAAATCTGGGGCATCATTGGGCCGCAAATCGAGCGGGTCACGTCCGGAGGGGGAGCCGTCTGGTACGAAAACGCGCTCGTGCCTATTACTCGAAACGGCCGTCGCGAGGATGTCTATTGGACCTATAGCTATAGCCCCATTGATGATCCAGCCGGCAAGAGCGGGGTGGGCGGCGTCCTCGTGGTGTGCGCCGAGACTACGGAACAGGTGCTTGCCGCCCGCACGGCGGTGGCTGAAAAGGAATGGTTCACGCAGCTTTTTCAGCAGACGCCGACCTTCATGGCCATCCTGCGCGGCTCGGAGAACCGCATCGTTCTTCTCAATCCCGCGTACCAGCAGCTGATCGGGCATCGGGACGTCCTTAATCGCACCGTTGCTGAAGCACTGCCGGACGCGGCAGCACAAGGCTACGTCGCGTTGCTCGAGCGCGTGTACTCGAGCGGTGAGCCATATGTTGCGAGTGGCGCCAAGTACGCGGTGCAGCTCGCGCCGGACGGACCCATTGACGAGCGATACGTGGACTTTGTCTATCAACCCATCAAGAATGCGTCCGGTGTCGTTACGGGAATCTTGCTTCAAGGCGTGGACGTCACCGATCGGATCCGGGGCAGCGCTGCGCTCTTACAAAGTGAGGAGCAACTGCGCCTCGCCACGGAGGCGGGAGAGGTTGGCTTATGGGATGTGGACGTCGGGTCCGATGCCCTGTATTGGCCTCCCCGTGTCAGAGCGATGTTCGGTATTACGTCCGATAGTCCGGTTTCGATCTCAGGTGACTTCTTCCCGTGCATTCATCCTGAAGACCGCGAACGTGTGACACAGGCGTACGCGGCGGCGCTAGATCCGCAGCGACGGGCACTCTACGAAGTGGAATATCGAACCGTCGGCAAGGAGGACGGCGTGATCCGCTGGGTCGCGGCCAAGGGGCGAGGTCTGTTTGACGGCGAGCGCTGTGTTCGGATTCTCGGTACCGCCGTCGACATCACGGACCGTAAAGCCACTGAAGCGGAACTTAAAGACCTTAACGAGCGCCTCGAACACCGGGTCGCTGCGGCACTTGCCGAAAAATCCGCGGCGGAGGCCCACATCCGTCAGGCTCAAAAAATTGAGGCCTTGGGACAACTCACCGGGGGTGTTGCGCATGACTTCAATAATCTGCTGATGATCATCAAAGGGGGTGTGAGTTTGCTAAGACGCCCCCTGATTGAGCCTGAGCGTCGCCAGCGCCTCCTCGCAGGTATGGAACAAGCCGCGGATCGTGGTGCGACTTTGAGCCGTCAGTTGCTGACATTTGCCAGGCGTCAGCCGTTGAAGCCTGAATCGGTAGATCTCTCCCAGCAAATTGAAGGAATGCGTGAGCTGCTCGATCGAACGCTGCGCGGCGATGTGAAAGTAAAAACCGATTTTAGCGATGATCTTTGGCCGGTCGAAGTGGATCCAGCGGAACTGGAATTCGTCATTTTGAATCTGTGCGTGAACGCGCGCGATGCAATGCCGAATGGCGGCGAGATCACCATCCGGGCACGCAATGCGGCCGACGTTCGACAGGGCCGCGTATCCGGTCATTTTGTTTCATTGAACGTGACCGATACCGGCACCGGCATGCCGCCGGAAGTACTGGAGCACGTTTTTGAACCGTTTTATACGACCAAGGAAATCGGTAAAGGCTCAGGATTAGGCCTGCCTCAAGTTCACGGTTTCGCCGAACAATCGGGTGGCACCGTCAAGATCGATAGTGCCGTCGGACGAGGTACCACGGTGACGCTGCTGCTACCGCGATCTGAAATGGCGCCGGTGGCGGAAGCGACTTCCATTGATTTAGACGACACGACACGCCGGCGAGCCTTCAGGGGCTCGGTCTTGCTGGTGGAAGATGATGATGAGGTGGCAGCGCTCGTGACCGAAATGCTGCAGGAACTCGGTTATCGAGTCACTCGGGCGGCGAGTGCCAGGGCCGCGCTTGGTGCACTCGCCAATGACCGTGCGATCGATGTTGTCTTCTCTGATGTCTTGATGCCGGGCAACATGAATGGTTTCGAATTAGCCAAGGAAGTTAAACTGCGAAGGCCCGACCTGCCTGTGATACTCACCACAGGGTACGCGAGCGCTGCGCTGACGGATGGCGCCGCAGATATTCATGTATTACAGAAGCCGTACGAGATGCAATCGTTAGACAATGCCATTCGGGCCGCTTTGGCAAGCGAATGAGTCAATAAGAGCGCGGGAAGCGCTCGCATCCGAACCTTATCGGTGTCTAGCGCAATAGCTCCCGAATATGGCGTTCTACGTCCGGAAGGGCATATGGCTTTGGAATGAAGCGTCGGTGTTTGCCGCTCGATCCGACTGTCGGCTTATCAACGCCCGAAGTAAGCAGGACGGGCACATTGGGCCAATGCTGCTGGAGCCAGCCGGCGAGCGCGTGACCATCCATCTCTCCAGGCATATGGATGTCGGTGAAAACCGCATCGAGCCGCTCTGCTTCATGTATGACGGCCAGTGCGTGGGCGACATGAATCGCTTCAATGACTTCGAAACCCGCGTCTTTCAAGTATTCGAGAACTAGAATCCGAACAAGGTCTTCATCCTCAACTACAAGGACCACTTGACTCACGGCAGATGGGGTTGCTGCGCCCATGCCACAAGGTAATGCGCGAACATTCATCAGGCTGTAGGTGGTTGAGCAAAAACAAAGTAGGAATACCGCGTCTTTATTTACCGTTATGTACGGTACCGCACAGAAAACAACGCGTTTAATGGCTGCGGTATCGGGCCGTCGGTGGTCCGATTGGCTGTCGCACCTTCGGCTTTACGTGTTGAGACTAGCGACGCCACCAGCGCCGGAGGCGCCGCTTGATTGTCAGCGGCAGTGCCTTCACTGCATCGCTCACGGGACGGTCACCTGGCATCGCGGGTCGAAATCCAGCGCGCTCCAGCCGGTCGTTCACACGGTACAGATGTCGCCTGCGCGCGGTCACATCGCTGAACCACAGAATACCCAGCGAAATGGAGACCGCATCGCCGTTCTGCACCCAGTGTGGATGACACGGCGGGATGTGCACACCTTCTCCCGGCTGCAAATCCACGTGAACCGAATGCTCCTCAAGATGTTCGGAATAGGGCGCGAGTTCACCGCTGCCACGAAAGTAGGCGCGAAGGCTTGCGCGGTCGAGAACGGCCGGATTGAAGCCGTCGGCTATTGAAAATTTCTTGGATCCGCGGATCTGCAGAAGGAAATTGTGCTCCTCGTCCAAATGAAATGGAGTGATCGCTCGCGGTGAACTGACGAAGATATCTGCGCGCGGTGCCGAAAGGCCGGGTGCAATCCGTTCGGAGGGCACGCGGAACTCATCGATGATTGTCCGCAGAAGCATGGCGTATTCAGGATCCGAAGCGACGTCGCGAAGATGCATCCAGGCGCGACAGTCTTCGATCTGCGCGATGGTCTGGACCGCCGAGAGTTCGGGTCGAGCCAGCTTACGATCGACAAATGTTCGCTTGGCCCCAGCAGGCCCGGCCTCAGTGTCGACCTGATTGATTGCATGGTCCCCGTTGAAGTACAAGATGGGACTGATGAGAGCGCGCGCAAGTTCGACCAGGCGGGGGAGTTGCAACAACGGATGTGTGACGAGATTGTGCCCGATCTTGAACGGTTGGCGATCGAAGTATGCGGTAAACATATCGCCATCCAGCGATAACAGGCTACCCTCTGCGGTGCGGTCGTTCTGTGGAGTCTGAAATGGAAAATCTGGTCGCATCTACTTCACTCGAGGTCAAAGGGCAAGTACGCGCAAGATTCCGTTCGGTTGAGCCGGCGCAGGCCAGCCCCTGCGTACGCCCGCGCGACCTGGGTTAACGCTCGCGCCCGATCCTCATTGACCGCGGCAACAGCGGGGCGGTCGGTGCTTTCCTCCTCCGCGGGATCGTCGATTCGCTCGTGGCGCGCTTGCATCTTTCTCCTCAAATCACCCAAGGAGGTGCAGACGTTACGCATACTCATGCGCCGAATCAGTCGGACGTTGACGACGTTGATCGGCTCAGCTGCCCAACGGTGTTTGAAGTATGCAAAATTTTGCATGAAGTTCAGCAACCTATGCCCCTTTTCGATGGCCTGACCGACGGCCAGCAGCAGCAACAGCTGACCGGGACCCAGTTCCGCTCGAGACTGATCGTAGGCCATCTCCAGACACCATGCTCCATGGTAGTCAGGCGACGCCGTCGCATTCGACCCGTAAAATAAACCCGCTACCAGCACGCCATCGAGAACGATGCCAATAAACCCGGGATCGAGCCCTGCCTTCCCTGCGGCGATCTCTCGGTAAAAGCGCACTCGACGCGGATGGCGCTGGATTGAGGAATCGGTCCCATGCTTCCAACTCCGGCTATCCAATTCGCAGTATGCGTCGAACCACGGCGTCACGGCCGCCGCGCCGGTCGCGAGCACAATTTCCGGCTCGCCTGCCGCGAACAGTCGGCGAGCCTGCCGGCTGATATTGGATCGCATTTTTTTGGCTAGCGATCTGAAATAGTCATTGAGGTCCTTCCAGACCACGCCAATCTCATAGTATGGATTGACATTGATTTCACGCGCACGAAAATTTCGGCCGGCAGCGGCGTAAACCGCGCAATGTAGCGCCGTTCCCGGACGCTGGCCGGCGAATTCCAGCATTCCCCAGCCTCGCTCTTTTTCGCAAATGTGGTGGATTAGCGCGGACGCGACACGCGCTTCGTCCTCGGGCGCAGCCAAGATACCCGGTTGATCAGTATCCAACGGCGCAAGGAATTGAAAGCTCACGCCACGCGGGCGCATAGGCCCCGCCGGCAACCCAAAATAATCGAACGACCGTCGCATCGGCGCGCAACCGATGAGACGCTCGCCCTGCCATATTAGAAAGAGGCGCTCGTCCCTACCCGGGGTGTAGTACTCCATGTGCAAGGCATAGCAGACCAAAAATGCAGACGAAAGAAAGGGATTGGGACGCGCCGACGCCAAATTAAGACGGTCAATCTCCGATGCAAAGCGCTCCAGTGCCGTAATGCCATCAAGCGAAGTAACCGAGATCCCGGCGCTTGCTTGTCTGCTCGGTTCGAGCGCATCCCTTGCAGTAGGCGCGACATGCTTGAGGGGAAAAGTCAGGGTCATCGGGCATCCTCGAAACCGTCGTCCGCACGACCCACGAAGTCTGTTCCATCAATATAACAAGTAAAACGATCGAAGTGGTTCGGGTCATGGACCGCCAGTGAAAACACTGTATTTTAAGGGCTTCTTGCGAGATGCGAGGCGGAAAACACTGTGTATTACAGGGTTTGGCGAGTGATGATTGATCGGGTGAGGCTAAGAAATGCTATTTTTATAGGGGTTTCGCTGAGGTTGGCGCGGGGTGCGAGACGTGCCAGAACGTGCCGGAATTGGTTGGATGGTGCCCAGGAGAGGACTCGAACCTCCACGAATTGCTCCACTGGTACCTGAAACCAGCGCGTCTACCAGTTCCGCCACCTGGGCACGATGGGTCCGCCGAGCGCGAGGCGCAGAAATGTACGCACTGCTCCCGGGCTTGTCAACGTAGGTTCGCCCTCAAGATGCGCCCGGCGACTTGTAAAGCTGATAACCTTCCCGGGCCAATGCAACATCCCCTATGACACGACGTGGACCCACGGGGTCGCGACGACCCCATAAATCGAACCAGACTGCCGCTCCGCGGCCGGACTGGCGCGGCGAAGACCCGAATCTAGAACTGGAGAAGTCGCGTTACGCGGACCCGATCGCCAGCCGCGAATTGCTGCTGAAGCATCTGGCGGAAGCACCGGAGCCGTTGACCGCCGCGCGGCTCGCCAAGCGACTCGGCCTGCAAACCAGCGCACAGCGTGATGCATTGGCGAAACGCCTCGCGGCCATGGTGCGCGACGGCCAAGCCATCGAAGGACCGAACGGCTTTGCCACTGCGGGCGAGGGTGAGCGAGTGGCCGGGCGCGTGCGCGGCCGCGCCAACGGCGATGTGCTGGTAATGCCGGATGACGGCTCGGCTCCATTGGTGCTGGCGCGTGCGGATACGGCGACGCTGATGCACGGCGATCGCGCCGAGGTGCTTGCCGTCGGTATGAACGAACGCGGCCGGCGCATAGCGCGCCTGATCCGCCGCACCGGCGATGCCGGGGCACGAATCGGCGGCATCTGGCACACCGGCGACGGTAACCGCCAGGGCAGAGTTGAGCCCGAGGATCCCGGCCATTGGTACTCGGTTGAAGTGCCCATGCGCGATCGGCACGGTGCCAAGGACGGCGACAACGTCGTCGTCGAGGTCACCAAGAGGCCCCAGGGCGACAGCCCGGCGCTCGGGCACGTCGTCGAGGTGCTCGACAACTTGCGTCCCTCTGACCTAGCGGCCCGCTTTGCCATATTGCGGCATGACCTTCCGCAGGAATTTCCGCCCGAGGTGATTCGCGCCGCGAATCGCTTTGCGCCCGAAGTGCAGGCGGCGGACCGGGAAGGACGCGAAGACCTGCGCGACACGCCCTTGGTCACCATCGACGGCGAGGATGCCAAGGACTTCGACGACGCCGTATACGCCGAGGCCTTGCGCGGCGGCGGCTGGCGCGTGATCGTGGCTATTGCCGATGTCAGTAATTACGTGCGTTTCGGTGACGAACTGGACTTGGAAGCCCGCTCGCGCGCCACATCGGTTTATTTTCCGGACCGTGTCATTCCGATGCTGCCGGAGAATCTATCCAATCATCTCTGTTCGCTGATGCCGCGGGTGGAACGTCTGGCTTTCGTTTGCGACATGCGCGTCAGCAAGACCGGTGTGCCCGGCAAGAGCCGTTTTTATGAGGCGGTGATCCGTTCGCATGCGCGGCTCACCTACGATCAAGCCTGGGCGTATTTGGATAACCCGCAGAGCCCGGCAGCCAATGATCTCGCGCCGGCGGTGCGCACCTCGCTGCAGACGCTGTATGCGGTATATGGCGCTCTCAAGACGGCGCGCGATGCGCGCGGCGCGCTCGATTTTCGGGGCGGCGAAGTCAAGGCGCGCATCGGCAGCGACGGCAAAATCGAGGGGTTCTATGCGGTGACGCGCAACGACGCGCATCGCCTCATCGAAGAGTGCATGATCGCCGCCAATGTCGAAGCGGCGGTGGCGCTGCGTCTGGCCAAGGTCGGGAGCCTGTACCGCGTGCATGGTCAGCCCGAAGACAAGCGAGTCACGGAACTGCAGAAAGTGCTGAATGCCCTACAGGTGGGGGCGCAGTTTTCGGAGAAGCCTACACCCCGCGAGTTTCGCCAATTGGTGGAGCGCCTGGCCGGAAGACCCGACGGACTGCTGCTCGAGAGCCTGGTCATTCGCTCACTAGCGCAGGCCGTATATCAGCAGACCAATATCGGCCACTTCGGTCTCGCGCTCGACGAGTATGCGCATTTCACGTCGCCGATTCGCCGCTACCCGGATTTGCTGGTGCATCGTGCGATCAAGGCCGCGGTGCTGCCGAACTCGCCGTCCGGGCATCGTTACAGCACCGCGGACCTGCAAACGCTGGGCGCCGAGAGCTCGCAGCGCGAGCGGCGCGCGGACGATGCATCGCGCGACGTGATGGGTTATTTGAAATGTCTGTACATGCAGGGGCGGCTGGGCGAGACCTTCGATGCCACGATCACCAGTGCGCTCGAATTCGGTCTGTTCGTGCAGCTGAAGGAAATGCCCATCGATGGGCTGGTGCATATTTCCAACATCCCCGGCGACTACTGGGAACTGGAGCACGGCGGCTTGGGATTGGTGGGCCAGCGCACGGGGCGTCGCTGGCAGCTGGGCGATACGGTGCGGGTGCGACTGAGCCGCGTCGATCTCACGCAGCGCCAAATCGACTTCGAATTGCTCGATGCGGACGGCGCCGCAAGTCATGGCACGGTGCGCGCGCCGCGGCGCGGAGGGGGCGGCGAGAGTCGTGCGAAGCGTGGACCCGGCAGCACCTCCCGGCGCGGTGCAGGCGGTGCAGGCGGCTCGCGCGGCGGCGGCTCGAAGCGCGGACGCGGCGGGCGTGGCTGATTCGAAACGCAACTTTGTGTATGGCCTGCACGCCATCAATGCGGTGCTGGCAAGAGCACCGGAACGGCTGTTGGAACTCTGGCTGGCGCAGCCGCGTGACGATGCCCGGAGCCGCGACCTGCGAGATCGCGCGCAAACCGCCGGCGTGCACGTTCAGTCCGTAGGGGTCGAGGCGCTCGCCAAGCTGGTCGGGGACGTGGCTCATCAGGGAGCGGTCGCGGCGGTGCGGCCACTCAGGGCCTGGGACGAGCACGATCTCTTGGAATCGCTAAATCAGGCCGTAGAGGATGCCTTCCTGTTGATTCTCGACGGGGTCACGGATCCGCATAACTTGGGCGCCTGCCTGCGAACCGCCGATGCCGCGGGCGTGCACGCGGTACTCATCCCGAAGGATCGTGCAGCGGCGGTTGACGGTGTGGTGCGCAAGGTGGCGGCGGGTGCCGCCGAATTCGTGCCGGTGGCGAGCGTGACCAATCTGGCGCGCACCATCGACTTGTTGAAGGAGCGGGGCATCTGGGTGGTGGGAACGGACGGTGAGGCGCCTCACACCCTGTATGCGGCGGATTTGAAGAGGCCGCTGGCCGTGGTGCTGGGGGCGGAAGGTGCCGGCATGCGGCGTCTGACGCGGGAACGCTGCGACTTTCTGGTGCGCATACCGATGTCCGGGCAGGTCGAGTCCCTGAATGTCTCCGTGGCCGCCGGGGTGGCCCTGTTCGAGGCCCGGCGCCAGAGGTCGATTTGACCAATAGTGGTGCTAACGAGTATCCTTCGCGCTCTTTTTCGACCGGGTAACTGGTCGCCGGCCGATTAAACGGCCTCACTCCTTGCCTCACCGCTCGCAACGGGAGGCGCAAACCGTAGGGAGCCTACAATGCGGCATTATGAAATCGTGCTCCTTGTTCATCCGGACCAGAGCGAGCAAGTTCCTGCGATGGTGGATCGCTACAAAGGCATGATCAGTGCCGGCGGCGGTGCCGTACATCGTTTCGAAGATTGGGGCCGGCGCCAGCTGACCTTCCCCATCGCCAAGGTCCACAAAGCGCACTACATCCTTTTGAATGTCGAATGCGATCAAAAAACCATCGACGAGCTCAAGGGATCATTCCGCTTCAGCGACGCGGTGCTGCGCAGCTTGGTAGTGCGAATGGATGAGGCCGTCACCGAGCCTTCGCCCATGGCGCGCGCGCCGGATGAGAATGCCCGCCGCCACGACGATTTCGGCGACGACGGTGATGATGACGATATGCCCATGGGCGCCCGGTAAGGAATAGGAGACCAACATGGCACGTTTTTTTCGCCGCAAGAAGTTCTGC
>JBDUBO010000020.1:0-47542 GCA_040004115.1 Gammaproteobacteria bacterium | reverse complement strand
ATTGGTCTGTAACGCAGTCGCGCCCGTCATGAAAGGCGAGGCCTGCGCCATCGCCAGATCAGGCACGCTGATTACGAGGACAATCATCAACAATCGCGGCAGGATTTGCCGCAGGTCAAGGCAATGCGAATGGGGGTGATGCACGGCGGAATTCCTTTTCCGGGTTGAAGCTCGCGGTTTAGCTACCGCGAAAATAGTCGATCCCTAGATCTCGGTCTCAAGGGCTCCCTCCGTTTCTTCCCGCCGCGCTGCAAGCTCTTCGCGCTTGATTTTCCCCGGCGCGCCGAAACGAAACGTATCGACGATGAACGAATGGTCGTACTTCTTTTCGCCGTCTTTGTCCGTCCATGTATTGGAGCGCATATGCGCCTGAACGATGAGCTGGTCGCCCTTGCGAGCATTCTTGGCGATCGCCTCGCCGAGGCTGTCGAACGCCACAAAATAAACGCTGGTGACCGCCTCGCGCGCATCGCCCTGTTGATCTTTTCCTGCGTAGTCATTGCCGACGAGGCAAAGCCGTGTGTAGTTGGTATCGCCTTTAGAGGCGAATTCCGGATCCTTCGCGAGATTGCCGACGGCGGTCACTGTAAAACTATTCATATCGACTCCTTGACTGTGGTGTTGCGCGACCAAAGGTTCCCGTCGCGTGGCAGGCAGTCTAAGGAGGACCGATGGAAGATTGGATCCCATTAATTCACGAGTTCGCGGAGATAAAGAACCTTACACCCCCACCTTGGCGATCTCCGCAAACGCTCGCTTCAACCAAATCTTGACGCGCTGCCGTTCGAGCAGCCGCAGGCCGCTGTTGTCACCATCCGTTTTGTTCACGACCGCCCAGAAACTCATGCTTCCGGCATCTATCTTGTTCATCGAGATCTCGTGCAGCCGCCTCAAGGTAATGATGCCGGCGCCCATCGACACCGCGCGCTGCTTCTCGCCGGAGGCATCGAGAATTCGAAAATCATCGCCGCGCACCTGATTGAGCACCAGCGTGTAGTTCAAGCGAGTGCCATGCTTGTCCAACAGCCGCTTTAGTAAGTCTACGGAGTCCCGCCCCGAGTCCATCACATGCCAGTAACGAAAATTAAGACCTATCTCCGCAGCGACTTCCAGAAGTTGCGAATCCTCCATCCACTGCGTCAAACCCTCATTGGTTTGCGCAGCCAAGTCCACCAGAATCCGTCTATCCGGATCATCCGTCGCCGCATCGACGATGGTGTCCAGGCTTTCATAGTTGTCGATGAGAATCGGCGACGCGTAGCCCGCGTAAAATCGCAGCAGCGCCCCGTGCGTTCGGTCAGAATCGAAGCCGATGAACGGGATGGACTGATCGATGAGGTACTGAGCCATCAGCCGCGCCAGCAGCGACTTGCCGACCCCGCCCTTCTCGCCGCCGATCAAATGAATATTCGTCATCGCCGCTCCACAAAAGGGTTCAACAAGGGATCGCTTTAATTTAGCATCGACTTAAGGGTTGCAGATTAGCTTTTTGGACGGACTATTTTCGCGCTACATTGCATAATCCCCCGCATGACCGTGCCACCCAAGCCGCCCACGCAAGCAAGTCCCGAATGCCCCGCGCTCCGCGCCATGAACTTGAGCAAGGTGTACGGCAGCGTCACCGCGCTCGATAACGTCTCCTTTACCGTAAGCAAGGGTGAAATCCTCGGCCTTCTGGGGCCGAACGGTGCGGGTAAGACCACCACCATCAACATGGTGCTCGGTGTTCTCGCCGCCACCGCCGGCAGCATCGAAATCGACGGCATCGACATCGCGCAGAGCCGCGCGCGTGCGTTGGCGCGCACCAATTTTGCGGCGGTCTACGCCGCGCTCCCCGGCAATCTCACGGTGGTCGAGAATTTGCGCTTCTTCGGACTGCTGTACGCCATTCCCAGCCTGGTTCGTCGTGTCGACGAACTGTTGCAGGAATTCGACCTGCGGCATCTGCGCCATACCAAGTGCGGTCTGCTGTCGTCAGGCGAGCAGACTCGAGCGGCTCTGGCGAAGGCGCTGCTCAACAAGCCGCAGCTGCTGCTGCTCGATGAACCGACGGCCTCATTGGATCCGTCTGCGGCGCAGCTCATCCGCGCGAAGATCCGCAGCCTTGCCACGATCGACGGCTGCGGCATACTCTGGACTTCCCACAATATGAAGGAGGTGGAGGCGGTTTGCGACCGCGTGCTGTTCCTGTCTCGCGGTAAAGTCCTGCTTGAAGGGGATCCCAAAGATCTGCCGCGCGAACACGGCTCCGCGACCTTGGAGGATCTGTTCATTCGCGTCGCGCGCGAGCCGATTGCCGCCGCCGCCGCCGCCGCCGCCGCCGAGGGTCGTGGATGAAGGTGTCCGCTTGAAATTGCGCCCCATCGCCGGCATCGTATTGCGCCAGTTCTATTTGTTGTGCGGCAGCCCGGTGCGCGTGTTCCCCATGGTCACTTGGGTCGCCATTGACGTAGTGCTGTGGGGCTTCATCACCCGGTATCTTAATTCGGTGAGCAACGGCGGCATGGACTTCGTGCCCACGCTGTTGGGGGGCGTACTGCTCTGGGATTTCTGCACGCGCATCATGCAGGGAGTGTCGACCGCCTTTCTCGAAGATGTCTGGTCGCGCAATTTTTTAAATCTATTCGCCTCACCGCTTTCCATTGCCGAATACATCTCCGGACTGGTCATCACCAGTGTGCTCACCAGCATTATCGGCGTAATCGTCATGGTCGCCCTGGCGACCGGCGTATTCCATCTTCAATTTTTTAGCATGGGCCCGCCCTTGGTCGCTTTCCTCTTGGTGCTGTTCGCGTTCGGTATTTCTCTCGGCATATTCGCCAGTGCCATCGTGCTGCGGTTGGGTCCCGCGTCGGAGTGGCTGCTCTGGCCAATACCGGCGCTGCTGTCGCCTTTCGCCGCGGTGTTCTATCCGCTCGCCGTGCTGCCGCGCTGGATGCAGTGGGTGTCGTATGCGCTGCCACCGTCCTATGTGTTCGAGGGCATGCGTGCACTATTGGCCGATCGGCCGTTTCCCGGTACCTTGCTGCTGCAAGGATCGCTAATCGCCGTGATCGAATTGCTGCTGGCGGCCTATTTTTACGCGCGCGTGTACCGGCACGCCGTGCGAACCGGACTGCTGGCACGCTATAGCGCGGAGAGCGTGGCCTAGCTTATGGCGCGGCGATCGTGGCCTAGTCGTCCGGGATGCCCGCTTGCTGAGTCGCCGCGTACGCCGTCACCGCAATCATGTCCGACATCCCCAGAGCCGCGGCCACCACCTGCATGGGCGCCGCGCCACTCCCCGCCCTTTCCTTGGTCTTGAACGCTACGAGCTGGCGCAGCAGATAAGTCGGTGATCGCCCTGCCAGCGGCGGAATCAAACCCACGCCTTGCAAATGCTCGCCGTGACAGCTGGTGCACGATGGCAGTTGCCCGGCCGCTCCCACTCTTGCAATCTCCCGCCCTCTCCGCACGCTGCCCGACGGAACAAAGGCGTTGTAGAGCATCTCATCGTCACGATGCTCATGTCGGGTTGCGTCGGGCGCCCATTCGATGAGGCGCTGGCCGAGATTTTCCCTGCCGCCCCGCGGATCGATCGCATAGATCCAGCCCACCACCCGCATGCGCGGAATACGCGTGCGTTCGATCACCGTGACCCGCGGCTTCAAAGTTTGTACAGAGAAATACTGGGCAGCAACGGCGACATCGGACTCGGCGGCATTTGCCGCCACTTCGCGCATGAGATCGACGGGGCGATACGCTTCGCCATGCCAGGCACTGCGGCGCGCTCCTGATTTGATGTCGGCGACCTGCTCAACAATATAAGCGGCTGGAAGTCCGGCTAACGCCGCGTTTTCGGGTCGTCCCTGACCGCTCGGCAGATGACAGTAGCCGCAGGCATAGATGCCGGGCGCCCGCCCGTGCAGCACGATCTCGGGCATTGCAGAATGCGACTCGGGGTGCCAGTCCGGCGCGAAGAACAGGTCGACCAACTGCGCGTCGGTAAACGCAACCCGGCTATTGGCAAGGTGCACCGGCGTGGTGACTTGAGCAAGTTTCGCGGTGCCGGCGTCCGGCGGATTCAGCGGGAACAGCCAGGTCGGAGCGGACCCCACTTCCTGTGCCGCGGCTGCGAAACAAGACGCGGCAAACGAGGCCGCCGCAATCCACATCCGCGCGTGCCGCACCCCCCGGACGCTAGTCATCGATGCACGTTGTATGCTTTCTTGTCCCTGACTCGAACGCCCGCCGGCTTTGCCGGAGCAGCCAGAGTCAACGCCCGCTTGCGCACGGTGCGTAGGATCTCGCGCGACAAAGGCGAATCGCCCACGGCGCGAGCCGTCATCAGTGCGCCATACAGACAGCATAGGACCATGATCGCCGCCTCGCGCGCATCCTGCGATGATCCGGACCGCAGCACTTCGGTTATGGCTCGCAGATTTGCGTCGATATGCTCGCGAAACTGTGCCTGCACAGCGGCGTCTTTGCGCGGCGCATCGCCCGCCAATGCGGCCACCGCGCAACCGTCCGCCCGGCCGTCGCGATGGGTCTCGCCGAGATAGAAGTCAACGAAAGCCGTTAAGTCAGGCTTTTCTTGGCCGAGCCCATGCTCGCGCATGGCCTCACCGCTCTGCTTTAGCGCCAGAGCCAGCGCCTCCGTCACCAACTCGTCGCGCGAACCGAAGTGCTTATAGAAGCCGCCGTGCGTGAGTTTTAGATCCTTCATCAAATCCACGAGGCTGATACCGTCCACGCCGCGCTCCTTGAATCGACTGGCGGCCGTCTCTACCAGTCGGGCGCGCGTATTTGCTTTGCTGGCTTTTGAGTAACCCATGCTTGCCTGTATAGCACACGGCGCACTTGCAAGTCTCACTCTAGATGCTATTTGACATCTACAATTAGTTGAATTAATCTCGATCTGGATTTCAATCATAATCCACATTAATGGAGGCAGTTATGGGTACAAAGAATGATTTGGGAACCGCACTGATCACCGGCGCGTCCAGCGGGATCGGCGCCACCTACGCCGATCGCCTGGCACGCCGCGGCTATGACTTGATTCTGGTCGCGCGCAGCAAGCCCTCACTGGACAAGCTTGCGGCCTCGCTGACGGCCAAGACCGGCGTGCGCGTTCAGACGTTGCCGGCCGACTTGACCGTCAAGGCCGACCTGGAGCGCGTCGAAGGGGTTCTGCGCGGCGACGCGAGCATCACTCTGCTGGTCAACAATGCCGGTACGGCCACCCTTGCGCCTCTCGCAACCGCCGACATCGAGCGCCTCGACCGGGAAATCCAGCTGAATATCGTGGCGCCCACCCGCCTGTCGCGCGCAGTCCTGCCGGGCCTTCTCGCCCGCAATCGCGGCGGCCTCATCAACATCTCCTCCGTGATGTCGCAGATGGTGCAGCCGGGAAATTCCGTCTATGGCGGATCCAAGGCCTACCTTCTGCACTTCAGCGACGTGCTCGCGCTCGAAGTGGCTGCGTCCGCCGTACGCGTGCAGGCAGTGTTGCCGGGTGCGACACGCACACCCATCTGGGATCTCGCAGGCGTCGGCATCAAGAACCTGCCGCCCGAAATTCTGATGGAAGTCGACGAGATGGTGGATGCTGCGCTCGCCGGATTCGATCAGGGTGAACGCGTCACCGTTCCGTCGCTGCCCGATGCCGCCGATTGGCAGCGTCTGATCAAGGCCCGCGAGGACCTGAAGCCGAATTTGTCGCGCAACCACTCGGCGCCGCGGTATAAAATTCCTGCCACGGCGGCGGTGTGATGTAAACGGCCGGGTAACGACGATGAGGGAATGGCAATCAGTCAGGTTTGGCCAGTCGATACTTCGGAACTCGACAACCCGATGTGGTTCGCACTCAACGGACCACATCGGGCATTCGCGCAGCGGTTGCCGGACCTGCGCTGGTACCCGCCTGCAATTGCACCGTTCGTGGCGATTCCGGCGGCCGGGCTTGTGCCGGATCTCGACTCGGCGCAACGTCAGGGCCTCGCACCCGAGGCCTACTTCGTAGGCACCTGTCCGAATTCTCTGCCGGCGGGCTGGCGCTTCGCATCGCGCTCGAACATCCTGCAGTTGTTCCCCACCGGCGAGATCCCCGAAATGGGAGAAGACGCCGGTGCGGTTCTCGGCGAGGCGGACCGACGTGCGATGCGCGAACTCACGCAAATCGCCTTTCCCGATTTCTTCCGCGAGCGCACCGCCGAATTGGGTCTGTACTTGGGAATCTACGAGGGCGAGCAGCTCGTGGCCATGGCCGGCGAGCGACTGGCGTTGACGGGACTGCAAGAAATCAGCGGCGTGTGCACGCATCCTGACTTTACCGGGCGAGGGTACGCCCGCCGACTCACACGGGCGCTCTTGAGCCGGCATCGGCAGCGCGGGATTCGCTCGTTTCTGCACGTCAGCGAAGGGAATTCGGGCGCACGCCGGCTATACGATTCCATGGGGTTCGTGGTCCGCGCCAGTTTGCCGATGTGCAAGGTCGCGCGAATTGTCTCGGCAGAGGATTCACTCGATCTACCCACGGATCGCGCAACGGTGCAGTAAAATTGTTTGCTGGAGGCTCCCATGAAATCAAACAACCCGACCGTAAACATCGCGGTGCTTGACGATTATCAGGGCGTTGCGTTGACGCTCGCCGATTGGTCGCCGCTTGAATCTCGCGCCACCGTGGTGGTTTTCAACGACCATCTCGCCGACACCGACGCCTTGGTGGAACGTCTGCTGCCCTTCGACGTCGTCTGCGTTATGCGCGAGCGTACGCCCTTGCGCCGTGCGGTCATCGAACGGCTGCCGCGATTAAAGCTGATTGCATCCACCGCCAAGCGCAACGCCTCGATCGACGTCGCCGCGGCGACGGAACGAGGCATCGTAATCGCGCACACCTCGTACACCTCCACACCCACCATCGAACTCACGTGGGCGCTCATACTGGCGGGCGCGCGGCATCTCGTCGCCGAACAATTATCGCTTCGCACCGGCGGTTGGCAGCGCTGTGTCGGCGACGACATGGCGGGACGGACACTGGGCATCGTCGGCTTGGGCAGCGTCGGCTCGCAAGTGGCCAAGGTGGGCCTCGCGTTCGGTATGAGCGTCATTGCATGGAGTCAAAACCTCACGGCGGAAATCTGCGCCGCCGCCGGCGTGCGGCTGGCTTCCAAGCAGGAATTGCTGCGCCAGTCTGATGTGATTTCCATTCACTTGGTTTTGAGCGCGCGCACCACCGGCCTCATCGGCGACGCTGAATTCTCGCTGATGAAGCCCACCGCACGATTGGTCAATACGTCGCGCGGCCCCATAGTCGTGGAAGCAGCGCTCATCCGCGCGCTTGGCGAAAAGCAAATCGCCGGCGCCGCCATCGACGTTTTCGACAGCGAACCGCTGCCGCCGGATCATCCCTTCCGGCATATCGATCACCTTCTCGCAACCCCGCATATTGGCTACGTATCGCGAGGCTTATACGAGCGCTTCTATCGCGACAGCGTGGCCAATATCCTTGCCTGGCTCGACACGCGAAATCAGCCCACACATAGTTAGCGCGCATCGAAGCGACATGGAAGTGATCTTCGGGCGTCCATTAACTACGTCGATTTTCTCTTATTGAGAATTTGATGCAGTAGCAGGTTGGCCTACTTGCTATTTATCCTCTGTCGCACATCCGGCGGTCAAGCTGCATTTGCATCCTCTTCTCATCGATTCGCAGTTGGCAGCTCGATTCGCAGCTGACCGCTCCATTCGCGGTTGTCCGCCGCCGCCAATCCGCCCCATTATTCCAGGCAGACCACCAGCTTGGCCGAATGCGTGCGCCAGTTGATCGGTATGACGTACGAGCGTCGATGCGGCGCCGTCACCTTGTCGACGTCGTGCGCAATCACCACCGGCACCGAGATGACGAAGTTTTTGCCGAAATCACGGCGCGCATTGCCGGAGATGGTGTTCGCCACTTCGCCTACCAAGTCCTTGATGTTTTCATCGCTGGTGTCGGTCTCCTGCATGCGCATCAGCAGCACCGTCAGCATGCCGCGCGGCGCAGTGAAATACACAATGCCCTTGCGTGCGCCGGAAATGCCGATGACGCCCGTGTATTCGTAAGCCCCGGGATTTCCGTCCGTCACCAGGTACGGAGATCCGACCGTGGCCGCCTGCTGCGCTGACACTTCGAAATAGTTCGTGGCCCCCTCGATGAACGTGCGAATCTCGGCCTCTTTGAGCACTATGCCTCCGAGAGCAGTTCTTCCAGCGCATCGTTGAGCTGGCGATCGGTAAAGGGCTTGCACAGAAAGCCATTGGCGCCCTTTTCGATGGCATCCACCGCCGTGGCCTTGTCGGCCAGCGCCGAGACCACCAGGATCAGCACCTCGGAATTGATCGCCACCAGTTCCTGCACGCACTCCACACCGTCCATCTCCGGCATGGTCAGATCCATGGTGACCACATCCGGTCGGGTGCGGCGGAACAACTCCACTGCCTCGCGCCCATTGCTGGCGGCGCCGACCACCTCGAGACGGGCGATTTGTTGCGAACGCTCGATGCGCCGGCGGATGATGTTGGAGTCATCGACGATCATCAGCTTCAAGGAAGCCTTTGCCTCGGCACCCATCACGCCGCCTCCGTGTCATTTGCTCGCTCCGCCTGGCTCGGCAGCGGCAGCGTCAATGTCAATCGGGTGAACTTACCGAGGCTGGTCGCGACCGAAACCCGACCGCCCAACTGATTGGAAAGGTCGGCGATGAGATTCATGCCCACGCCCCGGCCGGCATCTTTGGTCGCCGTCTCCAGGGTCGAAAAGCCCGGTTGAAAGAGCAACGCGAAGATCTGTTTGGTATCGAGGGTCTGCGCCCGTTCAGGCGTGATGAATCCCTTCTTCAGGGCCACCTCCTTGATGCGCTCGGTTGAGAGCCCTTGGCCGTCGTCTTCGACGATCAGTTTGTAACCGGCCTCTCGCAAGTCCTGGAATGACAGCCGCACCGTGCCGGACGTGGATTTCCCGGCGGCCGCCCGGGTGTCCGGCGCCTCGATTCCGTGCACAACCGCGTTGCGCACCGCTTGAATGCCGATGTCCTTGATGGCGCGCCGGTAACCGGCGGGAACCGCTTCGAACCCACTGCAGTGCAGTGCGGCCTGCTTGCCGTTCTCGCCGGCCACGCGCAAGCAGAGCTTCTGCAAGGTGGCGTCAAGTCCGCCGTCAAGATTCCCGGTCTGCAGCGCCCGCTCCTCTACCAGCACCGCCGTCGTGGTATGCACCACGTCGCTCTGCGCGAGCTGCAGATGCGACAAGCGGGCCACCAAGTCGCTCACCGATTGTAGGTGGGTCAGCAAATCGTCGAGCTTGATCACCAGCGGCAGAAAATCATTGCCGGAAAGGCTTGGGCGATCGCGCAGCACCTTCAAATCATCCTCGAAGGCATGCGCTCGAGTTTCGATCGACGACAGCCCCAGTGCGGCCGCCTCGCCCTTGACCGAATGCACCTGGCGGAACAGCGTGTCGAGCTTCTTGCGAAACACACCCTCCTCCCGTGTCGGCTCGCGCAGCACCGCGTTGATCATTTTCATCGCCGCATTCGAGTCGCTCAGGAATGACTGCAGCTGCGCCTGATCGATGTGAAGAATGCCGAGCAGCGTATCGACCTGACCCTGAGCCTGGCTCTGGGCGGTCTGCAACTCCTTGGCCAAGTCCACGCGGGTAGTCACGTCGGAGATGGACACCAGCACATGCATTATTTCCCCGTCGACTCGCACGCGATGGAAATCGAACTGCAGGTAGCGCGTGTCGGAGCGGCCGTTGCCGCCGTCCAGATGCACTTCCACCTCTCCCAAAGGGTTAATGGTTTTGACCAGCTTTTCGTTGGTGCGTTCAGCCCAGAGAATTTTAACGAACTTGAGTGCCGTGGCAAGCGTGCGCTCCGAGACGATGTTCTTGAGCAGGTTCTCGAAGGGCACGCCCGCAAAGTCCTTGCGCTGGAACAGGGTCTCGAGCGATGCAGAGTACGCAGCGCCGATCACCAAGTTGCGGTCGAGCAGGAACAGCCCGTCCTTTACGGTGCGCAGAATATCCGCGGTCTGTTGCCGCGCCAGACGCAAAATGCCCTCCTGGCGCTGGCGCGCGCTCAGCAGCACGCTGACCAAGCCTACCAGCGCCAGCGCGATGACCAGGCCCGACAACATCACTACTCGAAGCTGGGTGGCCGAGCGCAGGTTGGTCGACTGCAGCTCCGCGGCTATGGCCGTGAACTCAGCATCGAGCAATGGTAACGCGCGCCGGCTGGCGCGCAGCGCCGCGCTGACGTCGCGGTCTAATCCACGCCCGCTCTCGTTCAGATTCGTGCCGGTGGCCTCATTGTCCTGATAGGGCACGCCTTCAAAGCCGAGCACCGGTTTGAGCACCACCAATTCCTTTGCCCAGGTGTCGAGCAACATGGCCGCATGTTTCCCGGCTATCGGGCTGCCCTTCGCGCCGCTGTCCGCCGCGAGCGAAAACCAGCTCGCCGGCCGCGGCACGGTCATCTCATGCAATGCCGCGTCCAATTGGCTGCTCGATGCGCGTAGTTGATCCACGGACTCTTGAATGTAGCCGCGGGCGCCGAGACGATCATGGATGGATTCCAGCGACGCACGGATCACCGTGGGATAACGCTGCTGTTCACCCAACATTTTGAGCGCCGTCGAACTGTCCGCAACTTCACTCGCAAGTTCGAGACCTGGTACCAGCACCACGGCGACGAAACTCAAGCCCAGAATGACCACCAGCGCCAACGACCCGGCTGGCGTGAACAACGGACCGAAGACCTTTGTTAATCGGGATTTCATGATTTGACTCCTGCCTGCGTCTCGCCTCCGGCCGGCGCGCGATAGGCCGCGCTCACCGTGGCTAAATCATTGAGAAACACACTCTCCGACGCGTACCGATCGGCGGGGTCCTTGGCGAGCAGTCGATCGATGATGGCCTGGTAGCGCGCCACTCGCTGCGGCAGGCGCGGCACCGGGGCCGACCGGTGACCGGCAAAAATCTCCGCCAAAGTGTGGCCCACATAGGGCAGCGCGCCCGCCAGCATCTCGAACAGCACCACTCCTAAGCTGTACAGATCGCCGCGCCCGTCCGGATCGTGATTGTCGATCTGCTCCGGACATACATAGTAGGGTGTGCCGGTGCAGAGGTCGGATCGGGACAAGTCGCTCGCTTCCAGCTGCATGCACGCAGAGCCGAAATCTATCAAGATCACACGATTGTCATCGGTCAGCATCAAATTCGACGGCTTGAGGTCTCGATGCACCACGTGCGCCGCATGCAGTACCGCCAATGCCTCGCCGATCTGCCGCGCATAGTTCACGGCATCCGCCTCGCTTACGGGATTCTTCAGCCGGTCGCGTAGGCTGCCACAGGGAAAGTACTCGAGCGCGAGATAGAGGTACTCATCGGTCACGCCGAAGTCCAGAACGTCGGCAATGGAACGATGATTCAGCGCCGACAAAATCTGGCACTCGCGCACGAAACGCTGTCGATCCGCCTCGGACACTATATAGCGCCCTTTCAGCGCCTGTACTTTGAGCGCCACCGGTTGCGGCAAATCATCGTTGCGCGCGAGATAGACGGCGGCCACCGTCGATTCCGCAATGGTCTTCACAAGGCGATAGCCGGCGATCCGCGGCTGGCGCCATGGATCCACGGGTGCAGAGACCGATGCTGCCGAATTCACAACCGGCTCAGCCAGCGGCTGCAGCACTGCACCCAATTCGCCCATTTTGACTGCGTGTATGGGCCAGTAGTCGTTGGCACCCGCGAGAATGGTGCGAGCCGCATTGCGCTCGTCGCCGCCGCGCGCGAATACGAAAATAGACAGCCGCGGCGCCTGGCTGCGGGCGCGCACCAGCCGCGCCAGAGGATCCAGTGCGCTGTCGCGCAAATTAAATTCAACGATGAGCAGGAGCGCCACGTAGCCGGTCAGTCGCTCAGAGGGAAGCGCATCGAAGCTTGCGCAAGTGACGCAATCCGCGTCCATCGTCGGAATGGCCCGCCGCGCCAGGGTCCCCAGGCGCAGTCGCAGCTCGAGATCGTCGTGCACCACCAGGCAGCGAACGGTGGCGCGCTTTAGCGCCGCGGCAGTCGGCACCGCGCCGACGGGCACCGTTGCGGCGGGCGCGACAGCACCAGGCGCCTCGCGTTGGTCGGTGCTCTCGTAGAGATTGTTCGTCGTCATCCGCTACTTCGACAGGCGAAATGCAATTCGCAGTTTGCTGTCGACCACGATGGGCTTGCCGTCCTGAAGCATCGGATTGTAGCGTGAACGTGACAGAGCTTTCGCGGCGGCGGCGTCGAACACACCCGCCGGACTTGAATCGAGCACCCTGACTTTTGTGACCCTACCCTCCGTGGTAACCATGAAGGAGAGATCAACCCAGCCTTCGATATTCTTGCGCAGCGCATCGCCCGGGTAATCGACTGCAATGCTCTTGACGCGGGTCAAAGACGCCTCTGCCACCTGCGGCGCACCAGCTCCGGCCAGTTTCATCTGCGCCAGCCGTTCCTTGAGCGGGCTGAACTCCGGCGATGCACCTAAACCCGCCGCCGTCTGTAACAGCGACTCCGCTCTTCCGATCTCGCCGCGGTCCAGCGCAGCGCGCACCTGCTCGAGTAACTGCGCCTGAACCGCCCGTGGATCGATGTTCTGCTGAATTTCGGGCGCCGCCGCGGTCTGAGACCCGCGCGCCGCGGTGAGGTCATGCTGAAGTGACGCGACCGTTGCAACGGGCACCCCGTCATTGCGTGCGTCGGCAATCAGCCGCTCCGCATCCGCGAAGCGACGCTGCTCGATTGCCGCATGCAGGGTCGCCGCCAGACGCCTGTTGATTTCCAGGGATTGCGCTTGAACCGACGCGGCACTTACGCCAGCGGCCCGCGCCTGCTCCAGGTAGTAGGCCGCGCTGTCGTTGCGCGACCCGACCACTTTGTCCTGGACCAAGCGAGAATCGATCAGCTTTACGAGGTTCGCAATATCAGCCTCGTCGCGCCGTCGCCGCAGTTCCTCGCGCAGTTGGGAGAGCTTGGCGCCACTCAGCGATTTGTTACGCGCCGCCTCATCTATCAGTTGCCCGGCTCGATCGAAATTCTGTGCGCCGATGGCAGCCAGAATTTGCGCCGGACCAAACTCCGCGCGCAAGGTTGCGATGCGCTCATCGAGCGTGACCAAACGGCTGTCACTGGGATTGATGCCGCGCGCTGTTTCGAGCGCCTGCAGGGCCACATCGACCTTTCGCTCATCGAGTGCGGACTGCACGCGTGCGAACAGGATTTCCGCGAGGCGCTGCAGACCTTGCTGCGCCTCGCCGTTATTGGGGTCGAGCAGAAGCGCGTTGCGGTACAAGACCAGCGCGCTGCCATCCGCCGGATCGATGAAATGCCGATCCAGCATCGCCTGCTGCGCCTTCTCGATGAGCAGATACACCTTCTCATCGAGTTTCTCTTCAGCGCCCGGCGGCGGCTTGGCGGCCTCCGTTGCGACGGGCCTTGGGATCGCCGCCGGCACAGGTTGAGGCGGTGCGTCGTCGCGCCTCATCGCCACGAATGCCGCGCCTCCGGCGGTGAGTACGCCGATAATGGTAGCCGGGATCCATGGAAATCGCCGCGCCGCGGATGCCGTGCCGCGCCCGCCGATGCCACTGGTTCCGGCCACGGTCGCCGCGGCGGCGGCATCGCCGGCTTCGCCTTCGCCGAGCAAAGCGGTGCGCGCATTGACTTCCTCATGCGCGCCGTCCAGCGCCGCCTTGAATTCCTCCGCCGCTATGGGCAGCTGAACCTGCGCAACAACTTGTCTTAGATCAACGAAGTGGGTCCAGGCAGGCGCATTGCCGGCATCGTCCAACACCATCACTGCGAAGCGTGGCGAGTGCAATTGCAGGCGCGATAACACCGCAGCGGCATCGTCAGAATTACGCGCGTCCCACAGGACGATGCCGCTATGTCCTTCGGGTGTGGCTGAGAGAAGTTCCTCTATGGAGTCGACCTGTTTGAGAATTAACCCGGCTCCGATGTGCGTACAGATCTGCGGCCACAACAGGTCATCGCGAGTAACCAGGAGCACCGACAGCTTGGTGCGTCTCACTGTGGCGGATGGCCCGCGCCCCGCAGGTTCCAGCGCCGCGGCCTCACTTTTTCTCGTTGCGATCTGCACCGATAACCTCCCAAGAATCGAGATCAATCGCTTTGCTGCAGTGCGATTCCAGAATAGCCGCGACTTCGCACGATCGAAGCGCCGCGAATTGCATGATCCTTATAGAAATGAGGCTTTTTTGAGGCGTCTTGAGTCACATTTTGGATGCCGGAGGGCGCAAAGCCCTGGCCTAGCGGGTTAGGCATACCCTCAATATGAGAACCATTTCGCAGTTGCGGCCGCATTGCGGCACAGCGGCTTGGTTTCGCCTTTGCGATCCCACGCCTATATCATCCACAACCTTGCAGCTGACAATATTGCGAAAAGGGATGCCGACGATGATGCCGATTTCATGCGGCCGCTTACAGGCCGGCGCTCTCGTGTTTAACCTGTTTATTGCCGCAACCAGCCCTAATGCCTCCAATGCCGCAGGCGTCGCCGGCGCAGGGGTTGCCGGCGCTGGCCCCGCCGCCAACGTCGAAGTCGATGCGAGCGATGCCCCGCGCGGCATCGTGCGCACCCATCTCACACTGGCGGTGAAGCCGGGCAAGCTCACGCTGCTGTATCCGAAATGGTTACCCGGCGATCATGCGCCTGATGGTCCGGTCGCCGGGATTTCCGGGCTCAAGTTCTCGGGCAACGGCCAGGCAATTGCCTGGCAGCGCGACCTCGACAATATGTACGCCTTTCATCTCACCATACCGGCCGGCGTTGCCGCGCTCGATGTGGCATTCGAAGTGGATGCGGTGTTGGGCGCCACCGACAACAACGCTCCGCGCACCGCCACACAGTCACTCGCACTCATTCTCTGGAATCAATTGTTGCTATATACCGCAGGCAGCCAGTCGGACGATCTGCAGTACGTCGCGAAGCTTCGCCTGCCCACCGGCTGGTCTTTTGGTACCGCATTGCCCCGGGTGGCAAGCGTCGGCGACGTCACGCAGTTCACCCAGGTATCACTCACCACATTGATCGACTCGCCGGTACTTTCAGGCCGTCATTTCAAAACCGTAGAACTAGGCGGCGCGCCCGCGGTGTACTTGCATCTCGCGGCCGACAGCGCCGCGGCGATCGATATTCCAGCCGCGACCACCGCTCACATGCGCAAGCTGGTAGCCGAAACCACCGCGCTGTTCGGCGCCACTCACTACAACGAGTATCACTTCCTCTGGACCTTGAGCGATCAAATCGGCTACGAGGGCATCGAGCACCATCAGTCGAGCGACAACCGCACCGCCGAACGCGCCCTCATCGATGAGGACCTGAGTCGCAGCAGCGATGTGATGGAACTACTGCCACATGAATATGTGCACTCCTGGAACGGCAAGTACCGGCGTCCGTTCGGCCTTGCCACCGGCAATTATGACTCACCCATGCGCGGCGACTTGCTGTGGGTATACGAGGGCCTCACCGAGTACTTAGGCATGGTGTTGAGCGCGCGCAGCGGCTTAGCCTCACCTGAGGACGCGCGCAACTCCTGGGCCGGCGCGGCTGCATCCCTGCAAACGCACCACGGCCGCGAATGGCGCTCGCTCGAGGACACGGCCATCGCCGCGCAAATCGGCTATACCATCGCACCGGAGTGGCGCTCGCGAACCCGCGGCAACGATTTCTACTTGGAATCCGCCCTGCTCTGGTTGGAGGCGGATACTCTGATCCGCAACACCACGCACGGCGCCAAAAGCCTCGACGATTTCTGCCGGCTGTTCTACGGGGCGCCGAGCACATCTCCCAAAGTGATTCCGTACGACTTCAACGACGTCGTCAAGGCGCTCAATACCGTCATGCCCTATGACTGGCGCGGCTTCTGGACCCTGCGCCTCAATCGACTGAAGCCCGACGCACCGCTCGACGGGCTCACCGCCGGCGGCTGGCGAGTAGCCTTTTCGGCCGAGCCCACCGCGGTGGAGAAAGGCGGCGCCGCCATGGACAAGAGCACCGATTTGAATTTCTCGCTCGGTTTCGTGCTCAAGGACGAAGCCGCGGTCATCACCTCAGTGGTCGCCGGCACGCCGGCCGATTCCGCGGGAATTGCCCCCGGCTCTATGTTGATTGCTGTGAACGGCCGCAAATATTCCAAGGACGTGCTGCAGGACGCCTTGCAGGCAGGCGGCGACGAGACGCGCACCATTCAGCTGTTGCTGCAGAAAGACGAGATATTCAGCACGGTCGATCTGCACTACGCAGGCCACTCACGCCACCCTCGGCTCGAGCGCGATCCCGCCACGCCCGATCTGCTGACAACCATACTGACTCCGCGTACCTAGCCGCGCCCGCAATGCCCATGGCCGGTCCAGCGAACCCCGTCGTCGTGATCGGCGGCGGCGTCATGGGCTCCGCGCTCGCCTACTGGCTGACGCGGCTCGAGCCCGGCCGCGCCGTCATCGTCGTCGAGCGAGACCTCACTTACGAACACGCCTCGTCCGCCTTGTCAGCCGCCTCCATTCGCCAGCAATTCTCAACTGCCGTGAATATACGAATCTCCCAGACCAGCATTGCGTTTCTGCGTAATGCAGCCGAGGAGCTTAATGTCGGCGATGAATGGCCAAACATTAGTTTGCGCGAGCAGGGGTACTTGTATCTCTCGGACGCGAGCAGTGCTCCACTCTTGCGCGCCAACCACAGGGTGCAAAAAGCCTGCAGCTCCGATGTGGTGCTGCTGGAGCCGGCCGACCTCGCGCGACGTTACGCGTGGCTGAACACATCCGACCTGGCCTTGGGTTCGCTGGGCCTCTCCGGCGAGGGCTGGTTTGACGGGCACACCCTGCTTACCGGATTCGCCCGCAAGGCCAAGAGCCAAGGCGCGCGCTTTGTGAATGCCGAAGTGAGTGGGTTTGGGTTCGATGACGGCGCCAGGCACAGCGCTGCCAAGCGCATCAACGAGGTGATCCTTTCCGACGGATCGCGCATCGCGTGCAGCCACGTCGTCAATGCCGCGGGCCCCTGGGCACGCGCCGTCGCCGCCATGGCCGACATCGAACTGCCGGTCTTTGCGCGCCGGCGAACCGTGTACGTTATCTCCTGTCCCACGGCAATGGCCCCCTTCCCGCTGCTGATCGATACCAGCGGATTTTGGATCCGCCCCGAGGGCGCGAAATTCATCGCAGGACAGTCGCCGGCCGACGAATCCAACGATCAACCGCTGCAGCCGGACTACGACGCATTCGAAGCTGAGTTATGGCCGGCACTCGCGCATCGCATTCCCTCTTTCGAGGCCGCCAAGCTCGAGCGCGCCTGGGCCGGCTACTTCGAGATGAACACCTTCGACCACAACGCCCTCTTGGGTCCGCATGAGTCGATCGAGAATTTGCTCTTCATGAACGGCTTTTCCGGACACGGCATGCAGCAATCCCCCGTCGTCGGCCGCGCCATCGCCGAGCTCATTCTCGAGGGACGCTTCGTTAGCTTGGATTTATCCGAGCTGCTGTTCAGCCGTGTGGCCGCCAATCGTCCGCTGCTCGAAGCCAACGTGATCGGCTAGGCTCCGAGGCGGTGAGCAGATGCAGCGCACGCGCCGACGCGACACATTACAATCGGCCGATGAGATATATCGACTTCGACGCCGTTCACCGCCTCACCGGCGTGCGTCGCCTGATCGAACCACTGCGCCAGGCCTTTGCCTCGCATGCCCGAAGTCCTGATCGTGCTCACTTCGACATGGGGCCGCCGGATCAGCCGCGCACCTTGCTGCTCATGCCGTCGTGGCAACCGACGGGCCCCATCGGTGTGAAAATCGCCACGGTGTTTCCGGGTAATGCGCAGCACGGACTTCCGTCGGTAAATGCCGCCTACCTGCTGATCTCCGGACAAACGGGAGAACCCCTGGCATGGATCGACGGCCGCGCGCTCACCTTGCTGCGCACCGCGGCGGTGTCTGCATTGGCGGCTGACCTGCTCGCGCCCGCGATGCCCGATGTGCTGCTGATGGTGGGCACCGGTGCACTGTCGCGGTATCTCATCGAAGGTCACCGAGCCGTGCGCGATTATCAATCCATCCTCATTTGGGGTCGGGATCCGCACAAGGCCGCGGATGTGGCGCGCGACTTAAGGGCACGCAGCTGGCCGGTGAGTGCCGCCGTCGACCTCGAGGCTGCCGCTCGCACCGCCGATGTGATTGTCTGCGCCACATTGACGGAACAGCCGCTCATCCGCGGCGCCTGGCTCAAAGCTCATTGCCACTTGAATTTGATGGGCAGCTTCAAGCCCACCATGCGCGAAGCCGACGATGCCTGCATGCGCGATGCATTTATCATCGTCGACACCCTCGCCGCCCTGCACGAGAGCGGCGACTTGGCAGGCCCGCTGGCCAACGGCACCCTCCAAGAATCGGACGTTGTTCTGCTCAACGATCAGGCATCCAAGAGCACCGCTGTGCCGCCGAACATAGCCGCACCGCGCGCCGACAAAACCGTATTCAAATCCGTGGGTGTGGCGCACGCCGATCTGGTCGCTGCCGAATACATTTACAAGGCCTCGTAGACTGTCATGGACTCGCTGATCCCGGCCGCCAACGAGGCACACGACGACGGTGCCAATGGAGCGGGTAAGGGCATCACCTAGTCACTAATCCCTTTCTTGTGGGATTCGCCCTACAACTTGCGGCCCCCGCGGACGACATATTAGCCCGCTCTGAGAATCCTATACTTCGCGGCGAGCGAATCGATGCCCATTCGGATGCCGCGTGGGGTTGGGTGCATCCATTTAACCAGGGGACAATAATGCGTACGCTGCCAATTTCTGTGATTGCAATGACTTTTTTCTTTGTTGCCGGCTGCAACAATGCCAAATCGCCGGAGACAGTCGCCAAAGACGTCGCCACCGCGGAGCAACACGCCTCGACCGATGTTGCGGAGTCGCAGAAGGACGCTTCCAAGGACATCGGCAAGGCCGCTGATAAAGTGGACGATAAGCTCGCCGATCTCAATAACACGGTTGCCTCCAACGCATACGACATCGCTGTAACCAAGGCCGAAGGCGCCCAAAAGATAGCGTTGGCCAAGTGCGACGCGATGGCGGGCGACGCGCAGAAAACTTGCAAGAACCAGGCGGATGCAGACTTTGACGCAGCCAAGGCCAATGCCAAGGCAGCCGAGGTCGCGAACAAGCAGTAGCCGCCCGACGCGGCCGGGGCTGGCTGACGGCGCAAGACAATATATCGCGCCGGCCGCCGGCGGCGGCGCGATGGCGGCGGCGCCGCACAATTGCGCCCGTGGGTTCGCTCGGCATACTCGTCCGCACGTCACAACTGGTCGCTGCCAGTACCGGCCGGCTGGCCAAGACACGGCAGCTGGCGTCGCTGCTCCTTACCATCCCGCCCGGTGAGCTTGAAATCGGCGTGCACTATTTGTCCGGGGATATTCCGCAGGGACGAATCGGCATCGGCTATTCGACCCTGCAAACCGCCGCCGCGCATGCGGCAGCGGAATCCGACACCCTATCCCTTGGCGAACTGGATCACAGCCTCACGGCGCTTGCCGCCATGCGCGGCGCCGGTTCCGCAGCACGCCGCGTGGAGTCATTGCGCGATCTCTTTGCACGGGCCACGTCCGACGAGCAGCATTTCCTGCGCCGCTTGTTGATCGGCGAACTGCGCCAGGGTGCGCTCGCCGGCATCATGCAGGATGCTATTGCCGAGGCCGCGGGGATTCCTGCGGCACAAGTGCGCCGTGCGGCGATGTATGCCAAGAGCTTGGGTGCGCTGGCCAAGGCCGCGATATACGAGGGCGCCGACGCTCTTGAGCGCTTCCAACTCGAATTATTCGCGCCCGTATCCCCCATGCTGGCTCAAACCGCCGCCGATGTCGGCGAAGCCCTGCGGGAAATCGGCGGCGAATCGGCGTTCGAGTGGAAGATGGACGGAGCGCGAATCCAAGTGCACAAAGCGGGCGACGAGGTGCGTATCTACACGCGTGGCCTGAACGAGGTGAGCGGCGCGATTCCCGAGATCGTCGAACAAGCGCGCGGATTTGCGCAGCGCACCCTGGTGCTCGACGGCGAGGCTATTGCATTCGACGCTTTGGGACGACCGCATCCCTTCCAAGTGACCATGCGGCGGTTTGGCCGCAAGCTCAACGTAGAAGCTTTGCGGACCCGCCTGCCCATCAAGGCCTTTTACTTCGACTGTCTGCGGGTCGGCGCACACAGTATCGCCAGTCGCCCCTACCGGGAACGCATCGCAGCGCTCGCCGAGGCCGTTCCGCCGCCTCTAAGAATTCCACAATTGATCACGGCCTCCGAGCCCGAGGCACGCGCCTTCTACGATGCCGCCATCGCAGCCGGTCATGAGGGCGTGATGGCGAAATCCCTGGACGCGCCCTACGAAGCCGGCAGCCGCGGCGCGAGCTGGTTCAAGATCAAGCGCGTTCACACGCTGGATTTGGTGGTGCTCGCCGCCGAGTGGGGACACGGTCGGCGCACCGGCAAGCTGTCTAACTTGCACTTGGGTGCCCTCGATCCCCTCACCGGCGAGTACATCATGCTCGGCAAGACCTTCAAGGGACTCACCGACGCGCTGCTGGAATGGCAGACCCGCGAGCTGCTCGCACGGGAAATACGCCGCGACCCTGACACCGTGTATGTCCATCCCGAACTGGTGGTGGAAATTGCCTTCAGCGATCTGCAGGCCAGCACTCGCTATCCGGGCGGCTTCGCACTGCGGCTGGCGCGGGTGAAACGCTACCGCCAGGACAAGCCCTTAGTCGCAGCCGATACCATGGAATCGGTGCGCAAGATCTATGCGGCACAACAGATAAACGCCGGCCCCACTCAATGAAAAGAGCTTCGGCACCCCCAATAAACAGGCACGCGTACCATTCCGCAGTTGAAATCGAAGCTGCAACTACTTCTCGGTGCGCCGCGGAATTTTCGTCACTCCGCTTTTCGCCGCAGACAAGAGCAGCTGCGAATACAGAATGTGGAACCCGAGTAGCAGACTGAAAACGGCGCCGGGTCGCGAGACTTTGGTCGCGCTTTGCGGCGCCGCAGCAACGGCCGATCCGAACTGCAACAGGGTTCTGCCGCCGGCCAACGGCACGACCTGAAACCATGACCGCGTGCGCTCATAGCGATCGCACATCAGCAGCTGTGTCGCGGTGCGCTCGCCGGTGTACCAAACGGAAAAAGTCTTTGCCGACCCTTGAGCGAGCGCGAGCGCGTCGCCGTCACTCGCAGGTGCGCCCGCCAAGATTTGAAGTATCAGCCGCTCAACGCGAAACAGCGGCGATGTATAGAACGCGAATACGAAATCCGCGAGGCTGACCGCCCCATCGACGCCGACGGAGAAACAGTCCCCGTAATTCCCCCAGCGTTCGGGATGCGCCGCGCCACGGTGCGTCTTCAGCAGCGAATCACCCGGCACCGAATCTCGCACAATGGAAAACATGGAAACACCCTTCGCAAGCGCCATTGGGCCCTTACTCCACCACCGCCCCAACATCGCCGGGCATCAACAATTGCCGATGTGCCCACCACGGCGCTATGCCGTTGGTCATCACCCGCTCGTGAAACTCACGCAGGTTGAATTCCTTGGCGCGCATCGCCTGATAGTCGCGCCGCAGCTTGAATGCCGCCATCTTGCCGAGAAAATAGCCGCCGTAAGTGGGATCGTAAGTCCCACGTACGGCTTCGCGGCTCGCTGTCTCGGCAGGCAGATGCCCCTCGCGCTCGAACAGGTCAGTCGCCTCTCTCACGCTCCATTCGCCGCTGTGCAGCTTGATGCCCGCAATGAGTCGGCAAATCCGCGTCAAGGATTCGGCGATCTGGGCTAATCGATAACGCGGATTGTCCGCCTTGAAGCCCTGGTCGCTGACCATCTGTTCAGCGTAATGGGCCCAGCCGTCCTGACCGGACGACGGCTGCGGGAATGGATTCAGCCCCACCCAGATGCGGCGTATCTTCCCAGGTGTGCGACGCATGAAGAGACTGTGCACATAGTGTCCGGGAGCCACTTCGTGGGCACTGATGTCGGCGAGCGTCGCATAATTGAAGGCACGCAGCCAGGCGTTTTGCCGTTCGACGGGCCATTGCGCGTTTGCGTCGGTGACATAGTAGAAACTCTGTATCGGATGCGGTTCCAACGGCGGGGAGGAGTGCATGGAGGCGAGTCCCAGGTCGTAGGCAGGAGCCGGCGCCACTACGATGTCGTGATCCGGGGGCAACGTCATCAGTTGGTGATCGTTGATGAAGGCGAACAGTTCTTCGACGACGGCGCGCGCCGCCGGAACCAGCTGTCCGCGGGCGGGATGATCGTCCTGCACGGCATGCCAAACGTCCAACGCGCCGCGGCTTGCGTCGATCCGCGCCGCGGTCTCAGTGAACTCCGCCTGTTTGAGCACGAGCTCACGCGTTCCGATCGCCAGCAGCCGGTCCGCGGGCAGGTCGATCAGCTCCTCGGCGCGGTAGCGAGCTTCGACATTGGCCACGCCGATCGCAAATCTCTCTGTCGCGGTCGGCAGCACGCGCGTCTCCAGGTAGCGCTGGTATTCGGCCAATTGCACACCCGCGCGGCCCGCTTCCTGCATCACCCGCCTGCGCATGACTTCGTCGTTGTCGCCCGCAAATGCCAGCGGCAGATCATGCGACAGCAATTCCGACACCCCGCCCAACATGGCGATTGCGCTCTCCACGAACACCCTGGGCGGCGCATGCACGTTGGCGCGCGCGGCAGCGAGTAGTCTCGGCAGGGCATGCAGCTTGGTCTGGATGTGGCGCATGCGCACCTCAGGTGCAGCGGACTCCATAGTCACTAGATCGTGCACGCCGTCGGAAACGGCTGCCACGTAAATCATCGGATTGCGGGTCCAGGTACGCACCGTGACGAGATCGAGGATCCAACCATCGACTACACCTTGCAGAATTCGGCGATCAACCCGTTCATCCGGTGTCAATGCCTGGGGATCAAGCGCATTAAGTTCGCGACGCACCGCACGCTGCCACTTGATCTCGGCCGCGATCGACTCGGGCGAAAAATTCTCGAGTTCGCCGTCGTGGGCGTGCAGGCCGTTGCCGGCGGCAATCGACGGATGAAAGCGACCGAAGCGGTCGAGATAGTTATCGACCAGAGCGGCAAAGCTCGGCGCAAAATCCACACCGAGCGCGGGGCTCGCGGGAGCGTTAACGGCGTCGGCCGCACGGACGTGCTGTGCAAATACCAGCAGCGCACAGGCGGCAATCAGGCAACGGGCTGGCAGGCAATTCTTCTTTTGTGGGAATATTCGCTGATACTCTGCCCTTCTCGTCAACGTTAGTAAAGTGTCGGAGGCAGAGGCGGCGCCGCACCGCCGGCGGCGCCGCATTGACCAAACACCTGCGTTGCAACTCTGTTTATATGCGCGGCCAGAAGCGCGGCAGCAACATCGGCGTGCGTGCCCGGTAATCGACGTAGGCATTGCCGAATGCCGACACCAAGTCGCGCTCCTCGAAGCGGATCGCGATGAGGATGTACGCCGTCGTGGCGAGCGCAAAGATAAGATGCGCAACCGTCATGGTCGGCGCCGCCCAGAAGACCACCAGCCAGCCGATGTACAGCGGATGCCGCACCAGCTTGTACAGGCTCGGCGTGCGGAACACCGGTGCGCGGTAGGCTTTCTCGTGCAGACGCCGCCAGATCTGCTTCAAGCCGAACAGGTCAAAATGATCGATCAAGAATGTGGTGTACAACAGCAGCAGCCAACCGCACACATACAGTCCGATGACGAGGTCGCGGGCGGCGCCCGGCGCCAGGCCCCACACCACTCCCCCGATTGGTTCCCAATAGATGAACAGCGCCGCCAGCGCAATCGAACTCAACAGCACGTAGGTGCTGCGCTCCGCGGCTTCCGGCACGACGCGCTTCCACCATTCCTTGAATCCAGGTCGAGCCATGCCACTGTGCTGGATAGCAAAAGCGGCCAGCAGCGCGAGGTCCACCGCCAGGGCCTCGCCCAGCGACGACATGGGAATGCCGTCCAAACTGGTCGGCGTTAAAAAGCCACCGATGAATCCAATACCGTAGAGAAAGACAGCGAGAAAGACTATGTAACACCCAATTCCGTAGATAAAGATTGCGATGCGGGACATTTCCGGCTCCTGATTGAGACATGAGGTGCCATAGCATGTCGCCGCCCCCCACTCCACGCATGGGGCGAGGGTACCTATATTGAGCGTTCCGCCTCCCTATCTTTTGGCGCCGCCCAACAGGCCAAGGCTGCGCGCGGCGCTGGCGGCGCGTTGTCGGGTTGGCGCCTCCAGACGGGCCATGATGGCCGACACATGATGTTCGGCGGTTTTGGCGGAAATGCACAGGCGATCAGCAATTTCCGTGTTGCTGAGGCCCTCGTCGACCAAGCTCAACACCTGGGCCTGCCGCGCCGTCAATCCCGCCGGATTGGCCCGGGTCCGCGCCAGCGGACCGCGCGGAATGGCGCGCGTGCCATTAGCACGCATTTGCCGGCGCAAGCGTGCTGCCGCGGGGACCGCCCCGAGACGATCGAAGATCTCGACGGCCGATCGCTGTGCCGCTTCGTCTCCGCAGCTCAAGGCCAGAGCCTGCTCGTACGGGCAGCCCAGGGCCTGCCAACCCACGGCCGCCTCGCGCCAGCGGCCGTCGCAATGGTCGCGAAACGGCGCTGACAAATCACCCGTCCCCGCAATTTCTTCGCCCAACATGTACAGCCATAGCGCCGCATCCTCCGCCACCCAGTAGGCGCTGCGCGCGACCGCCTGCGAATGCACTTCACGTAATGTGGATTTTGCCGCGTCCGCAGCCGATGTCGCGCCGTTCATCTCGAGCCAGGCGACTTCGGCCCCGAGCACTGCCACATACACGCTGCGCTGCAGTTCGGCCATGCTGTCCGACAGACGGCGTGCGGTATCGAGAGGCGCTTCGAAATCCTGGTCGCCGCGCCGGATGCGCAGCCGCGCCAGCGCGATCAATGACGGGAATCGATACACCTCGGCAGCGTAGCTTCTGCTGTACATCTCCTGTGCTTCTTCTTCTGCCGCGGCCCAATCACCCTGGTCCAGCCAGACCATCGCCCGCCACCCCCGCAAGTAACCCTCCCAATGCGTGAGCTCCAGAGCGGCTGCATACGAAACGCCGCGATCGATCCGGCCAAGAGCCGAGCGATAATCGCGGCGCCAAAAGTACGTGCAGGACAGGTTGCACGACGCACGTTCCACGTGGTCGTGAAACTTACCCGCCACGGCTAGCTCGAAACTTTGCTCGACTTCGTCGCAGTTGCCGGTGCGGACTACATCCGACTTGGCGGATCCGATATTGGCCAGAGCATGTATGATGATTTCCTTCTCCCCCAGCTGCCTCGCCAATGCGAGTGCGCGTTCGCCCCAGCTGACGGCGCTGTTCATCCGGGAGGCGAGCATATCCAGCTGCGATTGATGCGAATATGCCCAGGCAAGCTCGGGTCCGGGCGGCGCCGCTTGCAACACAGTGATGGCCTCCTCGATATGGCGCTCAGCTTCGCCGCGGCGGCCGCACATCCACGCGAATCGGGTGAGGCGGGTGAGGTCCCGTCCGAGGCCGATGGCATCCTTTGCGGCGCGCCGGTGTTGAGCGGCCTCCGTCATCGAGACCATGGCGACATCGGCCGCACCCATCAAATAGGCTTGTTCGGCGTGAAGTTCCAGGACTTCGACGGCCTGCCCGGGATCTAGGGCATAACGGTGGCGCAACATCGCGGCAAAGTGCGAGGCGGCCTCGCGCGGCGCGCCGGCACGGGCCGCGGCCTCACCCGCGCGGCGCGCGAACTTCAGCACGGCCGTGACGTCACCGGCGAGTTCCGCGTGGTGCGCCACTTCACCCGCCCGGGCGTCGGAGCGCTTTTTCAAGACATCCACTACTTTCTGATGCAGGCCTTGCGACCGCACGGGCGCAATGGATGACTCGATGGCGCGGCGCGCAAGCTCATGGCGGAATTGCAGCAATCCTCCCTGGAGCGAGAGCATTCCCTTCTCTACGCATATATCGAGACCACCGCCGATGGCTCCTCGGACAAGGTCAGCGACAATCGCCGTTTCAGCGCGTCGCGGAAATATCGACACGGCTTCCAGCACGTATCGGGCCGTCTCCGGAAGGCGCGATGCGCGCGCCAGCGTGGAGTCGCGGACCGCATCGGTCGGCATGTCACAGTCAACCGCCAACGCTTCAGTCACCAGGAACGGATTGCCCGCGGTCAATGCGAACAAGGCCTCGCCGCTGCGTCCCGCGGCTGCGGCGAGCTGAGTGACCGCTGCCAGCGACAGCGGCTCCAAAGTCATGCGTTCCACGCTTCCGGTGGGAGCGTCACCGAGCACGCTGCGCATGGGTGACCGTACGTCCACTTCCTCGTCGCGATAGGTGATCAAGATCAGGGCTCGCACCCGTGCGATTCGCCGCGCAAGAAAACGGACCAAATCCAACGTGGCGGTATCCGCCCAGTGGACATCCTCGATGATGAGCACGGAGGGGGCCGCGCCATCGGACAAGAGCCGCAGCATCCACTCGAAGGAGCGGATGTGATCGGCCCCCAGAACAAACGATTCGCCACTGGCGCGGGCAATATCGCGCAGCGGCAGCAATACCTCGGGAGTGGACAGGTTTTCGCATGCGCCCCAGTGCACGCGCGCGCGCGCAGCATACGCGGCCACGAATCGCCCGACCAGGGTCGTCTTTCCGGCGCCTGCTTCAGCGGCGATCGCGACTATGCGGCCCTGTCCCTCGCCGGCCTGCGCAAAGGCAAGGCCCAGTCTTGCTAATTGTTCATCACGCTCTAAAAGTTCGATAGCCGTCCCCCCGGCCTTTACCCGGCCAATCTGTATGTGTACCCCAGAGTCCGTCAGATGGGCAATCGTCGCAGCCATTTCTTGCAAATCTTCCCGCCCAATACCCATTGTCCTGTTGGATGGACTGGCGAAAAGTCACCTACATTGAGCAGCGTAATGCGGTGCAGCATTAGAGAGTTTATGGTTACCCCCCAGCCAGCAGCTGGTCTTGGTGCTATCGTCAACTGATGACCGAGGACTGGTCGAAGTGGGAAAGCTTGGTTATCAACGGCGTTTATCCGTTGCGCCGCTTTCTGACTCGGTCAGACCACAGCGTGGTATTTCTCACCGAATATACGGCAAACGCCGTGACCACCGCGGCGATCAAGCTCATTCCAGCCGATCCAGCCACCTCGGAAGCGCAGCTTGCACGCTGGAACGCCGTCGCCGCGCTCTCGCATCCCCACTTGATTCGCCTCCTTGACGTCGGTCGCTGCCAACTCGGCGGACACCCGTTTCTCTTCGTAGTGATGGAGTATGCCGAACAGACCCTCGCGCAGCTTCTCCCCAGGCGGGCCCTGACCCTGGACGAAGTCAGGGAAATGCTGCCGCCCGCTATCGATGCCCTGGCCTTCCTTCACAGCAGGAACCTCGTGCATGGCCGTCTGAAACCACCGAATTTTCTGGTCGTCAACGATCAGCTGAAACTGTCTAGCGATGCTGTGCGGCCTGCCGAGTCAACGGGCGGCGTCACCGCAGCCGGCGACATCCGGGATCTCGGCGCCACCCTGATCGAGGCCCTCACCCAGTTTCCGCCCACTGCAGGGACCGAGGCCGCACTGACAGATATATTGCCGAAGGCATTCGCGGACACTTTGCGTCGCTGCCTGAGCGCCAACCCCGCCGATCGACCGACCATTACCAATCTCGACGCGGAACTCAAAGGCGCGTCGCCAACACCCGCGATCTCGCCACCCCCAGCCGCGACTGCACCGATTCCAGTCGCACCAGTTGCAGCCGCGGCACCGAGGCCCGCGGCACCCAGGCCCGCGGCGCCCGCGCAGACGTTGCCGCGGAAACGTTTGCTCGTGCCAGTGATTGCGGCGGCAACACTCGTCCTGTTAGTGGCAGCCTGGGCGGGCTCCCACCTGTTTCATGGCAAACCTCAAGCCCTGCAGCCGGCCTTAAATTCCCCTTCTCCCGAATCGCAGCCGGCGGCTTCGAGCGCCGCCTCTGCCACCGACTCTACACCTTCAAGCCCAGCGCCCTCCCCGGTGATTCATCAAGAAATCCCCGGTGTCTCGCGCAGCGCGCGCGCTTCAATTCGCGGCACGATCAAGGTCGCGGTTCTCGTGACCGTCGATCGATCGGGCAAGGTCATCGCTCAAGACTTGGAGCGTCGCGGTTCCAGCAGGTATTTCGCGCACATGGCAGGCGAAGCTGCGAAAAAATGGCGGTTCACACAGGAGGGCCAGGACTCGCGCCGCTGGCTGCTGCAATTCGAGTTCACGCGCGCCGGCACTACTGCGCACGCCGCGCCAAAGTTGTGAGGTCACCACCACCGCTGGGCATCGAGGCATACTGTGGGCATGACAGCGGTCGATACAACGCCCGTCGACATATCCGTAGATGACGCAACCGTCTCCGGATTGTTAGTCGTACCACGCCCGTCCAAGGCCTGTTTCGTCGTCGCACACGGCGCCGGAGCCGGCATGCTGCACCCGTTCATGGTGAGTCTGGCCAATGATCTGGCGGCGCGCAGGATCGCCACCTTGCGCTATCAGTTTCCCTATATGGAAAGGCGCAGCAGGCGTCCGGACACTCCCGCCGTTTGCCATGCCACTGTGCGCGCGGCGGTAGCGGCAGCAAGTAAACTCGTACCATCGCTGCCGCTGTTCGCAGGCGGAAAATCCTTCGGCGGACGTATGACGTCGCAGGCGCAGGCAGCGAACCCGCTGCCGCAGGTGCGGGGCCTGATCTTCCTGGGCTTTCCGTTGCACCCGCCCAAGCAGCCGTCCGAGACGAGAGGCGAGCATCTCTCGCAAGTGCACATACCCATGTTATTTTTGCAAGGTGCGCGCGACGAGTTCGCCGAGCCGACGCTGCTCACACCGCTGATCAAACGGCTGGGTAGCCGAGCCTGCGTGTGCCTGCTGCCGGATGCCGACCATTCCTTGCGTGTGCCCGCTCGCAGCGCTCTCACCCAGGGCGAGATCAATACCCAGATGCTGGATGCGTTCGAAACCTGGATCGACGCACAGGTGGCGACCAGGCCGTCTCGCGGGTCGGACTGAATCCGAGCTCGACATAGAGCGGCCGACCGCGGTGATGTTCTCCTGAACCGCCAATTAGCGGCTTCCCCCTATATCGGCGACAATGCCGGGCACAATCTAAAAGAGCCGAAAGGGGAGTTGCATTGACTCACGCTGCCATTGTTGGCTGGGGCAAGTGCCTGCCACCGTCGATACTGACGAATCAGGACCTCGCCACCTTTCTGCCCACGGACGATGAGTGGATCACCTCGCGCACCGGCATGAAGGAGCGGCGCATCTCGCACGTTCCCGGCATCGAACTCGCGATAACCGCAGCGCGCCGTGCCATCGCCTGCGCCGGCATGTCCGGCCGGGACATCGAGCTCGTCATATACGGCAGCTGCAGCAACGATGAGACCGTGCCCAACAGCGCCTCCGGCGTTCAGCAACGCATCGGTGCAACCCAGGCCGCGGCATTCGACGTCAACACCGCCTGCACCAGTTTCATGTACGGACTGTCCATCGGCTCGTCGATGATCAAGACCGGTATAGCCAAGAACGCACTGGTGATCGGCGTGGAGCTGATCTCCCAGTACATGGACTGGGACAATCGCAATGTAGCCGTACTATTCGGCGACGGCGCCGCCGCCATGGTGCTGCAGCGGTCAGATCAGGAGGCCGGCGTCATCGCGGAGAAGCTGCAATGTTATGCCGACTCGCGGCAGATTCTGCGGGTGCGCGGAATGGGCACCATGTACGCTAATCTGGGCGTACAGTTCGGGCAAACCCTCTGGGACTTCGACGGCCAGGAAATCTTCCGCAAGGCCGTGCAAGGCATGAGCGAGGCCAGCCTCGATGTGATGCAGCGCACCGGCGTGACCATGGATGACATCGCGCTGGTCGTGCCGCATCAGGCGAATCTTCGCATCATCGACGCCGTTGCCAAGCGCGCAGGCGCGAGCGCCGACAAGGTATTTCTCACCGTGCAGAAGTACGGCAACATGAGCTCGGCCACCGCGCCGGTTGCACTGGTCGAAGCCGTGGAAGAAGGTCGCGTGCCTCCCGGCGGTCTGGTGCTGATGCCGGCCTTCGGCGGCGGCCTCACGCTGTCCGCGCACTTGATCCGCTGGGGTCAGCGAATGACGCCACTGCAAGCCTGCGACGCCGAGTTGCCGCCCTCCCCCAAGACAGCACTCGAGATCGTCAACGACATTCGTGCGCAAAAGAAGCTGGGCGAAGCGGAAGCCACCCGCTTCACGACCTTGAGTTTTGCGGAGCATCGAACCGGCTGAGCACGCCGCTCGGCAAGTTCTCGCTCCTCAGCGAGCCTGCATGAACGGCTGCGCCTCGACCTCGCTGGCTTCCTGGTTGCGCCGCTGCGCGCGCAGGGCATCGACAAGCAACCTCCCCGCCTGTGCTTGCGCGCCATGATCGCCGCTGGCGAGCACTAGCGCCTTGCGCGCGCAGCCCTCCGCTTGACGCGCATCGCTCTCGGCGAGCCGCAGGCGCCCACGCTCTATCCAGAGCAGCGGATTATTCGGCTCGATGCGCAAGGCGCGATCGAGCGTCGAAGAGGCACCGTCGAGATCGCCGCGCGAAATCAACGTCCGCGCCTGCGTCACCAGCGAGCTGGTGGCGGCGGAGAGTCGGTTTTCTCGCGGCGGCGGCGGTGCACGCGGCGGCGGCGGAGGTAACGGTGCGGGCGACAGCGGGCCGGAGGGCTGCGGTTCCCCAGCCGCATTGCCCGGCAGATCTGAGCGCGGCGACGGCGACCGGCAGCCGCCAAGCAGCAGCACCACACTGAGCAGGGCGGCGAGCGGCGGAAATGCGCGTTGTCCTAATGCAAGACGTTCTTGAGCCATGTCTTGATCTTGTCACCCACGGTGCCGGTTGGCGAGTTATCGCCGCGTGCGGGGGAGCAGCCGGGTTTGGCGGGCAGGAGCGCGTCCTTCGGCATCGAGACGGCAACGGCGTCGGCGCTGCAAGCGGGGGTGGTCTCCAGTCCGTCGCCGAACCCGATCCAGCGATCTTCGACCATCTCCGGGGGCACCGGATCGAACGAAGTGGACTTGAGTGTCGACAGCGTGTCCAACCACACCGGCAGCGCTCCGGCCGCGCCCGTAAGGCCGGTCACGCGATTGTCGTCGTACCCCACCCAAGCCACCGCGAGGTAGCTGCCCGTGAATCCCGCAAACCAGCTGTCGCGGGTATCGGAAGAAGTGCCGGTCTTGCCGGCGACCACCGTACCCGCCGGCAATCGCGCGGCGGCCGCGCGAGCGGTGCCCCGCGTGGTCACCAGTGTCAGCATCCGGTCAAGCTGGTAGACAGCCGCCGGCGCCGCCGCTTGCTCCACCTGAACCTTGAAGGTCTTGAGCGGCCGACCCTGTTCATCGACCACCGCATGTACAGCGCGCAAGCGGGCGCGAAAGCCGCCGTTCGCCAGCGCCGTGTATACCTGCACCACCTCGAGCGGCGTCATCTCCACGGTTCCCAAGAGCATGGATGGATTGAGCACGGGCGCGGTTTCCAGTCCCAGCCGCTGCAAGATAGCGGCCACTTTGGGTAATCCGATGTCGAGACCTAGGCGAATCGTCGCCAAGTTCATGGACTCGGCCAACGCGCGCGCCATCGGCACCTGACCGTATACCTCATGCTCGAAATTCTGCGGCGCCCAGACACTACCGTTGGGGAGCTTCAGCGCGATCGGCGCGTCTTCGATCAGGGTGGCTGCGTTATAGCGGCCCGACTCGAGCGCCGCCAGATACACCGCGGGCTTCACCAGCGAACCGATGGGCCGGCGCGCGTCCAGCGCGCGATTGAAGCCATCGCTGCCGCTGTCGCGGCCGCCGACCACCGCCAACACATCGCCGCTGTTCGGCTCGGAGACGATAACCGCACCTTCGAGGTGGTCGCCGCGCACGCGGCTCGCCGCATCCAGACGCTTGAGATTCGTGGCCAGTGCGCGTTCGGCCGCCGCCTGCACGCGCGGATCCAAGCTCGTGTACACGGCCAGACCGGCGGCCGCGAGATCCGCCTCGGCGTAGTCGCGCTTCAAGTGACGGCGCACCAGATCGAGATAGGCCGGCACGTATCTGCCGCCCGGCGCCTTCAGGCCCAGCGGAGCCGCCGCAGCCCGCGTGGACATGTCGGAGGCGATCAGATGCGCACTGCCCAGTTCTTGCAGCACCAGGTTGCGTCGTGCTCGGGCGCGGTCGGCATGTTTGCGCGGATCGTAGTAGGAGGGGCCCTTGACCAGACCAATGAGCATCGCAAGTTCGCCCACATCGAGCTCGCCGAGCGGCTTGGCAAAGTAGTACTCGCTGCCCAGACCGAAGCCGTGGATGGCCCGCGTCCCATCCTGGCCCAGATACACCTCATTGAGGTAAGCGACCAGAATCTCTTCTTTGGAGAAATTCGCCTCGAGCCGCAGGGCCATCACCGCCTCGGTCGCCTTGCGGCCAAAACTCTGCTCGTCCGACAGAAAGTAGTTTTTCACCAATTGCTGCGTCAGTGTGCTGCCCCCCTGCACCACTCGTCCGGCCCTGAGGTTCGCCCACATCGCGCGCATCACACCGTGTACATCGACACCATTGTGCTCATCGAAGCGCCGATCCTCAATCACCTTGATCCCCGAACGCAGCAGCGGCGGCACTTCGGCGGGCGACAAAACCAGCCGATCTTCGCCGTGGACCGGGAAAACGCTGCCGATCTCCGGCGGATCGAGACGAAACACCGGCAGCTCACTGCCGCCGCCTTGCTTTAAACCGGTGATCGAATTCGAGTTCGCGCTGATCGCGACAAGTTGCGCCTCCCGCAATTCGTCGCTGAAGCGCACGCGGCGCGCGTGCAGGATGAAGGAATTTCCCTGCCGCCGATAATTACCTGCACCCGTCAACGGATCCCCGGCACGGTAGTGCAGCCGGTGCAGCTCTTCCTCGAGATCGTTCGCGGACACTGGCGCACCGGCATAGAGCTCCAACGGCGACGCATAGACATGCGCAGGCACCGACCAGTGCCTGCCCTCAAACTCTTGCTTCACCACCCGGTCGAGATGCACCACCCACAGCGCGCAGGCCACGGCAAGCACAACGCAAAGCAAAATGAGTGCAGCTGCCCAGCGAAGCAACCGGGTACGCGTCTTCCGCGATCTAGCCAAGTTCGACCGTCAGCGCCTCAAGTTCGGTTGCGACTTGGGAGTGCATTTCCTGCGATGGCATGGCGATGGGTTTCACGATGAGGCCGCTAGTGTGACCAAGTGGGAGGCGCTGTCAACCGGTCCTTTGAACCGGTCATTTCGAGGCAGCGACTAGCGCACTGCAGTTGGCGGTATGAGCACCGGATACAATGCAGTCCATGGAACACACTTATCCCGCTGCCGAACCGGCGCTCGCGGACGATGCCGTCCGCACCTGTATTGACGTGCTGCGTGCCGTCGAAGCCGATCGTTCGCATCTCACGCGTCTCACCCAAGCCCAGCGCCGTGAACTGCTGACGCTTGCCGGTCTCGTCGCCAAGCCCGAGCGCCACGGCCTCGTGAGAATGGCGAAGGCTTTCAGGCGCGCCGAGCGCGAAGCCGTGAAAGCACACGATCGCAAAATCATCGAGCAGGCCGGCCTGCGCATTCAACGGCGTGCCGCCGACTACACACCCCTGTGGATCGCACCGCCCCAGCCCGAAGACCTCGCCGCGCGCCGCGAGTTCCGTCAGGAGCGCTCCTGCTACGTCTGCAAGCAGCCGTTTGCAAAGATGCACCGCTACTACGATTCGATGTGCGACGAATGCGGCAATTTTAACTACACCAAGCGAGAACAAACGGCTGACCTCAGCGGCCGCTACGCGCTGGTCACCGGCGCCCGCGTCAAGATCGGTTTTCAAGCGTCGCTCAAACTGCTGCGCGCCGGTGCGGACGTCATCGTCACCACGCGCTTTCCCGTTGACGCAGCCGAACGTTACTCCAAGCAGCCGGATTATCCGATGTTTCGCGAGCGCCTGCAGGTGTATGGCTTGGATCTGCGGCATACCCCGAGCGTCGAGCTGTTCACACGATTCCTCGTTGAGCGCCTGCCACGGCTCGACTACATTCTGAATAATGCCTGCCAGACCGTGCGTCGTCCGGCGGGCTTCTTCCAGCACTTGCTCGCCAAGGAAGCCGAATCTCTCGCCGCGCTCCCCGAGAGCTGGCGCGCTCCGCTCACTAATCGCGATGAGTTACGGCGGATGATCGAGCGCGATACAATCGAGAGCCGCGCGATCGACGGTTCGCCTGCCCACCGCCATGCCTCGCCTGCCCACCGCCATGCCTCGCCCGCCCGTCGCCATGCCTCGCTTGCCGGGGTGAATGCAACCGCGCCGGCAAGCGCGCTCGGCGAAGGCCTGCTGCACAGTGCCGCGCTCTCGCAGTGCCGCTACCTCGACGAGGACTTTCAAGCCGGCGAGGCGTTGTTCCCCGCCGATCGCTACGACGAGGATCGGCAGCAGGTCGACCTGCGCGAAATAAACAGCTGGCGGCTGCGCATGCATGAGGTGCGGACGCCCGAACTGCTCGAGGTTCAGCTGGTGAATGCCATCGCGCCGTACATCATCAACGCGCGGCTCAAGCCGCTCATGCTGCGCACACCGGGACATCACAAGCATGTAGTCAATGTGAGCGCCATGGAAGGCCAGTTCTATCGCGCCACCAAAACCGACAAGCACCCGCACACCAACATGGCAAAAGCAGCCCTCAACATGATGACTCGGACCAGCGCGCCGGACTTCGTGAAAGACGGCATTCACATGAACGCCGTCGATACCGGCTGGGTCACCGACGAGGACCCGGCGGTCCATGCCGCCCGCAAGGCCGAGCTCGGCTTCTCACCGCCGCTCGACATCATCGATGGTGCCGCGCGCATCGTCGATCCGATTTTCGCGGGGCAGCTCACCGGTACGCATCTGTGGGGACAGTTCTTAAAAGACTACAAGCCGGCGCCGTGGTAACGCAGGACGGCAAGGCTGGATGGGGGAGCGCTACGTTGTGCCTTGGCGCGGATCGTCCTTAGCGTGCAAATAGTCGATCGACAGCGGCCCGAATCCGGTGACTTGGGTGATGTATTCGCTCGATCGGGCCCAATGGAAATGGTGCGTATTGCCGGGAAGCACGACTACCGCGCCTGGCGGATACGCCCTTAAGCCTTCTGGATCAAACGTCTCCCCCGTTCCAATATAGAAGACACCGGACATGACGGTATAGACCCTGTCTTCCTTGTGCATGTGAGGCATGAGCCTGATGCCGCCCGGCAGCTTCACGCGAACCACGTAGGGTCCAGGCTGGCTCGTATCTCCCACGAGCACCGCGAGCCGTGCCTCGGGTGGAAATGCGGCGAACGGCGTCCAGGCGATTGATTCAGGCAAAATTGAACCGAATGATTTGGTCGATAGACCTTGCACAGGTGCATTCGAGGCGGACATCTTAACCTCCAGTCCTACCTTATTTCCGGGCTCTCACGAAGCCACTCACGTAATTGGCAACTTCATCCGCCGCGGTATCCAGCGCAAAGTGCCCGCCATCCACAATGTGAATCTCCGCCTTCGGCACGTCCCGGCGGTACGACTCGGGTTCGGAGGCATCGAATGATTGTTCATACTTGCCCCAAATGACAAGCAGCCGAGGCTGCTTCTTTTGCAACCATGCCTGCCATGCCGGGTAGGCCGCAACATTCGTGCGGTAGTCGTAAAAAAGCTCGGTCTGGATGTCGGCTTGTCCCGGCTGGCTCAAGAACGCGAATTCATCGGTCCAAAGATCCGGGTCGTAGCGTTGCACATCCGGGTCATTCCCAACGTGGCGGGCTTGTGTAGTTGCCAGAGATAGCAGATTGACGCGCAATGCCGCCTCGTTCGCGGCCCGGTCTGCCCAAAATGCCCGCCGAGCTTTCCAATTGGCTCCCATTCCCGTGTCATGAGCGACGCCATCCTAAAACCCACCGGCGCACCATAATCCTGCATATACATCGTATAGCGCGACAAGCCGACAGCTTGCGTGAAGTGTTCCATCACCGAAGCCAAATGATCGAAGGTGTAATGAAACGCTTTCGGGCTTGGCCACTCGCTGTGGCCGAAGCCCGGATAGTCGGGCGCGATCAGGTGATAGCGATCTGCAAGGCGGCTGAAGAGTGGATCAAACATCCGCGAGGAGGACGGAAGACCGTGAAGCAATAGGATGGTGGGGGCATCCTTGGGACCCGCTTCGCGATAGAAAATGGCAACATTGTCGACCTGAACCGTACGGTAGACGACGGAATGCTTCATGAAAGTGTCCTCTGCGTCCGCAAATGCACCGAGCGCGATAACCGACACATTGATTGCTATTAGAGCTGGGAGAAATCCTCTCGTTCGGTGAGTCCACGCATTCATGGGAGCCCTCGTTAGGTATGTCATTCTGGCGTCGATTCGGCGCATCGTCTACCATGTCGCTCCAACAACGATTACCTCTGGGATGAACACAATGAGCCGCGCCGCACTGAAGATCGCGATAGTGCTCGCCTTGCTGGGATCGGTTTCGCTGATCGCACCGCCTTCCCTGGCGGCCACCGCCGCGACCACGGAGGTCAGCGATGTCGCTACCTTGCCGCCGAACCCCCCGCATCGCTTCTTCACCGGCGGCTTCCGTCAGCAGAGCTTTACCATATTCGATGGCGACAGCGGCAAGATGGAGGGCAGCATCCCGTCGGGCTACATATCAAACTTGGCGATCGCTCCCGATAACAGCCAATTCTACGTCGCCGAAACCTATTGGAGCCACGGCGCACGTGGCAAGCGCGATGATCTCGTCTCCATCTACGATGCCAAGACCCTAAACCTCGTCAAGGAGATCACTCTCCCGGGCCGTGCTCTGGTGAGCAAGAAGCAAATTTTCGACATCAGCGCCTCGGGCTCTCGCGCTTACGTGTACGTGATGATGCCCATCTCCTCAGTAATCTGGGTCGACTTGAAAAAGCAGCAGGTGGGCGGCACGGTCGAAATCCCGGGCTGCGCGCTGGTGTTTCCCTGGGGCGAGCAAGGATTTTCCTCCTTGTGCGGCGACGGCTCGCTCGCGAATGTGGTCGTTCCTGCGTCGGGGCCGGCCAAGATCACCCACACCAAGCCATTCTTCGACGCCGGCAATGACCCGATTTTTGACGACAGTTTCGTCGACCGCGCTACCGGCAAAGCGATTTTCCTTTCGTACACCGGCCTCGTGTATGAGGCCAGGCTCAGCGCCGACAGCACCGTGAATCCGCCCTGGTCAATTCAAAAAGCCGCCGGTTATACCGCGGCCGGTACCGGTGTGCAGGAGTTGGCCTGGCGCCCCGGCGGATCGCAATTGGCGGCCTACCACAAGGCGAGCGGCAAATTGTTCGTGCTCATGCATACGGGAAATTATTGGACCCATAAGCATGGCGGAACAGAAGTGTGGGTGCTCGACACCAAAAATCACGCACTCGTATCGCGATTCCCGCTGCGCGCGGTTCCCTCGAGTGGGCTGGGCGATGATGCGGTGCCCTACTACGCGAATATCGGAGTTTCGCAGGATGCCAAACCGCTCCTGTATCTGCTGAATGACGAAGGCAATGACCTGGTGCTCGATGCCACGACCGGCGAGCAATTACGCAAGATCGAATTTGCCGCCGGCAATTCGGTCTCGGTTCCGGGATATTGATGCCGCCGTCTACCGCAATGACAGAGGTCTCGTTGGCCATCCGGGTGTTGGTATCGCTGGTGTTCCTGACGGCGGCGTACGGCAAGTTCCGTCACTTGACAGCCCTGCAGGGAGTCGTCGCGAATTACCGCTTGATTCCCGACATGCTGGTGGTGCCTGTCGCCTACCTGCTTGCGCCCGTGGAAGCACTCTTGGGAACGGCGCTGCTTCTGGGTCTAGGATCTCCCTGGCCTGAATTGGGCGCCGCCGCCTTGCTAACGCTGTTTGCGGCGGCCATGGGGATCAATATGGCGCGCGGCAGACGTCACATCGATTGCGGTTGCTTCCAGAGCGCGCTCAAGCAGACGCTCAATTGGACATTGGTTTTCCGCAACGTCGTGTTGGCAATGCTCCTGGGCGTGGCGATACTGGCTCCGGGCCTGCCGAACGATCTGTACATGATCGTGAACGGATGCCTGGTGGGCGGCGTCCTATTCGTCATTCTGCAAAGTCTCACCATGCTTTGGAGCATCGTTCCGGCCTGGCAGAGGCGCAGCCATGATGCTCATAACCACGAAGCAGGGGCAGGTACATGACGCCGGTGACCATCACTTTGATATTGCTGTGGGTCGTCGTCATTTGTCTGAGCGTCGCAGTGCTGGCGCTCGCACGGCAAGTCGGCGTATTGCACGAACGGGTCGCGCCCGCAGGCGCGCTCATCAGCGGCTCAGGACCCGCCGTGGGCGAGCAGTCGCCGCGTCTCGAAGTCCATGCCCTGGCCGGCAACGCCATCACTGTCGGCGCCGCGCTCCCGACTGGAAAAGCGCTATTGATGCTGTTTGTCTCGCAGACCTGCCCCATCTGCAAGAAATTGATCCCCATCGCCCTGGATTTTGCCAAGAGCGAGCGGCTCGACGTGCTATTCGTCGGCGACGCCGATCTCGCCGAACAAAAGAAATTGATCAGCCAGTTCGGCATTGCGGAGAATCGCTTCGTCAACGGTCCCGAGGTCGGAATGACCTACCGCGTCGACAAACTCCCCTATGCCGTACTGCTCGACGACTTGGGTGTGATTGCCGCCAAGGGCTTGGTGAACAGCCGCGAGCACTTCGAAAGTCTCATCATCGCCAAAGAAACAGGGTTCGCCTCTATTCAATCCTATTTGAAAGCCCAACACGAGGTCGCTAAATGACCGTGTCGAAATCCCCGATTGACAAGTTGGGCGAGCGCCTCACCCGCAAGCTCGCCGGCTACTCGTCGCGCCGCAGCTTTATCGCCCGACTCGGGATGGCATTGGCCGCAGCTCCCGTGCTGCCACTGTTGCCAGTCGCACGAGCAAAGGCAGCGGACGCTGCCAAGACCGACTTCGAGCACTATGCCCAGGCCACCGACGCCACCAAGTGCAACTATTGGAAATACTGCGGGTCAGATGGCGTGCTCTGCAGTTGCTGCGGCGGCGGTTCGCACACCTGCCCACCCGGCGCCGAGCCATCCCCGGTCTCCTGGATTGGTACCTGCATCAATCCCGAAGACCGTCGCGCCTATGTGATTGCCTATCGCGACTGCTGCGGAAAACCAGCCTGCTCCGCCGGCAAGTCATGTTGGTGCGATGGCGCCGATCGAGAGATGCCGATTTACCGCAGTACGCTCAACAACGACATCATTTGGTGCTTTGGCAATTCCTCGGCAACTTATCACTGCTCTACCGCAGCATTGGTCGGATTGGCGAATTCACCTTGACGACGCTGTGAGTGACGCGCGACGCTCATGACACCGTCGGCAGCTTCACGATTGGTGACTTCACGATCAGCGGTGTACTGTTTTGCGGCCGTCTTTGGCCTGCTATGCGCCGCTGACCCAAGAGCCGCGGCCGCCGCCTTACAATTCCAAGAGCCGCAGCGAGACTACATCTTGGCCTGCGGCGGCTGCCACGGCCTGAACGGCATTTCTAATTCAGCATTGGTGCCCAGTTTGAAAGGACTCGTTGGCTACTATCTTTATTTGCCTGAAGGCCGCGCCTACCTGCCGCGTCTTCCCAACGTTGCCTTTTCCACCTTGAACGATGCGCAGTTGGCTGCGGTACTCAATTACATAGTTTTCGATTTAGGCGCCGGCAGCGCGCCGGCCGGAACCCGGACCTATGGCGCGACGGAAGTCGGCAAGTGGCGCAGGCAGCCACTCACCGAGGTGAGCTTGTCCGAATATCGCCGACGGATGGTGGAGGCCTTGATCAATCGATACCATGCTCCGGTGGAATTGCGCGGTTACGCAGCTAAAACCGCACCGTGAGATAACTCATCATTCGGCAGTGGCTATGAGAAATCATTCTAGGGTATGACGATTTATTCTGGCGTTGCAATATGGCGACGGTTTACGCTTTCGAGAGTCGCGGCCTATGGAGGTTCCGCACGCCGTGATAGGCTTGTCTCATTGCGGTGACTTGGGTGTTTCGCTTGAAAGTATCCCTTCTAGTTGTGCTGGCCCTGCTCTCCGGATGCAGTTGGTTTCACAGAACCAAGCCCGCGCCGGATCCGACCGAACTGATCGTTACCGGCGCACCAGTGAGTTCGCTCTTATTTGTTGATGGCGCGCAAGCCGGCCATGCCACGGAAGCGCGCAATAGGACACAGGTGCTGGCAGTCGCCCCGGGCGCTCATACCCTGGAAGTAAAGCTGAGTGACATCGTCGTCTATAGTGAGGCCACCTACGTGGCTCCCAGCAACAAAGTCGTCATCACCGTCTTGTCGGGCAACAGCCGCAACTAGCGAGTCGCCGTTCAGCGCATGCGCTAGCTGCCGGGAAATTTATAGCCCACGCGCAACCATAGCCATTCAAGGCAACTCCATGGCGTGCGCGGATGTTGTTAGGCCACCGTTTATTCAGTGAGCCCGACCGATCCCTTTGACGAGAGTGTGGCGGTGGCGTCGGGAACCGGAAACAAAACCGGGACGCGCGTGCAGCCGGATTGATGTCGACCTTGGGGAGGGTGCCGGCACCCGCTGACGGGCACCGGCGCCGCGATTCAACGAGTCATCCATCGCCCTCAAGCAGCCTGTTCGGCTCGACTCTTTTGTTATATGTTTTCCGCCAATGAATCGAGCGGATCGAGAGTGTGCATTTCGTCCAATCGAGCCTTCGAGCGATTGAGGACCATTCTGCCATGCAATCGAATGACCACCTGGCTTCCGGTTGTGGTGTGAACCCAAGGCAGTACGGCGTGGATCAAGCAGGCGCATGCCCCGCGTAGCATTGCCCAGCCAAAACTAGCCGCATGAAAGCAGTGTTCGGTATAGGACTCGCCCACGGCTGCCGGATGCTCACGAAACCGCCGCATTAGCTTGTTTGTACTCATGCTACGCGTCCCTCTTTACGTGGTTCTTGCCTCGAAGTATAGGGCATCCCTGCGGTGCTAATGTCTACGTATTCGATCCACGCGCCCTCTAGCCGAAATCCAGGCAACCGCGGACCTGATCGCCACCGCCACCTACACTATGTTCTATCCCCTTAGATCTTCTGCAGCCCATAGCGCCGCACTTTGCTGAGCAGCTCGCGATTCCCGGGCAGTGACGCGCTTAGTTCTCGGCCACGGCGTGCTGACTCATGCATTTTTTCGAGTGCCCTCGCCCTATCGGCATCGTTGAGCAAAGCGCCAGATATGGCCGTCTCAAATCCCATCCCATACAGCACGTATTGATAGCTCGCGGCCGAGAACACCTCTTCACGATGGACGAAATCCTCATGCCAGGGGCAATGGTGTTGCCAGTACCCGAGGCCCTCGCGCAAGCTCTCCGGAATCGACTCCGGACGCTTGTTGTCGATCCAGAATTTGGAGTCCGTGCGCCGCGTAAGCACATAGTGCAATTTCAAGAAATCGACGATACGCTCCCAGCGATAGCGGAACGTTTCGTTGAACAACTGCGCCGCGCGCGGCATGCCGTCGCGGCAACCGGGTAGCAAGTTCGCGATCGCTTTTGCCGACAGCTCGATCATGACGATGGCGGACGCTTCCAAGGGCTCCAAGAATCCAGCCGATAGGCCGACCGCCACGCAATTACGGCGCCAATATTCCTGCCGATAGCCCGAGTTGATATTGATCTTTCGATAGCTCAATGCGGGAGATAAATCACCGGCCGCCGCGAGATGGCGCTGCAATTCCTCGAGCGCTGCATCGTCTGATACATGGTCGCTCGAAAACACATAGCCCACGCCGCGGCGGCTCGAGAGCCCGATGTCCCACAGCCATCCCGATGTCAGCGCGGTGGATTTGGTCACCGACGGGATCGGGACCGCCTCTGACGCATAGGGCACCTGCACAGCCCACGCACGATCAATGAACAGGCAATCCCGTTTCGCAACAAATGGCACCCCGAAGTGCTTGCCTATCAACAGTGCCGAGAACCCGCTGCAATCGATGTAAAGATCGGCGCTCAATTCGTCCCCGGATTTCATCGTCAAGTGCGAGATCTCGCCCGACTCGTCCGAACGCACCTGCACGATCTCATCGTACACATGCGACACGCCGAGCTTCTCCGTACAATGCTTCTGCAGGAACGGCGCGAACTTTCCGGCATCGAGGTGGTAGGCATAGTTCGCAAGTCCGGCGAACTCGGGTGTTGTAATGAGCTTGGGCGCCCGCGCGTTGTCGCATAGCAATGTCTGATAGCACAGACTGGCCGCGAAACTGGCCTCGCGCGCACCTTCCAACCAATACGGGGCCAAGTCGCGCTCTTCGTAGCCCTCCGGCAGTGTGAACGGATGATAATAAATATCCTTGTCGCTGCCGTCCACCCAACCCGCGAACTGCGTACCCTGCTTGAATGACGCATCGCATTCACGCAAGAAATCCGTCTCGCTGACGCCGATCGTCTGCAGGGTGGCGCGCATTGTCGGCCAAGTGCCTTCGCCCACACCTATCGGCGGTAAACCGCGCGATTCGACCAAGGTAATCGAAAGGCCCTGCTCGCCGCGGTCAGGGAATCGTGCCGCCAACACTCCGGCGGTAATCCACCCTGCCGAGCCGCCGCCGACGATCAATATGCGTCGAACCGGCCGCGACTCACCCGGGAATGGCATTTCCCGTCCAGGCGCCGGGTGCGGGCGTCGCGCCCGCGAGCCGCTTATTCTTGCGCGCCACCAGTCCCGACACATGCGCTATGGAGGCCATTTGGAAATACATCCATTCCAGATACTGAAGGTCGCGCAGCTCCGCCAATTGCGCCGCGGGGAGCGCTTTAAGCGTCGCGGCGGCGATCCAGTACAGACCTTGTAACTTGGTCTCGCTGCGGTTGATCAACTCGATGTCGATCTGCACCGGCTCGATCAGATTGAGCTCCGCTAATTTGCCGGTGAACGCATACGCCTCACGCGAACCACTCACCAACGCCGACATCATCGAGCTCAGGTTCTGCAGGTACGGCGAGGGCCGGCCATCGTCTTGGAACAGACGCTCGCCGTCCTGCGCCTGAATGTGCGGACTTTCCAGATCGACGGCCAGATCCAGCGTGGCCTGAGGGTCCGCGCCGGCGTCCCCGCCCCGCGGAATCAGCGCGAAGGGCTGGCGCTGGATTTGCAGCGGTATATAGGCTGCATCCCAAGCGTCGTCCCTGATGAAGAGGTTCTCGCCTCTCTGGAAACCCATGAGCGCTGCAGGCTCGAACTGCCCGCTGTCCGAGCTCTTGGAGAAAAAGATCGGGTAGTGCGCCAGCAGCCGCGGAAACTCCCGCGGAATCACGCTCACGATGTTGACACTGCCGTGGCCAAGCACTGCGCGAGCCGCCGCAATGCGCAGAACACGATGAGTTTGGCTGTTGAGAGCCACTAAGTTGGTCAAGATTCTCTCCCGAATCAGTTGCGGGCTCGAGCGCCCGGAAATGCGCCCGTGCCGCGCTACAATACAGGTCATGCCGTCACAGCCTACGCCCGCAGCCGAGTGGCAAGACGTCGATGCCCGGCTCTTTGAAGAGAGTATAAGGCCTCGCGGGCGGCCGGCGATTCTGCGCGGCTTGGCGCGGGAATGGCCCGCAACCGACGCCGGGCGCAAGTCGCCTGAAGTCATGAGCGCCTATCTTAAGTCTTTCTACAGCGGCCACCCAGCCCCATTGTTCGAAGCGCCCTCCTCCATCGGCGGCCGGTTCTTCTATAACGACAAACTCGACGGATTTAATTTTGAGTCAAAACGAACGTCGCTCACCGATGTGCTTGAGCGTATTTGCCGGGGAATCGGCGATCAACGCGCGCCCGCCCTGTATTCCGGTTCAGTGTCGCTGCCCATTTATCTGCCGGGATTTTCGGCGGCCAACAATGCCCGCCGCCTCGTGCCCTCCGAGTCGGTGCTGGAATCCATCTGGATCGGCAACCGCACCTGCATTGCAGCGCATTTCGACAACACGGAAAACCTCGCCTGCGTGGCGGCAGGCAGGCGCCGCTTCACCATGTTCCCTCCCGACCAGATCCGCAATCTTTACGTCGGTCCGCTTGACCTCACCCCCGCCGGCCAGCCCGTGAGCCTGGTCGACATTCGCAATCCCGATCTCATTCGCTTTCCGCGCTTCGCCGAGGCGCTCAAGGTAGCGGAGGTGGCTGAATTGGGTCCGGGCGATGCCGTCTACATTCCCGCCCTGTGGTGGCACCATGTCGAGGCGCTCGATGAGTTCAATGTGCTGGTGAATTATTGGTGGCGCGACGTCGCCGCCTATTTCGACTCCCCCTCGAGCAGCCTGCTGCACTGTCTGCTCACCATCAAGAGCCTGCCGCCGGCGGAGCGCCTGCGCTGGCGGGCGCTGTTCGATTATCTTATCTTCCAATCGGACGAACCAGCACTCGAACATCTGCCGCCGGAAACCCGCGGCCTGTTCGGCGAATTGACCGCCGCCAAGGCCGAGCGTATTCGCGCCCTGTTGCTCAAGAATCTGTCGCGCAAAACCAGCTGAAGGCCGCCCATTATCGGGCGGCCCCGTCGACCGTCGCGAGTCCCTTCGACACTCGCCGGCCCCTTCGACCCTCGCGAGTCCCCTCGCCCTCCTACAGCGCGACGCGGAAGCCCACCTGGTAGCGCGCGAACCCTTCAGAAGCCGAGTAGAACTGTTCGCTGTAGCGCCCATGCTGCCTCTGCGAGGCGGACGTCAAATTGATGCCATCGAAAAACACGCCGAAGTGCCGATTGAAGTCGTAGCTCGCACTCATGTCGAGCTGGCCGTACGCCGCGGTGTACACCGGCTCGTTCGCCTGTTGGATTTGCCCTATGCCCGCCAGGAACTCACCGCGGTGGCTATACGCCACGCGGGTCTGAAAGCCCCACTTCTCGAAGAAGCCCACCACATTGTAAGAGCGGCTCAATCCCGGCAGCGCGAACTGCGAGCCGATGACCAGAGAATTCCACTGCGCACCGCCCGACGGAATGGACCAGTTGGCTTGCAAGCCGAAGCCCGAGTCGCCGAACACATGCTGCACCGAGAATTCGAAGCCATGGATCTGCGTCTTGTTCGCATTTGACGGCGCCGTGATGTCCCAGATCACCAAAGGATCGCCGGGCTGCCCGGTAAAGGTCAGCTTGCCGGGATTGTCCACCAACATCTGCGCGAAAATATTCTGAGCAGTGACCGGTGTCCCTGCGGCCGCCAACTCAGCCTGCGCCTTGGTCGCCGCAGCGCCTGCATTCGGGTCCGTGATGCCGAAAAGTGGTCCTTGGGTCGTGGTCTGCGTCAGGAAGTTGGTCACATGCTTAGTGAACCAATTCGCCGACACGTAGCTATCCTTGGCGTAATACCACTCAGCGGCAAGATCGAAGTTATTCGACTCGAAAGGCAGCAATCCCGGGTTGCCCGCGGTGGCCGTGCGCGATCCTGGCTTCGGCGAATTGGTCACCGAGGTCGTGCCGATCATGGAATTCAGATCCGAGCGGCTGATGGTCTTGCTGTACGAGGCGCGCAGTAACACATCCGGCAACACCTGCAAACTGGTGTCCAGGCTCGGCAAGAACTCGTCATACGATGAGCGCACGCTGCTGTAGGTCGCGTCCGTGGCATAGTTGGTCGAGAACTCGGTCGGGTTGTTCCACTGAATCGATACCGGCACCTTCTGCAGACTATTGGCGGTGATGGTGCTGTGTTCATAGCGCAAGCCCGCCAGGGCCTTGAACTGCATGCCATCGAACTCCGTGTCGAAATTCATCTCGACAAAAGGCGCCGGCGTGGCTTCCTTGATGTGATCATCGTTGTTCGGCGAGGACGCCTGCGAGAACGTGTACGGCTGGAAGTTCCCGTCTCCCGGTGCGCCGCCCGGCTGCGTCGCCGCGACCGCGGCGGCGAGCGGAAAGCTATAGAAATACGGCACGGCAATACCGCAGCCGCCGCCGGAGAAAGATTTCAGAATGCTGCAGGTCGACACCTTGGTGAATGCGCTCGCCGGAATCATCCCCGCATAGGCCGGATTGTAAAATCCCCACGGGTAAAACGTGCTGAAGGATTGAGCATCCGTGGTCATACGCTTGACATCGATGCCGGCCGTGATCGCCTTGAGACCGTTCTGTGAGCTGTTCGTCCACGTCGCATCGAGTTTCAGTTCGTCGATCACTGTCCTGAAGACGTTGTTGTTGGCCTGGCCGAATAGCGGTTCGATCGTCCCGGTGCCCAGATTGCCCATGTTGAGCGGGGCGACGTAGGTCCAAGATGTGGTCGGAATCGTCGAGTTACCGAGCGAGAAGAACTTATTGAGAGATTGCTGGGGAATCTGCCCCACGATACCGAAATCGTTGTTGCCGGATGCGCCGCCGCCCGAATTGGCAAAGGAATGGTGGCCGTCGAAATTCACGCTGATGTTGTCGGACGCCTGCCACTTGACGTTCAAGCCCGCCGATCCGTTCTGATTCAGGAACTCGTCCGCGGCCGAGAAATACGACAGGTCGCTGCCGGTGTCGACCAGGTCCGTGACCGTTCCGTGAGAATTGATCACAGCGCTGGTGGGATTCGGGCCGTAGTCGAACCACGCGCCGAAGGTATGGCGGTTGACGTTGTCCTTGTAGAACGAATAGGTGTAGTCCGCGGTCGCCACCAGCGAGTCCACCGGCTTGAACTGCAACACCGCCTGGCCATTGACGCGGGTGCGCTCATGATCAACCACGCCCCAACCTTCATTGCGCGGTGCCCAGTTGTGGCCGTCGGGATTGGTGTTGCTGCTGGTCACCCGCGGATCGCCGGGTGCGAACTGATCCTGCAGCCAGCCGTCGATGTTCGCATCCTGCTCCTGGCTGTTGCGCTTCGAATAGGAACCATTAATCAAGAAGCCCACTCGATCATCGAAGAACGTATCGCTGAACAACCCCGAAAATTCCGGGGTTACCTTCGAGCCCACCTTGCTCGAGGCGTCGTCAGTGGCCTTGGCCTGAAACGTTGCGCGAATGCCGTTGAAATCGAAGGGGCGCGCCGTGGTGATGTTGATGGTCGAGCCAATGCCGCCGCTCGGCACATCCGCGCGGCCGGTCTTGTACACCGTGATGCCCGCGATGCCGTCGGCCGAGATATTGGCGAAATCGAAAGAACGGGTCGCACCGGGCTGGCCCGGCGTCAGACTGCCCGGCATGGAACGGCCGTTCAAGGTGATCATGTTGAAATCCGGTCCGAAGCCGCGCACCGTCACCCGCGAGCCTTCATTGTTGACCCGATCGATAGTCACGCCCGGGATGCGCTGGATGGATTCGGCGAGGTTCGTGTCAGGAAACTTGCCGATGTCCTCGGCCGTGATTGCATCTACGACACCGGCCGTGTTGC
>JBDUBO010000089.1:0-16917 GCA_040004115.1 Gammaproteobacteria bacterium | reverse complement strand
CGCTATTTGCGCAAACCGCCCCTTTCCCTGATTCGGATAACGCAAGCGACTTAGATCCATCTCGGACCGTTGCCTTGTCGCGTGCCTTGACCGTGCCGTTTCCTAGGGCTCCGACGGGCAGTCCGGACGCTGCTGCCCAGTTCGACAGCCGCGCCAACGCGGTCATTGACTACAACGCCTGCGGTCGCGAGGAGGACTACACCACCATTCGCAATGAAATGAATGCGGGCAATTTTCAATATGAAAAGGCCGAGCTGCTCGCCATATTAATTGGCAAGGTCGCATGGCTAAATCGCGGATTCAACGATTACTCGCCACCTTGCACCAAATCGATCCCGACGCCTCCGACTCCTGCCCCAGTGACCGCGACCGTCCCGCCGCTGCCCAATCCAATCCTCACGCCCCAGCACATTCAGACAGCGCTGATCGCGATGCTCGATCGTGGCACGGGGACCAGTTGCGATAAGGTCGATCTAACCACGGATTCCCAGAACGTGCTGGTGGTGGTGAGTGCCAGTTGCATGCGTACTGAGGTTAACGAGGCGATCCGGGCCATGATCAAAGACCAACAGATGGGAACGGATGGCCTACCGTGTCTCGAGAACACCGTAAACGATGTGTTGACGTTGGGACAGGCCGGGGGCGGCATGCCCGGCAACTGGGATTTTGTGGAACGCGACCTGTCACGGATACTGTATCTCGGTGTGCAAACCGGTGGTGGACAGGGCTCTACAGTGCCCTCCCATGCACCCGTACTGCTCCCGGAGACGATCACCTTCATGGAACAGAATCTGCTGTCTGCGAGCGGCGCCACCTCTCCGGATGCCTACAGCATGATTGAAGGCTGCAACGACCCGGCGGGCGATCAGCTCGGAACGCCCGAGGATATTCAAGACGGCAATGACTTCGGTCAGAAGGTGGTTGATGCCACCAGTGATGCCTTCAAATGGTTCCTCAATCTAATTGTCACGGCATTGTCGACTGCCGCGCTGAGCAATGTCGGCTTGGCATGGGTTCCGCTGGCAGTGGACCTGCTCAATACCCTGTCCGGCAATCCGCTGGATGCTGCACCGGGCATTAACCTGACCGTCGGCGAAACTGAAAATCATCTGCTGATGATTGAATCCTCGCGCTATCTTGAAAATCAGTACTACATCAGCCAGCTGCAAAGTCAGGGCATCGACGCCAGCAAATACCAGGGCTGGCAGGCGGGAGTCCGTAGCTGGCTGTTGGATCGCTTGAACCGGATAGCGAAAGAGGACTTTCTCGAATACAACGCCAAACCATACGGGGAACTCAGTATCGACGCCATAACAAACCTCTACGATTTCGCCCAGGATCCGGCCATCGCCACCGCCAGCCGCATTGTGTTGGATCTAAGCGAAGCGAAGTTTGCTGCTGGCTCCAATCGCGGCCGCAGAATAGTTCCCTACCGGCGCAAGGTCGAGTACGAAGATGTCTCCGACGGCTATTCGCTATACAACTGCTTCGCTCGAGCCGACAACGAAATCGGGCGCTCTTTCGTCCTAAGTGGACAGACTCAGCTGGTTCCGGTTCCGCCTGGCGTTCCAGCCGTAGCTCCGGGGACAAGCCTGAATAGCATCTGCCTGGGTGGATTGCTGTACGTTGCGACCGGAAAGTATCGACTGCCCGGCGTGCTGCTGGCCGCCGAAGTGGAACGCGCAGACACCGCGCAGCAATGGATTCACAATGCGGGCGCTGAACTGTACGCACAGTCGCCCAGCTTCACGATCAGCGCGGGCGGCGAACTCGTAGTTCCGTACAGCTACTTCATCATCGATACGCCGCCACTGAACAAGAATGACGACTACGGCATCGCCATGCCGACCATGATAATTCCCACCGCGTCCGCAGCCACCGTCGGTGAAACCTTCCATTTCAGTGGCGTAGGGACCCAAAAGGATCGGACCCAAAACCTTTGTGTTACCCAAGGGTTCGCCTGCGGCGTCGCACCCTTCATACCGGCGGGATACACCTCGCAAACTAATCTTCCGCTCTCGCCTGGTTACTATTCGGGCACGTCCTGCCCGGCGGACAATGACGCCTGCAATTTTTTCTTCGCTGCCCGTATCGAAGCCTGCGATGGCAGCTTCTGCGATAAGGGGGTGAATTTCGGCATTATGGAATTCGTGGAAGCGAGCCTCTACAGAAATTCTGGTGGCTTTGATGCCTTCAACGAGGTGGCACGTTCTCACATGGGTGGGATTCATCCAGATTCGAGTGGCAATGCCACTTACGTAACATCCGCGTCCAGAACCATCCATTTTTCACTTAACCAATCTTTTCCGCAAATCAGGGATGTAAATGGCATTGCGGTTCCGGCCCTCGATGCGCCCAGCTACGGAAACCTAATCGACTCCGACGGCGCCGGTCATATCAACATCGGCCGGACGATGAATAACATTCGTATCGACGTGTCTGACCCCAACAATCCGCAGCGCGTCGAGGAGTAATGGCGATGACCCCTATCTGCTCTCTCTGGATCGGGATGCTGTCACTGATGGGCGCCGCGCTGACGCATGCGGACAGCACGGTGACGGCCTGCGCGGTCGACGTACAGAGCGGCGCCGGCACCAACCTGTCGCAAGCCCTGCAGGCCGGCGGCAATATTTACTTTAAGTGCCCGCAACCCGCGACTATCCACCTAACCCGCAGCTATGTCATCAGTTCCGAGACGTGGCTTTGGGGCGGCGATGCAGTAACACTTAACGGCGACGGTTTTCTCATCACGCTCAATCCGACCTCCAACAAAAGCTTCAATTTCATGATCAGCGGCAGCGCTCATTTTGAGCACATCGCATTAAGTCATTTTGCATTACCGAACATCAGCTACTATCGGTCGGTCAATGCTTCCGCAGTCCGGGTCTCCTCCTCTGGCAGTCTAGTTTTGGATCACGTCACGGTCAGTGATAGTGATACGCCAATAGTCTCTCAGGGGAACCTGACCATCACAGGCTCCCTGTTTCAGAACAATACCGGCATCGCTGTGGTCTCGACCAGTGGCGCCCTGAGCATCCAGAACACAAGCTTCAGCTCCAATGCCGCGGCGGTATTCATGTCCGGCGGAACCATCACCGGCAGTGCATTTACGGCAAATACCCAAGGTGCTGTCGATGTCGAATATCCCCGGATGGGCATCCAGATCCGCGACTCGAGCTTTCAAGGCAATACCGGCACGAGCGCCGTTCTGCTTAGCCAGTTGGGTGCCAGCGCCAGTGGCGCCATGATCGTACTCCGGCGCGACACCTTCGACGGCAACGACGGAGGTAGCTTCGCCGGCGCGATCAGTATCTATAACCCAGGTTCCCCGCCTGTGTTTCCTTCGGGCCGTCCGCAGCGCGACCCGAAGATCAACCCATTCTACGCCACGCTTCCGCCGACCAAATTCGACTTCGAATTCGATTCATTTACAAACAACAAGTCTGAAGGCGGTGCCGGCGCGCTCGGCCTCGATTTGAATCAGACCGCTGGCGCAATCGTACGTGGTGGGTTCTTCACTGGCAATGAATCAACGAGTCAAGGCGGCGCCATCAACACCTCTGGGGGTGCATTGACGATCGACCAGGGATACTTCAAGCAGAATCGTGCCAGTTCTGGCGTTGCGGTGTTTGCCGCGTCGGATCGCGGCTCGGTCACCATGGCCAACTCGCTGATCATCGAGAACGCCGGCAGTGGCGCGGCGCTGGATCTCGGAGCTGCCAGTCTCGCCAATCTGACCATCGCACGGAACAGCGCCCTCGGACTTCGCCATGCTGGGACAGGTGCGATTTCAATCTCGAATTCGATCCTGGACGGCAATGCGCTCGGCAACTGCCAGGGGGTTCCGGCCGTGGCATTGCGTGTCTCTAATCTGCAATTTGGCGCCTCGGACTGTCCGGGCGTGTCGGTCGTCGATCCCCAGCTAGATGCGATGTATGTCCCGGGTTTTACCAGCGCCGCGGTGGGCCATGCGGATGCCAGCGTGTGTCGCCTGTCTCCCGTGTTCGGCAAGGACGTTGTGTTTCAGCTCCGCAACCATCCGCTCGGATGCACCATCGGCGCTTATGAGCGTCCGCCCATTAAGCTGGTGCCCAAGCCAAACCCGCAGTTTCACTCATGACACCGAACAGACGAAACTTGGTCAAATCCCGCGCATGCACCCTCATCGGCCTGGGCGCTGTATGTATGGCACCCAACGCTTGGCCTGCAACAGCCAATAGAGATTTCCTGAAGGCCATCAGCCTTGAGCAAAAGGCCAAGTCGGAACGTGTGATCGCAACAATCACTCGGTCCACCGACTCCGATTACTGGATCATGGAAAGGACGCACGGTCGCGCCCACGTGCTGCGGCAAAACGCGGTCATCAAGACCGAGCTCTACCTCCTCGACAAAACATCTTATTGGCGCGCGAATGGCGGCGCGTGGATCCAGCAGGCCGTCACTCATCCCCTCACAGTTCCGCTCAACCCAACTGTGCTCTTCACGGATCAGCTCACCGGTGTGCAATCGGGCTCCGATACCACCATCGGTGGCAAACTCGCGAGAAACTACACCGGCTCCATATCCTGGATGTCGGGTGGCAGATCATGCTCGGGAACCGTGTCACTCGCCGTGACGGTCGCGACCGGCCTACCCACGCTCATGCGAGTAAAGGGTAGCTGTGAGTCCCTAGCGGTTTCGATCTCTGAAGCATTTGAGTACGGTGTCTCTATTATCATCGACGCCCCGTCGAATAAAAAATGAAGTCGCCTTGCCGCAGCCTACCTTCCGACTTTAATCCGGCGGCCAATTAATCTTCAGCGACCGAGCGACGCGAGATTCTCGGCGGCGGCGGCCTGCCACCTCCTGCAGCTGGTGCCTGACCGGCGACAATCAGGTTTGCCGGCGGAAGATCTATTTGACGCTGGCCCTTCCCTTGGGAATATTTCCAGAGCCTCGAACTCGGCCTCGGTTCCTGGCTACAGAGCGGTAAGCTGGTGCAGGTGCTCGCTGACTGGTCTGCGGAGCGCTACCCGTTGTACGCGTACTATGCATCGCGGCACCTGCCGCCGGCCAAGATCCGGGCATTCCTGGATTTCGTGCTGGAAATCGCCGCGCAAGAGCCGCCCCAGTCAGCGGCTGGCCATTGACTCGCGCTACTCGACGAAAGGTTCCACGTCGATCCGCCGGCCGCAGAGAAATGCATCGGCCACCAGTTGCAAGGGGGAGTAGTCCACATCGCTGTGCCGTGCGCGCACGAGTTGCCCAAAGTGAGCGTACAGGGTCCCGTATTCGGAAGCTTGCGGGGTGGGCACCGGCGTGCCTTCCACCGTCATGATGGTTCCGCCCATGGTTAACGAAAGGCGGCCGGCATCGGTGTCGACGTCGATGTTCCAGGTTTGCACTCCGGTCTGAAGAAAGTCGAGCTCGACCCGGGTGCTCATGCCATTGGGATCGCACAGTGAGAGCTGCGCCGCGATGGGGGTCTGGCAATTGCTGGGGAAGTATAGCGTCGCGTCCTTCAGCGCCAGCGCGCCTGGAACCAGCCGCGTCAGGATGGACAGGGCATTGATGCCGGGATCGAATACGCCCAAGCCACCGGCCTTCCATATCCACGGCTGGCCTGGATGCCAGATCCGCACGTCCTCTTTCCAGTTAATTGTAACGCCGGCGATTTTGCGCGCTGCCAGCCAGGCGCGAGCCGGCTCGACGGCCTGGGCAAAGCGCGAATGCCACGATGCAAACAACACAACACCTGCACGCTGCGCGATGTCGGTGAGCGCGCGCACTTCGCTTACCGTGACTCCGGGGGGCTTTTCCAGCAGCACGTGCTTGCCGTGCTCCAGTGCGTAGCGGGCGATATCGAAACGCACCTGCGGCGTGGTGCACAGCGCCACCGCCTCGACGTCGGGCACCGCATGCAGCAGCGCTTCGATGTTCTGGTAGCTGGGCATATTGTCGAGGCTGTGATGCGGACTAGCCACGGCAATCAGCTCGAAGTCACGGCTTGCCGAAATCGACGGCACATGCTGATCGCGCGCAATCTTGCCGAGGCCGACGATGGCAATTTTGATCTTCGACATCACCGAGGCCTAACGCTGAGAGTTTGCCGAAAGGCGGCGCGCCACCTGCGCCGCTTCGCGCTTGGTGATGAGGTCGAGCGCCTCCTGGATTAGCTTGCGCATGGCTTCGCCGGCGGCCGCCGGCCGGCCGGCGATGATGGCATCGGCGACCTTCTTGTGATCGGCGACGCTCGCAAGCTGCACGCCCTTGTAGCGATTCGTGGTGCGGATGCTGAAACTCAGCGCGGTGGCCGCGAAGCCGGTGAGCTGCGCATAGAAACGGTTGCGGCTGGCGCGCAGCACCGCGACGTGAAAGGCGATGTCCGAATCGAGCGGATCGTCATCGCCGTGGTCGGCGGCCGCCATGCGCTCGAGGGCGCTGCGAATGGCCGCCTTCTCCTCGGGGCCGGCCACGCGCGCCGCGAGCGCGGCCGCGCCCGGCTCCACGGCCAGGCGCAGTTCGGTGAATTCGATCAACAGGGCAGGGGAATACTTGCGCTCGAGCAGCCAACCCAATACATCCGGGTCGAGCAGATTCCAATTCGGCTCCGGCTGCACCCAAGTTCCGAGCCGCGGACGAGAGCCAAGCAGGCCCTTGGCGGTCAGCATCTTGACCGCCTCGCGCACCACCGAGCGGCTCGCACCATATTGCCGGCACAACTCGGCCTCGATCGGGATGGGATTGTCGGCCGAATACACGCCCGTGACGATGGCGACGCCGATGCTGTTGGCGACGGTGTAGGTTAGATTCTGTCCCCGCACGGAAGCAGTCATGCGCGATACTCCGTTTCCGGCAGGCCTTGCACGCCGGCTCGGTACAAGAACACATCGCCGGCGTTCGGCTCGGCTGCCAGCGTCGAGGCGTCAAGATTCTCGCGCGCGCTGGTGACGCACAAGACGTCCAAATCCGGCCCGGCGAAGCATACGCAAGCCGGCTGGCGGGTGGGCACTTTCAAGGTGCGGTCGATTCGGCCGTCGGGCGTGTAGCGCACGACGACACCTGCGCCCCAGTGTGCACTCCACATGCAGCCGTCGGCATCGATGGTGGCGCCGTCCGGGAAGGCCCCTTCGGTAGTGTGCGCGAATAGTCTGTGGGTACCCAAAATCCCTTCCGGTTCGAGCAAGTCGTAGGCACCGATTGTACGCGTCGGCGAGTCGGCAAAATACAACCGCGTGCCATCCGGGCTCATGCATAGACCGTTTGAAATTCTCACGCCCTCGAGGTGACTGCGCAGTTCCCGGTCCGCACCGATGGAATACAGGCGGCCGCTCAAACCAGGCTGGCCGCCTTCTACCATGGTGCCGCACCAGAATCGCCCGCGGCGATCCACCCGCCCATCATTGAAGCGAATGCCCGGCACCACTTCTGCCGGGCGCGCCAGCCAGGTCAGCGATTGCCGATGGGGGTGATACAGTGCAATCCCGCTCGCGAACGCGGCAATCAGATCGTCGCTGTCCGCGACCAGGCCGAACGAGCCGACGCGCTCGGGCGCGTCGAGTATTTCGATCCGGGCGCTTGACCAGTCGTAGCGATGCAGCTTTCGCCCCTGAATGTCTGTCCACCACAGCGCTGCTCGCCGCGAGTCCCACAGGATGCCCTCGCCGACGATGTTGCCGACCTTGAATACATCAATGGGGCTTAGCGCGATCACTGCTACCACCATGTGGCGTAAATCGCGATCAAGATGGCGGTGATGACAAGTGCGCCAATATTAAAGCCTGTGCTGGTCGAGTAGTCTATTCCCGTCAGTTCGACCTTGAGCGGCGGATCGCGGCGGGTTTGCAGCAGCGATAAAACCACGGCGATAACGAGGCAGGCCAGGAACACGATTCCGACGCGATCCATGAAGGGCAGGGAAGGCCATGCGAAGTACAGAGTCCCCGACAGCAATACCGAGGCGACGGCGGCCACCAGCGCGCCCATGGTCGTGCAGCGCGGCCAGAACATGCCGAGCAGAAAAATCACGCAAATCCCGGGCGTGAAGAAGCCGGTGAACTCCTGTATGTATTGGAAAGCCTGATCGAACCTGCCGAGCAAGGGCCGCGCCATGACGCCCGCGATGATGAGCGCGACGGCGGCAGTCGTGCGGCCGACGAACACCAAATGCTGTTGCGAGGACAGCGGGCGCAGCGGTTTGTACACATCCATCGTAAAAATGGTGGCGATGGAATTGATCTTGGAACCCATGGACGCGACGATGGCGGCGATCAGCGCCGCGAATACCAGTCCGAGAAGGCCGCTCGGCAGCAACGCCATCAGGTGAGGATAGGCTTCGTCGGGGCGGGCGAGATTGGGCGCGAGCGCCGCGGCCGCGATGCCGGGCAGTACGATGATCACCGGCATCAGCAGTTTCAAAAAGGCGGCGAGCACGATGCCTTTCTGTGCTTCGCGAATATTCTTGGCGCCGAGCGCCCGTTGAATGATGTACTGGTTGAAGCCCCAGTAGGATATGTTCATCACCCACATGCCGCCGATCAGCACCGACAAGCCCGGCAGATTTTTGTAGTTGGGGCTGCTCTTCGGCAGGATCATCTGGAACTTGTCGGGAAAGCGCGTCGTCAATTCGTGAAAGCCCGCCAACACGCCGGCGCCTGCCGAAATCTTATTCAGGGCGATGTAGCTGATGACGAGGCCGCCGAGCACCAGCAGAGACACTTGTACTATGTCCGTCAGCGCCACGGCTTTCAGGCCGCCGTACAGCGCGTAGGCGCCGGCGAACACCGCCAGCGCTATCAGTGCGGTGTGCACCTCGATGCCGGTCACCGTGTGCACGGCCGTGGCGCCGAGCCACAGAATGGCCGTGAGATTGATGAACACGTAGACGCCTAGCCAGAAAATCGCCAGCACGGTGCGCACGGCGGGGCTGTAGCGCCGCTCCAGGAACTCCGGCATGGTGTAAATACTGTTCTTGAGGAAGATGGGCAGAAAGTATTTGCCCACGATGATCAAGGTCAGCGCCGCCATCCACTCGTAGGAGGCAATGCCGAGTCCGATGACATAGCCCGAGCCGGACATGCCGATGATCTGCTCCGCCGAGATGTTGGCGGCAATCAACGAGGTGCCGATGGCCCACCAGGGCAGCGACCGGCCGGCGAGGAAATAGTCTTGTGCATCCTTGCGATGCGTGCCCTTCTCGCGCGATACCCATTGTGCCAGGGCAAAGATCGACACGGCGTAGACGGCGACGATGGCAATATCGAGAGGCGGGAGTGTCATGCAGGCATCCTCTTGTTATTTGATCTGCGCGCCACAGTCTGCGCGTCCTTAAGGTCCGCCGAGCGCGGCGCGCGCCTCGCGCAGAGCGCGCACCAGATCCCGGGCGCGGCGTTCGATTTCCGCGACGCTGTAGTCGGGGCGGAACAGTTCGGAGCCGAAGCCGAAGCCGGCGGCGCCGGCGGCGAGCCAGCGTGCGATGTCCTGCGCTGCGACGCCGCCCACCGGATATACGCCGACATCGTGCGGCAGCACGGCGCGCAGCGCCTCCAGATGGCGGGGACCGTAGGTCAGCGCGGGAAATAGCTTGAGCTGCCGCGCGCCTGCATCGATGGCAGCAAACGCCTCGGTGGCGGTGGCCACGCCCGGCATTGCCCGCATGCCGAGCTGCAAGGCGGCGCGGATCACATCGGGGTTGCAGTTCGGCGAGACGATGAGGCGCCCGCCGGCTGCGTGCGTGCGGCGTACATCTTCGGCTTTGAGCACCGTGCCCGCGCCGATGGTCCAATCGGAGCGGCGTGCCGTGAGCTTTGCGATGCTGGCAAATGGCTCGGGAGAGTTGAGCGGCACTTCGATGGCGCGAATGCCGGCGTCGTACAGCCCATCGCCGACCTCGACAACGCGCACAGGCGTGACACCGCGCAGAATCGCGACCAGCGCGGGATCGTCCGATGCGGCTCGCGCCGCTACCGACGGGTCAATGATCATGGACCACCGCCGTCTGCGACAGGCGCCGTTGCACATACGTGAGACCGGCGAGCGCCGCCTCGGCGCCATCCATCTGGATGGCCTCACAGCCGTGAGAACCCAGGGCGGCGGCGTATAGCTGCATCAGTTGCGGCGCGCCGATCAGCTGCACCGCGGCGGCGATGGACTCGGATAGCAAGCTCATGGCGCCGTGCACGTCGCTGGCGATGAGCAATCCCGACAAATAGGCGTCCGCCGACTGCGGTGCAAGCTCGCCCGAGAGCTGGCGGCTGCGGCACTCGAACAGCCGATGCAGGAGCTGCGCCTGCGGCGCGTCGCCGAAATGTGCCAGACCTTCCTTGAAAGCGTGCGCGTCGAATGCGGCCGCGTCGCCCGCCGGCTTGTGCACCAGCACGCTGTGATCGCGCAGCAGCGCAAACAACTCGCCGGTCGGCGCAGTGAAGAATTCGCGCACCAAACCGTGCTCCAGCACCACCCACTTGGTATGCGTACCCGGAAGACATAGGATCCGTAACCCGCTGCGCAATGCCCCATCGAGATGCAAGGCGCCGAGAATCTGGGTTTCCTCGCCGCGCATAAAATCGGGCGCATGGAACCGGTTGCGGCACGACAGGCCGGGCACGATATGAATTTGTCCGGGGTCGGCCGTCACACAGGCATCAACGATCTGTTCGGGCCGGGCGGGGCAGGGAACGTAGGGCGCCTGGATCCAGCCGATACTGGAGCCGACCATGCCGCACAACACCGCCGGCAGTGCGCCAAAGTCCGCTTCCCAGCGCGCCGTGAGCGCTGCGAAAGTCTCGGTGTAGCGGCGGGCGGCGACGCGTGCGGCATCGTGGGCGGCGGGCTCGTGACCGCGGATCTCGGCCGCACCGGGGCCATGGCGGCTGTCGAGGACGACGCCGTTTGCATCACAAAGCAAGAGCCGTAGGTGGCTGGTGCCCCAGTCGCCGGCGAGAAAGCTCGGCTCAGGCATCAATGTGATTCCCGGTCAACCGTGCTGCCGCTGGATCCGGTTAGAAAATCGAGGTCGCAGCCGCGATCAGCCTGCATGACGTGTTCCACATACAGCCGATAATAGCCGCGCGAGTATTTCGGCGGCACTGGGTGCTGCCGCCAATTCGCACTGCGTGCGGCCAGTTCCTCGGGCGATATCAGGAGCTCGAGCCGCCGATTGGGGCCGTCGAATGAAATCTCGTCCCCGTCCCGCACCATGGCCAGCGGGCCGCCGGCGTCTGCTTCGGGAGCAACGTGCAGGATGACCGTGCCGAAGGCAGTGCCGCTCATGCGCGCGTCGGAAATTCGCAGCATGTCCTGCACGCCGCGCTCGAGGAGCTTGCGCGGCAGCGGCATGTTGCCCACCTCGGGCATGCCGGGATAGCCCTTCGGGCCGCATCCCTTCAGCACCAGAATCGAATTCGCATCTACTTTAAGGTTCGGATCGTCGATGCGCGCGTGCAGGTCTTCGATGGATTCGAACACCACGGCTGGGCCGCGATGCACAAACAGTGCGCGGCTGGCTGCGCTGGGTTTGATGACGGCGCCGTTGGGACACAGATTGCCTTTCAGCACCCAGATTCCGGACACTGTGTTCGCCGGTTCCGCCAGCGTACGCACCACCTCGCGGTTGTAGCACTCGGCCGCGGCGAAACTCTCGCCGATGGTTTGACCCCACACGGTCGGGGCATTCACATGCAGCAGCGGCGCTAGCTCTTTCAGCACCGCCGGCAGACCGCCCGCGTAGTGCAAATCCTCCATCAGAAATTTTCCCGAGGGTTGCAAATCCACCAATAGCGGCACGCCCACCGACAGCCGGTCGAAATCCGCCAGGTCCAGCGGCACGCCCAAACGGCCGGCAATGGCGATCAGATGCAGCACGGCGTTGGTGGAGCCGCCGATCGCGGCCAGCACCCGGATGGCATTCTCGAGCGCATCGCGCGTCAGCACTGTGGACAGCCGCACGTCATCGCGGGCCATGCCGACGATCAGGCGCCCCGTCTCCTGTGCGATTCTGCGGCGCCGCGCGTCCACGGCCGGCGCCGTCGCGTTGAAGGGCAGGGCGATACCCATCGCCTCCATTAGGCAGGCCATGGTGGAGGCGCTGCCCATGGTCATGCAGGTTCCGGGTGTGCGCGACATACCCGCTTCCGCTGCCATGAAGTCGTCCAGCGACATCTTGTCGGCGCGCACCGCTTCGCTGAATTTCCATACGTCGGTGCCGGAACCGAGTTCGCGGCCGCGGAATTTGCCGTTGAGCATCGGGCCGCTGGACACCACCATGGTCGGCAGATCGACGCTCGCCGCGCCCATCAACTGGCCGGGCGTGGTCTTGTCGCAGCCGCCCAAAAGCACCACGGCGTCGATGGGATTGCCGCGGATCGACTCCTCGACTTCCATGGCCAGCAGGTTGCGAAACAACATGGCGGTGGGGCGCATTTGCGTCTCGCCCAGCGACATGGCGGGGAATTCGAGCGGCAAGCCGCCGGCCTCCCAGACGCCGCGCTTGACATGCTCCGCGACATCGCGCAATCCGGCGTTGCAAGGCGTGAGCTCGGACCAGGTGTTGCAGATGCCGATGACCGGCCGCCCATCGAAGACGTCGGGCGGAAAGCCCTGACTCTTCATCCAACTGCGATGAATGAATCCGTCCTTGTCCTTGGGGCCGTAGCTCTTGCTGCTGCGCAGGGGCTTTTTGTTGGTCGTCATACAGTATCCGTCGTCCGCGACTGCTCGCAGCGTCGCCATGTCCCCGCTTTTATATGATCAATATACCACGCGTGTTCGCGCGGGAGCGAACCGTCGAGCGGCCGTCATGATTTGGAAACGGCTCACTTGACCCTGCTTCGGCGCTTATTATAATATTAATGCGATTTAATGAATACGGAATTTTCGTGGCTGAATTTCCGTGCCATGGTACGTCTGATCATCAATTAATATCGCGCCCTTCCCTATGCTGCGAATAGATGACCTGCGGGGCAAGTCGGTTTTGGTCACGGGCGCGAGCACCGGGATCGGCGCCGCGGTGAGCCGCGCATTCGCGGGCCAGGGCGCGCGGCTTGCCGTGCACTTCAACTCCAACGCGACGGGCGCGGATGAGGTGGTACAAGACATTCGGCGCGCCGGCGGCACCGCGGTCGCCGTGCAAGGCGATCTGGCGCAGGGCGGCGCACCGCAGTCCATCGTCGACGCGAGCGCCAGGCTGCTCGGCGGGCTGGATGTGCTCATCAACAACGCCGGCTCGCTCATCAGCCGCCGATCCATATTCGAGGCCGACACCGCCTGGATAGACCAGGTGTTCAACTTAAACGCCAAGGCCGTGATCGGAACCTGCCAGGCCGCGGTCCCACATATGGACGCGCGCGGCGGGGGTGTGATCGTCAATGTCGGATCCATCGCCGGGCTCGACGGCGGCGGCCCCGGCACGGGTGTCTACGGATCGTCCAAGGCCTTCGTGCACAATCTGACCCGGCACCTCGCCCGCGAGCTGGCGGCACGCAAGATCCGCGTCAACACCGTCTCGCCCGGCGTGGTGAATACGGCGTTTCATGCGTCCACTCCGCCTGAACGCATGGAAGGCATGCGCAAGTCGGTGTATCTCGGCCGGCTCGGCACGCCCGAGGATTGCGTGGGAGCCTTTCTGTTCCTGGCCTCGCCGCAGCTCAGCGGCTACATCACAGGTCAGAATATTCACGTCAACGGTGGACAGGTGATGCCTTGACTGCAAATCAAACCATTCGCCGTCGTCCAGTCAGGGCGCGATTCATGCAGGGCGCAATCGGCGCCCTGCGTGGTGGCCTCGCCCCGGGGCTGTTGTTATGTGTGCTGTGCGGACCGGTGCGGGCAGCGACTCACACCGACCTTGATCATGACTGGCTGTTTCGCGCCGATCCCGAGCGCTCGGGCGAAGCGGCCGGTTGGAATTCCACCATCCCCATGGATACCGAGTCCGTCAGTCTGCCGCACACCTGGAACATCGGCCGGCTGCACGACTATCTCGGAGTAGCCTGGTATTTCCGCCGTTTCGAGATGCCGTCCCTCACAGCCGGTGCGCACATCGAGCTGCATTTCGGCGCCACCTTTTACGTTGCGCGGGTCTGGCTCAATGGCAGGGAATTGGGCCGCCACAAAGGCGGCTTCACCGCCTATTCCTTCGACGTTACGCCGTACCTGCGAGCGACGAACGTGCTGTCTGTGCAAATCGACAATCGGCCCGGCATCGCCACCATTCCGGGATTCGCGGAACGCGGCACTGCCGAGGCGCGCTATGACTGGTGGACGTACGGCGGCATGGTGCGCGGAGTGTGGCTGACGACGACAGGTTCGGCTTGGATCGAGCGCCAGCAGATCCGAACCGCGCCCAGCGCAGGCGGCGCGCAGGTGAGCGACCACGTTCACTTGCAGAGCGCCTTCGGCGAACCCACGCCGGTGCAGCTGCGGGTCACGGTCACGGGGCCGGACAATCGCGTCGCGGCGAGCGATACGCGCTCGGTCTCCTTGCAGCCCGGCGCCAGCGAAATCACTGTGTCATTGCCGATTGCGAATCCCAAGCTATGGCGCATCGATCAGCCCAATCTGTATCGCATGCGCTTGCAGCTCGAGGACCGCGGCCATGCGCTGTTGGATGAGAGCGGCGATACGTTTGGCGTGCGCAGCGTGCAGATTCGCGATCGCCACCTGCTCATCAATGGAGAACGGGTGCGCTTGACGGGCATGGCTCGCCACGAAGATTCACCCTGGGAAGGGCTCGCCGAAACACGGGGCACCATATGGCATGACTACGATGACATGAAGCTGCTGCACACCACCCTGTCGCGGCCAGTGCACTACCCGCAGAATCCCTTGGTGCTCGACTATGCCGATCGCCACGGAATTTTGCTGATTCCCGAAATTCCGGTATGGCAGTTCAGCGAGGCGCAGCTAGCGGATCCGCGGGTCTTGGGGCTGGCGAAACAGCAAATGCGCGAGATGATCGAAGAGGCCGGCAACCATCCGAGCATCTTCGGCTGGAGCGTCGCCAACGAAAGCGCCATGGGCACGCCCGCCGGCATCGCGTATTTTCGCGCCATGCGCGACATGATCCGCACGCTCGATCCCGAGCGATTCGTGAGCTTCGCCGACGACAATCTGCCCAAGCTCGAGCGGGCGGAATCCTCCGCCGCTAACGATGCGGATTTCATCATGATGAATCAATATTTCGGCTCCTGGCACGGCCCGGCCGCCGCGCTTGCGCCGGCTCTCGACAGGATGGAGGCGCTGTTTCCCCACAAGATGGTGATCATTTCCGAAATGGGCTTCGCCGGCATTTTCGCCAAGGATCCCGTGCAAGCGGATCTGGCGCGCGTCAAGACCCTCCAGGAACAAATGCCCATGCTGGCGGCGCGCGACTGGATCGCCGGCGCCATCCTGTGGTGCTACCAGGACTACAAGTCGCCGCGCAATCTATGGCCGGGCGAGACCGAAGGCTACGTCGACCACGGCCTGGTGGACGAGTGGCGGCAGCGGAAACCTTCCTACGGCACCTGGAAGCGCTTGACCGTTCCGTCACAGCTGACGGCACGCTGGGAAGGCGCCGCAGGGTCGGCGCCCAGCGGCTTTACCGTGGTGGTCACGCCCAATTCCGCCGCGAATCTGCCTTACTATCCGCTGCATGACTATCGCCTGACCTGGAAAATCACCGACGCGAAGGGTGTACCGCTCATCGCAGGCATGCGGCCCTTGACGGAATTGGTTCAGGCCGTGACCGTGAATGGCAATGTGCCGCCGAATCAGAAGGACCCACCGCTACGCTTAAGCGTTACTTTGCAGGCGCCCAGCGGCGCGGCGGCCGTGGAGGAGAACCTCGACTGGCCGGCAAGGCCGGAGCAGCGCTAGCGGCACGCGTACCGATGCTGAAATATCTTCTCACCGCAGCGGTCATGAGCCTGTGTCTGGCGCCCTTCGAGATCGCCGCTGCGGCGCCTGTGCAGACCATTGTGCTGTGGCAGGGCGGTGCGCCCGGCTCCGAAGGCCACAGCACTTCGGAGACTGTGCGCGTCACGGAGCGGGGCGAGCACGTTGTCTCCAACGTGAACGCGCCCAGCCTTACGGCGTACCTGCCCGCACCCGAGCGCGCCGCGGGTGCGGCGGTGATCGTGATACCGGGCGGCGGCCATAGCGAATTGTGGATGGATCATGAAGGCAGCAACGTCGCAGCCTTTCTAACCGAACACGCGGTCGCTGCCTTTGTGCTCAAGTATCGACTTTCGCGCGCGCCCGGCTCGACCTACACCGTTGCAGTCAATGAGCTCGCCGATGTGCAACGGGCCATCCGCCTGGTCCGCAGCCGCGCCGCGCAATGGGGCGTCGATCCGGATCGCATCGGAGTGATGGGCTTTTCCGCCGGTGGCCAGCTCGCGGCGCTGGCCGCCACGGCCGCTGTCGTCGACAGCGCGCTCGGGCCAAATGATCCCGTCGATCGCTTGAGTTCCAAGCCACGCTTCCAGGCACTGCTGTATCCCGCCATACCCAAGCATTTGAAATTGGGGGCGGATACGCCGCCCGCATTCCTGGCCTGCGGGGCAGAGGATCAACCGGCTGTATCGTTGGGGCTGGCGCAGCTTTACCTGCAGCTGCGGCGCGCCGGCGCGCATGTGGAGCTGCATATTTACTCGGGCGCCGGTCATGGATTCGGCATCCGTTCCGGCAACTCCGGTCCGCTGGCCGAGTGGCCGCGTCAGTTCCTTGTCTGGCTGGACGGCCAAGGCCTATTAAATAGGTAGCCGCTCATGTTCACGCACAAGTGGTCGCCCGTGACTACGTCGCATCGAACGCGTACCGTCGTTCTCGCGTCGTTTGTCTGCATCCAGTGCGTTCTCAGCGCGCCCGTCCTGGCGCAGGGTGCGCCAGGCACACATCAGGACAACAGCGGCATCAACGGCTCTTTGTCGCACGGCGACCTGGAGAAGCTCAGCGGCG
>JBDUBO010000088.1:0-16967 GCA_040004115.1 Gammaproteobacteria bacterium | reverse complement strand
CCTCGCACAGGTTGTCGTTCGCGCCCAGCACGGGCGTCATGCTGGCGGTAATCGGTGCGAGCGCCCCGTCGATAATCGGCAACCGCTCGAATCCCACTACGCCCAAGACATTCCTCCACCAGGAAGCAGGCTGGGAAGCAATCTGCTCGGATGGCAAATAGTCGAGCTGCAACGCCGAAGTCGTGGCCGGGTCAGCACCCGCCATGGAAGTCCGCGTCCGCGTGGTAGTCATCCCGAGGCAGTCTATCCTGCCTGTTGATCGTCGGGTAGCCGCTCGGTACGCGTTGCACGCTACTCCTTGAACGGTGGCTTGGCGCGAGCCTGGCCCTGGAACGCCAGCATCCAACCGGGATATTCCGCCGGCAATTGGCTTACTTCGTCGAGTAATTTGATCTCTTCCCCGCTGAGTTGCACCCGCGTCGCAGCGATGTTGTCGCGCAATTGTTCCATCGATTTTGCTCCGATGATCACGCTGCTGACGAAGGGCTTGCTCAACAGCCATGCCAGCGCGATCTGCGCCACCGACACCTGGCGTTGCGCGGCCAGCGGGCGCATGGCGTCGACGCATCGAAACGCACGCTCCTTGTCGACCAGGGGAAAATCAAAGGTGGTGCGCCGCGCTCCGGCCGGGCCCTTGTCGTCAGCGCCCGTATACTTGCCGCTCAACAGCCCACCCGCCAGCGGGCTCCAAACCATCAAGCCTAGCTTCTGATCCTGCAGCAGCGGCACGATCTCACGTTCGAGATCGCGGCCTGCAATGGTGTAATAGGCCTGCACACTGACGAATTTCGCAAATCCCCTTTGCTCCGAGACACTCAAGGATTTCATGATTTGCCAGGCAGCCAGGTTGCACAGGCCGATGGACCGCACTCTGCCGGAGCGCACCAAATCGTTCAAAGCCGACAGCGATTCCTCGAACGGAGTCAACGGATCGAAGCCGTGAATTTGATACAGATCGATAAAATCCAGCTGCAGGCGCTTCAGGCTGGCGTCGACCTGAGTGAATATGTGGTGCCGCGACTGACCTCGTCCGTTCGGCGAATCATCCATCGAACCTGTGAACTTGGTGGCAACAATGAGTTGTTCGCGCGGCAGCCCCAGCGTCCTTAGCGCCTGTCCCAGCAAAGTTTCCGACTTGCCCAACGAATACACATTGGCGGTATCAATGAAATTAATGCCGGCCTCGAAGGCGAACTTCACCTGCTCATTGACGGCGTCCTGTTGCAGGTTGCCGATGCTCTCCCAAATTCCCGTATATCCGCCGTAGGTCATCGTGCCCAGACATAATTCCGATACGTACAAGCCGGTTGGGCCGAGTAAGTGATAACGCACGACGTTCTCCAGTCACGGATTTTCCAAAGGGGTCGTCGCAGTCTACAATGAATGCACCGCCAACATTGGGCCGCACCCACACATTTCTTGACGCAATGACGTCGCGCGTCGGGGAATGATTGCACGGCACTGCTGTCCGACATTTCAATGTGAGCAACTGTTGGGAGCCTTCGTGAAGACACTCGTTTGGATTTCCGTCGCTTTGGCCGTGTCGGTGGTTATGGGCTGCAATCTGGGCGCCAATTACACGGTGGGCGGCACGCTCACGGGACTCACCGGCCAAGGCCTGGTGCTGCAGGACAATTCGGGCAACGACTTAGGATTGGCCTCCAACGGCGCATTCGTCTTCAGCGACCGCATCAAAAACGGCGACGCCTATTCGGTCACGATCAAGACCCAGCCGTCCACTCCGTCGCAGACCTGCACCGTGCAGAACGGCTCGGGCACCATCGTCAAGGCCGACGTCACCAACGTCATCGTGTCGTGCGCGCAAGTGGGGCGCTTTGCTTACGTGGCCAATCAACTCTCCAACAACCTGTCGGCCTACGCGATAAATTCCAGCACCGGCGCCCTCTCGCCCGTGAATGGCTCGCCGTTTGCGGCGACCGGCACCAATCCGGCGGCGCTCGCCGTAGATCCCAACGGATCGTTTCTCTACGTCGCGAACAACGGCTCGAACAACGTGTCGGTGTATTCCATCGATAATACCGCCGGCGCGCTCACCCCCGTCGGCATACCCATCGCCACCGGCAGCGGCCCGGTGGCGGTGACGATTGACCCGACGGGCAGTTATCTCTACGTGGCGAACTTGGCGTCGAACAGCGTCTCGGCCTATGCCATTGATGGCGGCAGCGGCACTCTCACCGGACTCAGTAATTCGCCCTTTGCCGTCGGCGGCGAACCCACCTCCCTGAAGGCCAGCCCAGACGGCAACTATCTTTATGTCACCAACTTCGGCGACGGCAGCGTTACGGTGCTGCTGATCGACTCCGCCACCGGTTCTTTGAACGGAATCGCTGGATCCCCCTTTGGCGCGGGCAACGGCGCCCTGTCGATTGCCATCGACCCCACGGGACGTTACGCCTACGTGGCGAACGAGACCGCGGCCACTATTTCCCTGTACTCGATCAATGCCTCGACCGGCGCGCTGACGGCGATATCCGGTTCGCCGCTGTCAACCCTCACCAGCCCCGAATCCCTCGCCGTCGACCCCGCGGGCCGCTATGTGTATGCGGCGAATGTCACCGCCGCGAATCACGTGGCCACCTATTCCATTACGCCGAGCAGCGGCGCGTTGATTCTGTCGGGAACGCCCGTCGCCGCGGGAACTTTTCCCATCAGCATGGTGCTCGATCCGTCCGGTCAGTTCGCCTACCTAGTCAACGATCACTCGAACAATGTCTCCGTTTATACGGTCAGTGCAACCACCGGCGTGCTGACTCCGGTCAATTCCGCCGTCGCTGCCGGCAATGCGCCGCGGGCGATCGTCGTCGACTGACGCGTCCGCGATACCAATGCACGCGATGCAAAGTTCGTCGCCGAGCTAAAGGTCGTCGCGCGATTCTTAAGGTTGTAGTATGTGGACCGGCGCAACCCCGCCCTCGCAGCCTTGAGGATGACGCGACATGAGCATTAGCAATGTGACCGCCGGCAAGAATGTCCCGCACGAATTCAACGTGATCATCGAGATTCCTGCACATAGTGAGCCGATCAAATACGAGGTAGACAAGCAGTCCGGCGCGATGTTCGTGGATCGCTTCATGATGACCTCGATGCACTACCCCGCGAATTATGGTTACGTGCCGCGTACCGTCGCCGACGACGACGATCCGGTCGATGTGTTGGTGCACACACCGTTTCCGCTGCTGCCCGGAGTGGTCGTGCGCTGTCGCGCCGTCGGAGTACTGCGCATGGACGATGAATCCGGCGGCGATGCCAAGGTGCTGGCCGTGCCCACGGACGATATCTGTCCCTTGTTCGAACATTGGAAATCGATTGCCGATGTGCCGGAAATACGCCTGCGGCAGATTCAGCATTTCTTCGAGCACTACAAGGATCTTGAGGCCGGCAAGTGGGTCAAGATCATTGGCTGGGCGGGAGTCGACGTTGCGCATGCCGAGCTTCTGAACGGCATCAAGCGCTACTTAGCTGAAAATCCCGCCCGCTCTTAAGAATCACCCATGCCCGTCGCATCCAATCGCGGACTCGGCCTCGCGCTGACGGGAATCGCGCTGTTGCTGGCGGTCATCCTGCTCGCCTACCGCCCGGTCACGCCGCTGGGCGCTGACGCCTCCCCCACGGTGTTTTCCGCCTATCGTGCGACCGCGATCTTGCAGGATCTGGTGGGCGATGGTGTTCCGCATCCCCTTGGCAGTCCCGCCAACGCGCGCGTGCGCGAGGCCATCGTCAGGAAATTATCGGCGTTGGGCTATGCGACCGAATTGCAATCCGGCTTCGTGTGCACTGACGCAGGTACGTGCGGCAGCCCGGTCAATATTATCGCCACGCGTCGCGGTTCGACCGTGGGCGACGGCGCGGTACTGCTCGCGGCGCATTACGATTCCGTACCGGCGGGTCCGGGGGCCTCGGATGACGGCACCGGCGTCGCAGCCTTGCTCGAGATTGCGCGCATCCTCGCGGCGCGTCCGGCATTGTCTCATCCCATCGTCTTGCTCATCACCGACGGCGAAGAGGCTGGAATGCTCGGCGCATCGTTATTCGTCCGCGATCATCCCCTGTCCAAGCGCGTCTCGGCGGCCGTCAACTTGGATGCGCGCGGCACCTCCGGCCCCAGCCTCATGTTCGAAACGGGCAGTGCGAACACCTGGCTCATGGGGCTGTTTGCATCGGCGATCGCGCGGCCCATGACCAATTCCCTCTACTATGTCGTGTACAAGCAGCTGGACAACGACACCGACTTCACCGTATTCAAGACTGCCGGATACCAGGGCTTTAACTTCGCTTTTATCGGGGACGTTGGCCGCTACCATACGCCGCTCGACAATGTGGCGCATGTCGACGCCGGCAGTGTTCAGCATCACGGCGACAATGCACTGGCCGCGCTTACGTCCCTCGCAAGCACCGCGAATCCGCACCCGCCGATCGCGGAATCCGTCTTCTTCGATGGCCTTGCGCGCACGCTCATCGCCTGGCCGACCCGCTACACGCTCCCGGCAGCGCTGCTGGCGCTCACCTTGCTGTTGGCCGAAATGGTTATCTTGCTGCGCTCAGGGGCCGTGACGGGTTCACAAGTGTTATGGGGATTCTTCAGCACGCTTGGCATGCTGGCGACAGGGTTGGGCCTGAGTGTCGCGATACTGGCGTTGGGTCTCGCGGTCGGCAAGGTGCCTGCCTTGAGCGGCGCGTCCTGGATCGCGCATCCTCTGCCAATGCACCTGGCCGTCGCAGCCACGGCGTTGCTGGTCGCCGGTGCGCTCGCTGCATGGGCATCGCGGCGCGCCGGCTTCTGGGGATTCTGGGTGGGAACGGCTCTGATCATGGCGGCCTTGTCCGTAGCCAGCGCGGTTTGGGTTCCGGGCGCGAGCTACCCGTGGCTCATGACCGTGATCGCTGCGGTGCTAGGGGCGCTGCCCTGCACGGTGAGTTGGGCGAGATCTCAGACGCCGGCGCAATGGGCCGCGGAAATGGCCGCCCTGCTGCCCACATATGTATTTTTTGGCGCCGTCTTTCCGCAGTTGCAATTCCTCTACACGGCCTTGGGCAGCTTGGCCTGGCCCGTGTCGGCATTGGTGCTGGGCCTGGGCGCGGCCAGTCTTTTGCCCCTGCTGGCCGCGGCGCCCCATCGCTCGCGGCTGACGGTGATGGGCGTAGCCGCCACCTTCGTCGTGGGCGGCACGCTGGCCGCCTTTTTCCTGCCCACCTATTCGACCGACTGGCCGGAACGGATCAACCTCGAATACTGGTTGGATACCGACACGGGGCAGTCTCAATATTTGGCGCGTAGCGACTCGCAGCGGCTGCCGGCATCGCTGGCCGCTGCGGCGCATTTCGATCCTCTGCGGCGTCCCCGCTTCGCCGGCAGCGGTGTTCTGGCGTTCACCGCCGCGGCTCCGCGAATGGCCTTGGCTGCTCCGCAGCTGACAGTGATCTCATCGGCGGCGATGCAAACGCCCGGCCGGAGCGCTCATTTCACAATTCACGTACAGTCGGCACGCGCAGCGCCTGAAGTACTCCTGGTCTTTCCGGCGGCCGCACAAATTGCGACTGTTGATTTCGCGACAGCAAACAATTCGGTGCGCGCCAAACTTCAGCGGCTGAAGACCGGCGCAACCTTGTTGGACATCGTGGGGTTGCCGCCTGCGGGCATGGAGTTTAGCGTCGATGCGGCGGGGCCGTTACCGCTGGCGGTTCAGGTATTCGATCAGAGCTTCGATTTTCCAGTGGACGGAAACTTAACGCGAGCCCGGCCTCAGAACGCGACCAGTTCGCAGGACGGCGATATCACGGTGGTGCATCGCACCGTTTCGCTCGACCCGCGGCTGGCCGCTGAGAAATAACAACATCAACCGCTCTTCGAACTGGTGGCGTTCAGTGCCGCAAGCTGTGAATTGTTGATTTGATGTATCGCGTTGGCGACGGCCTGCTCGCGGCATACTCTCGCCACGCCAATGGAGCGAAGGTCCCGTATCGATGCCTCGGGACACACCTTTTTGGCTGCAAACTGGATACGGCGATACAAATCCTTCACGCCGGCATGGGTGGTGAGCGCCTCACTGCTGTAGCGAACAACCAGGCCGGGTACATCGGTATCCAGGCTGCCTGCGCTCGCAGCGCCTGCACCCAGCGCGCCGGCGACCAATAGAAGCGCCAGCTTGGCGCGGGACGTAACAAAATGCCTCATGACATATCTCCTTGGGGACGGTGTTTGACGACGCCTATATGAGATAACACCCGCCCTATCAGCGTCTGTGGGCTCGCGTCGAGGTCGTCCCCTCCAATGACGGTTTCGTCCCCGGAGCGTGGGTCAAAGCTCCGCAATTAGCCTGACTTGCGCTAGGCTTGCCGCCATGATCGGAATCGGATCCACTGACTCATCGGCGCCGCGCTTAGCCGGAGGCCTGACCCCGCGGCAATTTTTAGGGATTGCCTGTCTGTTTTGGGTCTATGTGACGCTGTCGAACATCTTGTATGCGTACAGCATGCGCACCGGCATGGCGCGCATGACGAATTTTTCGCTGTTTGCGGCCTGGAATGCCCGGCTGTGGCAGCACGCGCTGCTGCTGCCGGTGTTGCTGGTGTCATTTTGGGCATCGCTGCGGATTCAGTGGCGTCCGCTGTTTGTTGCGTTGCCGTTGCAGCTGATCTTGGGTGCCCTGTTCGCGGCCCTGGCGTATCCGGCCATGATCGTTTCGCAAATGCTCTTGGGCACCTCGGACTGGCAGGACCATGCCATGAATCATGTGTCCGATCCGTGGCTCGACCCGCTTTTTCTCTCGCTCTGGGTGGCCAGTTTCGTGAGTTTCCTGCCGACCTACGGGTTCGGCCTGGCGTTGATTACGGGCCTCGCGCTTTACACGCGTTTTCGAAATTCGGAATTGCGGTTGGCCGCGCTCGAGCGGGAGTGGAGCGCCGCGCGCTTGGCGGCCCTGCGCATGCAATTGTCGCCGCACACTTTGTTCAACCTGCTGCACACCATTCGCGGCCACATTGAGTGGGACCCGAAGGGTGCCCAGTCCATGGTGGTGCAGCTGGCGGACTTATTGCGACGCCTGCTCAATGCCGGCGAGCGCGACTTCTCCAAGCTCAGCGATGAGCTGCAATTCGTCAGGCTGTATTTGGAACTGCAGCAGCGGCGCTTTGCGGATCGTTTGAGCGTGGTACTGCCCGCGACGGCGGATATTCCGGCTGTGTGGGTACCGAGTTTGATCTTGCAGCCGCTGGTTGAAAATGCCGTGGTCCACGGATTGGCGGGCCACCAAGGGCCCGTGATCGTGCGCATCAGCGCGCAGTTGGCGGATAATACCCTCACCCTCACCGTGTTCAACACTATCGCGCCGGAAAAAACGCCCGGCGAGGAAGGCATCGGCCTCAGCAATGTGCGCGAGCGCCTCGCCGTACAGTTCGAGGGACGCGCCGGTCTCGCGGCTGCGGGGGCCAACGGTGAGTGGCGCAGCGTAATTACCCTACCGGCAATACACCATGCACCGGTGGGCGATAAGAGGCGTACCGAGGCGTTGGTCGAGGCATGATGGATGTCATCATCGTCGATGACGAGCAAGCGGGGCGGCGCGCTTTGCGCGAGTACTGCGAGGCGGAAGGCGATTTGCGCGTTGTCGGCGAGTTCGGCGACGGCGCGGCCGCGTTGACGGCGATTCGGGTGCAGCCGCCGCAGCTGCTGTTCCTCGACATTCAAATGGACCCCTTGAACGGTATTGATCTGGCCCGCGCCCTGGAGCCCACCCAGCTCCCCTCGTTGGTATTCGTAACGGCCTACGATACGTATGCGGTCGAGGCATTCGAGGTCTGCGCAGTGGACTACCTGCTCAAGCCTTTCGATCAGGAGCGTTTCCGCAAGACCTTGGAGCGGGTGCGCCCGCGCCATGCGAAGTCGGGAGCGGACGAGCGCCAGGCGCTGCTGGCGAGTCTGTTGACGCAGCTCGAGCGCGGCACGCGCCCTTCGGTGGAAGAGCGGCCGCGCCTGCTCGCCGAATTCGGCGGCCACCTGCATGTGCTCGACGCCGCCCAGGTGGAAATGATCGAAGCCGATCGCAACTATGTGGTGATTCGCGTGGGCAAGGACAATTTTCATGCGCGCAGCACGCTGCAGCAGGCGGAATTGGCCCTGCGCACTCAGCCTATGCTGCGCATCAGCCGCTCCTGCCTGGTCAACATGAATTATGTAAAAGAAGTGAATCGCACCCTGCGCGGCGATTTCATCTTGGTGCTGGCCGGCGGGGCCACCGTCACCAGCAGCGAGGGGTTTCGCGGCAAGGTCAAAGACTACTTGAGCACGCTGCGAATTTCCTAAGCCTTACAATAACTCCTCAGGCGCGAATGGCGCGAGAAGTTTCAGGGTAAGGCGCTGCAGGCGAGTCGTTTCCGGATCGGTGAACCATGTCTTCTCAGACCCCGGCTCGCCGCTGACCCATTCGATCTTGTCGCTATGGTCCACCAACTGCAGCCGGTAGCTGCCGTCGGCGCTAATGTCATCGAGGAGGCTGGTAACCTGGTGGGCGATCTCGGGGCTGCGCATGACTAGCCCAAGCTCACTGTTGGTGTGTGCCGAACGCGCGTCCATGTTCATGGAGCCGATAAACACCGTTTTCTGATCGATCACCAGCGCCTTGGCGTGCAGGCTGGCATTGGAACTGCGGAACGGATGAAACCGGGCGCGCTTTTGTCCGAGCTTGGGTCGCACCTCGGACAGCTCCACACCCATTTTCAACAGCCGCGCGCGGTAGCGCGAGTAGCCGGTATGCACCAGCGGCGAATCGGTCGACGCCAGCGAATTGGTAAGTATCCGAATGCTCACGCCCTGGTCCACGAGCTTGCTGAAGACCTCCATGCCATCCTTTCCCGGCACGAAGTAGGCAGAGATCACAATGAGCTCCTTTTTTGCCGAGCGCATCAGGGCCTGGAGATTATTCGCAATGGTCTCCTCTTCCTCGGGAGACGTTTCGCTCGCGATCTTGGAGGGCCCATCGGCGAGCACTGTCGCGGGCACCCAGTCGAGTTCCACGCTGCCGGATTCCAGCTCGTGTCCCAACCAGTTGGCATTCGTGGAAATGGCGGCGTCCAAGGGGGTCGACGATGCCGGTTCATGGTCCACCGGCGTGGCCACCGAGGCGATCGGGTAGGCGTACTTGCTGTTCCAGAATGCATCGAACGAGGCGGACAGTTCGGGCACGATCAGACCGGCAGCCACTACGTCAAGATCGATGAAATTGCTCAATGGATCGCGCGTGAAATACTGATCCCCGATATTGCGGCCGCCGGTGATGGCGAGCGCGTTGTCGGCGACGAACAATTTGTTGTGCATGCGGTGATTGATGCGTCGAATGTCGCCGAGCGACGCCAGCAAGCGGCTCCAGGTGGCGAATCGTCCGCCGGGAAATGGATTGAACACCCTGACTTCCACATTGGTGTGCTGGCTTAAGTGCATAAATCGACGATCTTCACCCGCCGTATTGAGATCATCGACCAAAAGACGTACCCGCACGCCACGATCCGCCGCCAGGCGCAAGTGGTGCAGCAGCAATCGCGCCGATTCGTCCTGATGAATGATGTAGTACTGAATGTCGAGCGTGCGTTCGGCATGGTCGGCGAGCGCGATGAGATCGGCCAACACCTCCTCGCCCGACGACAAGACGCGAATACCCGACAGATGCCGGTGGCCCTCCTCCTCCTGTGCAACGATGCGGCCGAGCGTCGTCACTTCCGGGTTGGAGAGCGCCTCGCTTCTCGGTTTATCGACATGCCGTGGCAGCCCGGCGCAGCCGGAAATCAGCGCGATAGCCGCCATTACCGCCAGTGAGCTGCGGATACGCCCCAACCGCATGCCGCGCTTTGATCTACGCATCAGCACATCATATCAGGCACACTTTGTGCTCATGCACAGACACCGTCACATTCGCAGCTTCGTCTTGCGCGCCGGGCGCCTGACCGACGCACAAGAACGCGCACTCGAGGAGCTTTGGCCCGCGTATGGCCTGGACTTGGGGGTTGCCGCGTTTGATTTGACGGCGATTTTCGGGCGTCGCGCGCCGCGCTGCCTCGAGATCGGCTTTGGGGTTGGAGAAGTGATCGGCAGCTTGGCCGAAAGTCATCCGCACATCGACTACGTCGGCATCGAAGTGCATCGCCCGGGTGTGGGCCGGCTGCTGCTGCGAGCCGAGCAGGCGCAGCTGCGCAATTTGCGCGTCATCTGCCACGATGCCGTCGAAGTCCTCGACGCGGCGATCCCGGATGCGTCCTTCGAAGAAATTCTGATTTTCTTCCCGGACCCCTGGCATAAGAAGCGCCATCACAAGCGGCGCTTGATCGATCCCACCTTCGTCGCTTCCCTGACTGCAAAGCTGCGAACCGCGGGAGTACTGCGTCTCGCCACCGATTGGCAGGCCTACGCAGAGCAAATGCTGGCGGTGTGCAACGCGAATCCGCAACTCGAGTCCTTGAGCGCGGAGGGGTCTTATGTGCCACGCCCAGATTTCAGGCCGCCGACGCGCTTCGAGCGGCGCGGCGCGCGCTTGGGACACGGCGTGTGGGATTTGGCTTACGCCAAACGTACGCCATCGGCACCGCCCCTGCCCCCGCCCCCACCGTCCGCCGCGGTCTCGGTGCCGGAGCTCGCGCCTAGCTAGCCGTGTGCAGGAAGCTGCCGCGCAGCCCGTCGACTATGAATTGCACGGCGAGGGCGGCAAGGATGACACCGGAGAGCCGGCTCACGACATTGGCGCCGGTCACACCCAGCACCTTCATCAGCCGCGGCGTCGCCAACATCAATATCCAACACACGACGAACACCAGCGCGACGACGCCCAGGAAGCCGGCGAACAGCGACAGCTTCGTGCCCACCTCGCCGGCCGTCAACAAGATGGTGGCGAGCGCACCGGGTCCCGCCATGAAGGGGAACGCCAGAGGAAACACCGATATGTCTTCGCGTTTCTTGGCCTCTTCCCGCTCTGAGGTGGTCGAGCGCGAGCCCGACGGGCGGGCAAACACCATATCGAGCGCTATCAGGAACAGCAGGCTGCCGCCGGCAATTCGAAATGAACTTAAAGAGATCCCCATGATGTCCAGAAACTTTGCGCCGGCCAGAGCGAACAGCACGCTGATCACCAGCGCGATCACGGTTGATTTACCCGCCATTTTTTTCTTGTAGCGGGAGCTCGCTCCCTGCGTCAATCCGGCGAACAACGGAATCAACGAGATCGGGTCGACCACGACGAAAAAAACGACAAAGAATTGGACGAGCTGTTCGATCACTGGCGATGTTGCTGCGCGCAAAAATTACATATTGCGCGAATGGTTTATTGGGAGTTGAATGGCGTTGAGCATAGCAGACGGAGACGGCAATGAACGCAATCAAGCCGATCGTAGGCCAGTGGTATCGTGGCGGTACCAACGAGCTCTTTGAAGTGGTCGCGCTCGACGAGCAAGATCAAACCATCGAGATTCAATATTTTGACGGCACCGTCGCCGAAATGGAATTCGATTCCTGGAACGAGCATTTGCTCGACGAACTCATCGATGCGGCGGACGCGCCGGAAGACTGGTCTGGCGCGGTGGACATGGAAGCAGAAGATTTGGATCGCGAGTTCGAGGACACTGCGCGCAGCGTCTGGTCCTCCCCGCACGATCGATCGATGCGCCGCTGAGTAAGCTCTCCAGCTCGCGCTCTGACGGGTGCCTGCTGCTTGCGAATTCAGGCCTGCGCCGCTTCGCGCGCACCCAACTCATTCAGCGGTCGGCGCAAGAACACCAATAAAATCAGGCCCGGCACTGCAATCAGGCAGGTCAGGATGAAGAAATTCGCCCAGCCGATAACCGGCACGATTTGCCCGGCAAACCAGCCCGTCACGTTGCGCGGCAGCGTGGCGAGGGCGGACAGCAGCGCATACTGAGTGGCGCTGAAATCTGCCGAGCACAGCGACACCAGGAACGCGACGAACGCCGCCTGCCCCATGCCGCCGATCCCCGTGTCCAACGACGTGGCAAGCACCAACAGCCAAACCTTCTTGCCGGCCAAGGCCAGCCACATGTAGAGCAAATTGGTGAGTGCCTGGCCGATGCCGAACACCAAGAGGGAACGGAACACGCCCCATCGCAAGTACAGGTAACCGCCGAAGGCCACGCCCACCATGGTGGAAACCGTCATGTTGACCTTGCCGGCGACACTCAATTCATGCAGAGAAAATCCGACGCCGCGGAGCATGAAGGTGCTGTAAAGGCTGAGTGCGAGAGCGTCGCCCACTTTATAGAGCAGCACCAGCACCAGAAATCCCCAGATGCCTTTTTGCTTGAGCAGCGCGCGCAAGGGATGCCACACCGCATCCGCCAAACTGTGCGGCGCGTGTCCGGGCGCCTCAGGCTCCGGCGCCCGGATGGTTGCCAACATTGTGGCCGCCATGAGGCAGGCAACGAATAGAAAGGCGAGCCGCCAGCCGACATTGGCGGCGATGAACACCAGCACGGCGCCCGCCAGCATCGCTGCCGTGCGGTAACCGAATGCCGCCGCCGCCGCGGCCAGACCGCGTTCGCTTGGCGGAATGGCGTCTACACGATAGGCGTCGATCACGATGTCCTGCGACGCCGAAAGGAATACGAGGAACACCGCAACGGCGCCGAGCACGTAGGGTTCCTTCGTGGGAGAGCAAAACCCCATGACGCCGATGCAAACGGCGAGGCAGGCCTGAAAGATCAGAATCCAGCCGCGCCGTCTGCCGAAAATCGGCGGCAAGTACCGATCCAGCAATGGCGCCCAAAGGAACTTGAAGTTATAGGGCAGGGCGACCAACGAAAACAGGCCGATGGCAGCAATGCTGAGGCCGTCGGAAGCCAGCCAGGCCTGCAGGGTGAAATTCGTCAGATTGAACGGCAGCCCGGAGGCGAAGCTCAAGAAGAGAACGGCCAACATGCGCTTGTCGCCCAGCGCCTGCCGCAAGGTTGGCTTAACCGCTTCGGTCAATCGCCCGCTGCCGGGCTCGACATCCTCGCCGATGAGTGAAACGCAGACATGAGCTTAGGACCATTCAACATGACGTTGTGCATCGCGCGCGATAATATCAGTCCCCATGAGCTTGGCATACCAAACTGACTTCATCGATTTGTGCGTGCGCCTGGGTGTGCTGCGGTTCGGCAATTTCACGTTGAAGTCGGGCCGGGAAAGTCCATACTTTTTCAACGCCGGCCTGTTCAACACCGGCGCCGCCATCGGCGCCGTCGGGCGAGCCTATGCGGCGGCGATCGGCGCTTCCGGCCTTGAGTTCGAAATGCTGTTCGGCCCGGCCTACAAGGGCATTCCCCTCGTCACCATCACAGCCGCCGCGCTCGCGGAGCAGGCGGGCCGCAACCTGCCCTTTGCCTTCAATCGCAAGGAAGCCAAGGACCATGGCGAGGGCGGCAATATCATCGGCAGCCCCTTGGCCGGCAAGGTATTGATCGTCGACGACGTCATTACGGCAGGCACCGCCATCCGGGAATCCTTGGGAAACATCCAAGCAGCCGGCGCGCAGGCAGCCGGAGTGCTGCTCGCCCTGGATCGCCAGGAAAGAGCGCCGGACAGCCGTCTATCGGCAGTCCAAGAGGTCCAGGAGCGGTATGCAATACCGGTTATTACCGTCATCAAACTGGCCGACCTGATGCAACACTCATCCCTTAAGGGCCGTACGGACGACCTCGAGCGCATGCAAAGGTACAAGGAGCGCTACGGGGTTGCAGATTGAGGGTTGGCCCCTGGAAAAGGCGGGGCGCTCGCCGCACAATGGCGGCCGCTTCCATTAAGGATATGCGCTTGAAGAACGTCGCTTGGATTCTGTGCGCTGTGGCGTCGCTCGCCTTGACGGGCTTTGCGGCCGAGGCCGGCAGCGGAAATGGCCGCACTCTTTATAAATGGGTGGATGAAAACGGAGTTACCCATTACGGCGATCGCATTCCGCCGGAATACGCGGGCGAAGAGCGACACATCATTAATTCTCAAGGCGTCGAAATCAATCGCCTCGACGCGCAGAAGACCCCCGAGCAGTTGGCCGCCGAAGATCAAAAGAAGCTCGAGGCACAGCAGAGTCAGAACCGCGACCGGAATTTGCTGAGTACCTACGCGTCGGTTCAGGAAATCGAACGCCTGCGCGACCAGCGGGTGACGTTGGTCGGCGATCAAATCAGGGTCACGTCGACCTTTCTCGAAGTGTTGAACGGCAAGCTGAAGAAGCTGCGCGTCAATAGCATGCACTTCAAGCCATACAACAGCGACGCGAACGCACCGGCCATGCCGGATCAGCTCGCCGAGGACTTGGTACGCGTCGGCAATGACATCCGCACGCAGCAGCAGAACCTGGTCGAGAAGCGCAGCGAGGAAACGACGATGCGCAAGCAATTCGAGAACGACATCGCTCGTTTCAAAGAACTGAAGGGCATCCATTGACGTCGAAGACTCGAATATTATTGGGCGTCACGGGCGGCATCGCCGCATACAAGAGTCCCGACCTGGTGCGTCGCCTGATGGAGCGCGGCGCGGATGTACAAGTCGTGATGACGGGTGCGGCGCAACGATTCGTCTCGCCTATGAGCTTTCAAGCGGTGTCGGGCCGGCCGGCGCGCAGCGATCTGTGGGACGGCGCTGCGGAAGCCGCCATGGGACACATCGAGCTGGCGCGCTGGGCGCAGATCGTGCTCATCGCGCCGGCGAGCGCGGACTTCATTGCTCGCTTGGCGGGCGGACAGGCCGATGATCTCTTGGCGACGTTGTGCCTGGCCACCGAAGCGCCCATTGTGGTTGCGCCGGCCATGAATCGGGTCATGTGGGCGAACAAGGCAACGCAGGCGAACGTCGAGATCTTGATCTCGCGCGGCATTCGCATACTAGGTCCCGATTCGGGCAATCAGGCTTGCGGAGAAATCGGCACGGGCCGGATGTGGGAACCCATCAAGCTCGCCGACAGCCTGCTGGAGCCGCCGGTCAACGCCGGCTTGTTGGCAGGGCTCAATGTTTTGATTACCGCCGGCCCGACCCGCGAGCGGCTCGACCCGGTGCGATATCTCACCAACCGCAGCTCGGGAAAAATGGGATTTGCCGTTGCCGCCGCCGCCCGCGAAGCGGGGGCTCACGTCACCCTCGTGAGTGGTCCTGTGCAATTGCCGACGCCCGCCGGCATCACCCGCATCAATGTAGAAAGTGCTCGCGACATGTACGCCGCGGTGCACCGCCAAGTGGCGGACGCCGACGTATTCATCGCAGCGGCCGCGGTCGCCGACTATCAGCCGGTAACCGTCGCCAAGCACAAGATCAAGAAGCAAGGCGTCTCGGTGAAGCTCGATCTCGAGCCTGCCCCGGACATCATCAAGTCCGTTGCGGACATGGCCAAACGGCCCTTCGTCGTCGGCTTTGCGGCCGAGACCAATGACGTCGAGGAGCATGCGCGCGCCAAGCTCAAGCGCAAGAAGCTCGACATGATCGCCGCGAACCAAGTCGGCGAGGGAATCGCCTTCGATTGCGACGACAATGCGCTCACGGTCATTTGGCCCGGCGGCAAGGTCGAGGTGGCGCGCGGACCGAAACTCGATGTCGCGCGGCAGCTCATTGCCTTGATCGCCAGCCGCCTGCCGCCGCCCGACGGCAGCCCTCGGCGCGGGTCGCGCAACCGCCGCACCATCGCCGCCGTGCCGCGGGACCGGGTACGCGCCCGACGCGCTCGGCGATGAACTGCTCGGCGTCGAACAGCGCGGGGTCGAACAGCGCGGCGATGACCGCTCGCTTTGTCGTCCAGCTTGTGATCAGCCGGCCCTGACGGTGCAGCATGCCGTCAAGTTGCGGATCTTAGATCCGCGCGTCGGCAGCGAATTCCCGCTGCCCCAGCACGCCACCTCCGGCTCGGCCGGCATGGATTTGCGGGCCTGTATCGATGCGCCGCTCATCCTTGTCCCCGGCGGCGCAGAACTCATTCCCACGGGCATTTCGATTTACATCGCGGACCCGAAGCTCGCGGCGTTGCTGCTGCCGCGCTCAGGATTGGGTCATAAAAATGGCATCGTGCTCGGCAATCTGGTTGGCCTGATCGATTCGGATTATCAGGGGCCCCTGATGGTCTCTGTGTGGAATCGCGGGGCCGCTCCGTTCACCGTCAATCCTGGCGACCGCATCGCGCAAATGGTGTTCGTACCGGTGGTGCAGGTGACTTTCGAAGTGGTCGCGGATTTTTCAGCAACGGCCCGCGGTTCCGGTGGATTCGGGAGTTCCGGGCACGGCTGATGCCGCACGCAAGCGGGTGCCGCTTGTGGAAACTCTCGTGATATAAGTGTTCCGACAGCGCAACTAGCCCACCGGCTGCCAGTCGGTGCGAGCGCTCGACCGGCAATCGCATGGGTCGTATGCAGGAAATCGGCGTTGCGGCTCCAATCTCCGCGCTCGCCCGAGATATGCCGCTGGTGAGTTGACCGGCACCGAGCCAAGCTGGCAAGCATGGCAATTCGGGATTGGCCGGCTGACGAACGTCCTCGCGAGAAGCTGCTCGACAAGGGCGCCTCAGCTCTCTCCGACGCGGAACTGCTGGCCATCCTTTTGCGCAATGGAACGGCCGGGCACTCGGCGCTCGATCTAGCGCGCGATGTGCTCAAGAGCTTTCAGTCACTGCGCAAATTGATCGCGGCCGACAGGCAGAGATTCTGCGCCGAGCGGGGTCTCGGTCTCGCCCGATTCGCGGAGCTCCAGGCAGCGGTCGAAATAGCCAGGAGGCAGCTGTCGGAGACTCTGCGCGCCGGCCCCTCGCTGGCAAGCCCGCGCGCCACCCGTGATTTTCTCTCGTGTCAATTGCGCGATCTGGAACACGAGGTATTCTGCTGCCTGTACTTGGACAAGCGTCACCGTCTCATTCAATTTCAGGAACTGTTCCGCGGCACGATTGACGGCGCCAGCGTGCATCCACGGGAGATAGTCAAGCTGGCATTGCAGCGCAATTCCG